>NZ_CM001441.1:5309416-5660978 GCF_000244895.1 Desulfosporosinus youngiae DSM 17734
ATTACCCGGAGGTTTGGCGAAGTCCCGAACCGGCGAGTGGGCCAGCCTCGGAATGCCGCGGTACGAAGACACTGTCTTCGCACGAATTAACTAATCTTGCACGGATGTGGGCGAAGCTGCCCGACCCGGGAGCACTCTCTTTTTCATCCTCTGATGGTGCTGCGCAGCGGCATGGCAGGCTACTCTGATATATAAAAAAAGGACCACTTAGTCATTTTTTGACCGTAGCCCTTTTACCCTACTGAATTGTACTTTCTCCTGTAATTACCCAGCGGGAATTTTGTTTTATCAGATTAACACGAACCTGCACGATCTGTTCGTGCGCCTCTCCGACCGGAGCGCCGTCGGTAAGATTATAATCCCTGGCCGTGTAGCGGTAATCCACCCGCAATGTGGCCGCGTTATCAGAGACACTTTCTACATCGACCTGATCAAAGACTATTTGACTCACGTCCAGCCCTATCCCTTGTACTAAATATTCTTCCGCCCGGCGAGCATGTTTTTCGAATAAATCTCCTGTATATGCTTTAGCCAATTTCGTACGGAAGGCAGCTATGTCTGTGGATTTCCAAGCTCCGAAAAAAGTCCCGATATTCTGCTTATAATCTGTGATGATTTGTTGCGCCAAGAGAGATTCTTTGCCGGTAAGGGAATCATGATCTTTTTCCGTTACATCCAAACTATCGGTTGTGTCCTTTCCAGGCAGCCCATCTTCCACCGGATTTGTATCAGGTGGAGTTTGCAAAGGATTACTTACCGTACCTGAAACTGTTTGTATCTTATCTTGGCCACGTAATTTGGAGATAAATGACGTTGGAGAACCCGAATTCGTGAGTAAAGACACACCTAGTGTCCCTACCAGTATACCCAGACCTAAAGCCAGTGCTCCAAATAGATAATTCATTTTACGCATAAAGACCAAAATCTCCTTCAAATGATTTTTATTACTATCTTGACCAAAGGAAGAAGATGTTAGACATTTGAGATTATATTTATCAAAAAAATACAAGGCCTGTCCATTCTTCAGGCGGCCTTGTTTCTTTATTCTTATTCAGTTTTTCAACAACCCAACCAGCGTTCAACCTTGTAAAAACAAGATCACAGTCACTGGATTTTGTTGCCTATTAAATTGTGACGTAAACAGTCCACTCAAAAACTTATGTTTTTCGGGCAATGCTCCCTTCTGCGCTGCGAAATGCCGATCCATTAAATAACCAATATAATGGATCATTTTATATAAAATTCTATCATGAGTTCTTAACTTCAAGAGCAGCCATTTGCACCATGGATATAATTCAGTGAATTTACTACCATATATACTACTGCATCTGAACTTCATTCCATTCCTATGTGTATTGCATCAACTGAGGCCTGAATTATGTCCTTTTGGTTGCAAATGGCGTCGCCCCGTAGATTTTTGAACTTGCATCATTACGCATCAGATGGGTATCGAAATCGTGAATGCCTTGGTGGAACTGCTCGATTCGAGTTTTATCCTTCGAATCAAAGGCATCGATCCCGCTGTTCAAAAGGACATCCAAGTACCCGGTGAAGGTCGCTGCTTTGGAGGCATTCGCTTCATTTTTGTACTGCTTGTCCAGTAAGGTTTTGTGAAATACGATATACTTTTTAATATCCTCTTCATTCATTTGAGGACCTGCTGCCGGCCCGTAGAGATAACCATCTACGTACTGATGGATATTCCATGCAGAGCCAAAGACTAAGGTTTTGGCATCGTTGCTTAATGCAGCCTCTCCGAAGTATCCACTGATAGACGGCGCCATGTCGATCAGCTTAGTGTCCGGTTCCTTATATTTGCTCTTATTTCCGGTATCACTCTGTGGAGGTGCATTAATGGCCGGAGGTGCTGTAGTTGTTGTTTGGGCTTCTCCTTGCGTTTCTCCTTGTGCCGTTCCCTGTGCAGCAGGCGGAGCGGTGCCCTCAGGCAACACCGTGCCATTGCTGCCGTTAATACTATTAGCCTCATCGACGGCTGGGGTTTGAATGACTACCTGGTCTGTGATAGCGCTTTGTTGCCTGAAAACTTTCCAGACGCTGGGGCCATAAACCCCTGCGGCAACAACAGCGCCCGCAAGAACCAACGTCCCTGCTAAGGTCACTATCCTCTTTTTGTCTAGTGGTATCATTAGTCTCTTCCCTCCTTTAGTCTTTTTATGGTACGAAAGCATTTTACCAATTATTAGGAGAAAAGGGTGTCGTTTTAACTGTAGAGTTGAGTTCATTTTCCGTTCCCTATACTCAGAAAGTGCCAAAAGCCTTCTTGCTGTTCATATAATTCGCGATAATCAAGCAGCATTGTTGAAAATAATTCAGAGATCTATTGTGTATAGTGCAGATATTTAGTCAGACTTCTACTTGTTATTTATCTCCTACCAAATTCCGAAGATACTTAAATAATTCCTCTGAAAGGTCTTCCCGCCGTAAAGCGTAATCAACGGTGGCTTCCACAAAACCAAGCTTATCTCCCACATCATACCGGCGGCCTTCAAATTCATAGGCTAATATTTCCTGATACCGGCCCAGCTGTTTAATACCGTCCGTAAGCTGGATCTCACCACCCCTGCCGGCCGGCAGGTGCTCTAAGATATCAAAGATTTCCGGATTTAAAATATAGCGTCCCATGATAGCTAAGCGGGTTTCCGGGGCCTCTTTCGACGGGGGTTTTTCCACCATATTTTTGGCACGATAAAGCCGGTCCGCAAACTTTTCTCCATCCACGATCCCGTATTTGACAGTATCCTCAAGAGGGACCTCCTGAACCCCTACAATACTCGCTCCATAGCGATGGTAGTGATTTATCATTTGCCGTAAAGCGGGGACTTCGGAATAAATAACATCATCCCCTAAAAGAACAGCAAAGGGTTCGTTACCAATAAATTTCCGGGCGCTGTAGATTGCATGTCCCAAGCCTAATGCTTCCTTTTGCCGAACGTAATAAATATCTGCCAGCCGGGCGATATCCTGAACTAAATCCAACAGTTCATCTTTAGAGTTCTTTTCCAAAAAAACCTCAAGCTCCATCGAACGGTCAAAATGATCTTCAATGGCTCGCTTATTCCGCCCTGTCACAATAATAATATCTTCAATTCCGGATTGAATAGCCTCTTCAACAATGTATTGAATGGTTGGTTTATCCACAATCGGCAGCATCTCTTTGGGTTGGGCTTTCGTTGCCGGTAAGAAGCGGGTCCCCAAGCCGGCCGCCGGTATCACTCCTTTACGGATTTTACGCATGCTACGCCTCCCCTTTATAATAAAAAACTCTCTATGCTCATTTATATAGGAGAACCGTCCAACTATTCCACTTGCCTATTAACTTTTAGTGAGTGGATTAAAATAATTCAAAAACGCAAGAACGATTAACCGCCCTTGCGTTTTGACCTTATAATACACCTGTTTATTTTTTTTCTAAAGAGAGATTATCGAGTTTTTCCAGAACCTGATCGACAAGACCATATTCTTTGGCTTCTTCAGCCGTCATATAATAATCGCGATCTGTATCCTTCTCAACCTTTTCAATGGGCTGCCCGGTTCTCTCGGCAAGAATTTTGTTCATCTTGGCTTTAGTTCTGAGCAACTGTTTAGCATGGATTTCAATCTCAGTCGCTTGTCCGGAAAGCCCGCCCCCACCGATTAAAGGCTGGTGGATCAAAACTTCAGAATTAGGCAGTGCAACACGTTTTCCTTTTGTCCCGCTTGCCAGCAGGAAAGCCCCCATACTGGCAGCCATTCCGATACAGATTGTACGGACATCAGAGCGAATGTACTGCATAGTATCATAAATAGCCATTCCAGCAGTGATCGAACCACCAGGACTGTTAATATACAGATTAATATCCTTTTCGGGATCTTCTGCTTCCAGGAAAAGCATTTGAGCTACGATTAGATTTGCCACATCAGCATCAATTGCTCCTCCAAGGAAAATTATGCGATCTTTCAAAAGACGAGAGTAAATATCATAGGAGCGCTCACCACGATTAGTTTGTTCTACTACCATTGGGACGAGATAACCCATTCACAATTCCCCCTATTCACTTTTATTAATGGCTGCCTTAAAACTTATTATATTCTTGCCGAATAACTATATTTTAGTACAAAGGTCAGTTAAGGTCAAATAATTTGTTGCAAAAACCCAACTTTTATCATATGTCCCAAAATACTCCTAATATATGCCTCGGTAATATCCGGCCATTCAAAACCGTTTTGAGACAAATAGGTTTGCGTGATATGACTCTCAATCTTAATTCTCAATTCTGAGTCTATTGGACGCTCCTCGGTAAGGTCCAAAACTAATCCGCTGAGCGAGTTCAATGTTGGCAGCTCCTGGTCTATTAATTGATAAAATGCCTCCATCTCCAATAGTTTAATATCTATGCCCTGAGCATAAAGGATCTCGATTAATTGAGTCATCTCAAGTTTCTTATGATTAAACATGTGAAAGACCCGGCCTGTCAGGGTATTTGCCTTCATAATCTTGATAATCCCTTTAGCACAGAAATCCACCGGAGTAAATTCCAAGTCTTGATCTACTTTATCAAGGGGTAAAGCCTTCAGTTCAAGTAATGATTTTAATTTTTGATAAAAAGCGTTCTCCTCAATATTTCCTTGGAAATGACCATCTGAATATCTTCCCGTCAAAATCCCTACTCTGAAAATCGCTGCTTCCAGTCCTGAGGAGATTGCTTGAAGAACTTGAACCTCTGCCTCAAATTTGCTTCGAATGTAGAGATTGTCGCGATAATTTTGGCCTATATATAGTTCTGTTTCACTGAATCGTCCGCCCGTAGGCCCGCCCAGCAATCGATTTCCGGCAATACTTACGGTCGATATGTGATTCAAAGTTCTTCCAAACGTCAGGCAGAATTTGATAACTTCCTGGGTTCCCTGCACATTTGCCTTCTCGAACTCTGAGTATTCACCATAATGTTTAACTAACCCTGCCGCATGAATCACGGTTAATACGTTTTCTCCCAGCGCCTTATAGTCTTCAGAGGATAGTCCCAGCAGTTTCTGAGTAACATCTCCCTTGATAATTTTTACCCGGCTAAAGTCAAACTTCTCTGATCCAGAAAAATAGCTTTTAAATAAGCGTTGAAACCGCTGCTCAGTCTCCTGACCGCGTACCAAACAGTAAATTGTTCCTGCAGTAGTATTCAAGAGCTCCCAAAGTAAATGCATCCCTAAAAAACCTGTCACTCCTGTTAAAAGTACATTCCCTTTCAGAGCCGGCATTGTGTCTTGGGACTGGTCATCAAAGTGACCCTTAGGGCGTGGAAAATCCAGATCTGACTTACCTGAATCCTCTTGTCCAATTATTTCCCCCCTAAGTTTATCTGAAAGGAGGCGAACCGTAGGATAATCGTAAAAATCCTGAGCATTTAAGTCCCACTCCCGCAGCCATGTCCCGGTAAGCACCTCGATAATCGCCAGAGAATCCCCGCCAAGCAGAAAAAAGTTATCATCAATACTGATATGTTCTATATCTAATGCTTTAGACCATAATCCAACTAATTCTTCGTCTGTTGAGTTTCTGGGGGGTATCCTTTCTGTATCTTCTAACTCTCCTTGATAAATTGGATCAGGCAAGCTCTTTTTATCCACCTTTAAGTTAGGGGTAAGAGGCATAGCGTCCAGCCAAACAAATTTTGCAGGAATCATGTAGTCCGGCAGACGTTTTTCTAAATATAATCTTAAATCCAAGGCGGATAAAGCCTGGTTTGCTACCAAATAGGCACAAAGATAACTTTTCTTGTTCCCATCCTCACGGGTTATGACAGCCGCTTCTTCGATTAATTCATGGTCTGTTAAACACTTTTCGATCTCCCTTAATTCAATGCGGAAACCTCGAACCTTGACCTGATCATCATTGCGGCCTAAACATTCGATCTCCCCTTCATCTGTCCAGCGTCCAAGATCCCCGGTTTTGTAGATGGTTTCTCCTTCATAAAAGGGATCAGGCATAAACCGTTCTTGGGTAAGATCTTTACGATGCAGATATCCGCGAGCCAGCCCTTCTCCCCCAATATAAATCTCCCCGGTTACCCCCTTAGGCACAGGCTCTTTGGCCTCATCAAGGATATAAATCTTAGTATTGGCAATGGGCCGCCCGATGGTTACATGTTCTTCCCGGGTTACTTCTTTACACATAGACCATACTGTCGTTTCAGTAGGGCCATACATATTGTAAAGTTTGGCAGAAGGAGCGAGTTTTTGTAATTTCTTTAACACGCCTTCCTGGAGCGGTTCTCCTCCAATAAAAATATCCCTTAAGTATACCAAGCCCGCAGAACAGTTAGGATCTTTTAACAAAGACTGAATTTTTGAGGGTGTGGCCTGGAGCATTTCAATATTATACTTCTTGATAAGATCAAACAAGGTGCTGGGAATTTTTTGTTCAGTTTCATTGGCCAGGATAACACATAACCCATAGGACAGGGGCACAAGAGTCTCCATTACAAAGATATCAAAAGCCACGGTGGTCAAGGAAACGATCACCCTTGGTTCCAAGAAGTAAAAGTTCTTCCCGAGAGCATGAATTAAATTATTAACCGAGCGGTGTTCGATCATAACGCCCTTAGGAGTACCTGTTGATCCTGAAGTATAGATAACATAGGCCAAGTTATTTGGCTTATTAATCCTGAGCAGGTTTGAAGAAGGTCCTGTGTATAATGATGAATCATTTAGATCAATCTGCTCTAAGTTCAATGTTTTTTCTAAATATCCGGTGACTTCTTTTTCCTCAATACTTGAGGCGTTCGTTAGTAACATATGGGTCTTACTATCTCGTAAGACATCTTCAATCCTGGTAATTGGGTATTGCGGGTCTATGGGAAGATAGGCGCCTCCTGCTTTGAGTACGGCTAGTATTCCGATCATCAGTTCAGGGGAACGCTTGAGCATAAGGCCAACAATACTATCTGAATTTACACCTTTCTGCCTGAGTACCCTGGCCAGCTGGTTCGCACGTTCATTTAGTTGTTTGTATGTTAACGTTTTCGCATTGACAATTAAAGCAATTCGTTCAGGTGTTCTCTCCACCTGCTCCTCGAATAACTGGTTGATTGTTTTTTCTTTAGGATAATTTAAATTCGTTAAGTTAAGCTCATGGATTAGGGCTGTTTTTTCCTGGCTGGACAACAGCGAAAGTTGGAACAATGCTTTGGATGGATTGGCAATTGCATCTATTAATAGCGTTACAAGATAATGATGAACTTGCTCCACTTCTTGATCGCTTAGTGCTCCAATTAAGTAATCGTAATCAAATCTTAACATTCCATCATTTTTCCAATCACTTATGCTAAGGGATAAAGTATTAATTTCATGACCATTAAAATCCCAAAAGGTTTCGAAATCCATATTTTCAATGTCAAATTTGGAAATCTGATATGAAAAAGCAACATCATTTAAAGCTCCTGAATAACCATGCTTCGCCCTAAGTTCTTTCAAAATTTCCTTATAAGGATAGCGCTGGTTTTTCAATAACAGCCTCCATGACTTAGAAATATGATTAAGATAGGATAAAAAATCCCATTCAAGATCAATGGTTATTCTAAATGGAATATTGCTGATAAACATTCCCGCTGTGTTCCTTTGTTGATGATTGGACCTGTTTAGTACTGGTGTCCCAATCACAATGTCATGTTTAGCTGTCACTTTTGATAAATATAAGGCAAAAACAGCGAAGAAGATTATAAAACCAGAACTATTATGTCTCGCCGAAAATTGTTTTACTTTTTCACAAAGATTACTCGACATAGTTATTGTCCTTCTTTTGGCCTGACTATCTCTCTTCCCGCGCGTTCTTTCATCAAAAAGAGTAAACTCGGGCATTGTCTCAAATAGCTTTTCCCAAAAAACTCCTCTTTCCTTATATTTAAGAGAATTGCAGTAATCCATATCATCTAAAATGTAACTTAAATAAGAGGGTTTTTGCTCAGTCAAAAAAGATTCATGGTTTACTAAAGCCTTATAAGTATTTAACACGTCATTTATGATCATATTTAGGCTCCATGCATCAGAAATAAGGTGGTGGAATTTAAAATATAACGCTGCCTGGGAGTTAAATAGTTTCACATAAGCGATATAAAATAAATCCCTGTCTAAGTGCTTATAAATTATTCTTGTTTGATGATCTTTCCAGTCCTCGAACTCCTTTAGACCTTCTGAATGACTAAAGTCCAATTGATCGAGCTGGTATTCCCTGAACTCAGATATATATTGACGAGGTTCGCCATCAATCATCACAAACCTCAAACGAATAGCTTCATTCCTTAGAATATTTATGTTAATTGCTTTTTGAAGCACATCGATATCCAGTTCGTCTTGGATTATCACTCCAACTGCTAAATTAGCATAGCTGGAATTTCCGTAAAATGTCTGAATATCCCAGATGGATTGCTGAGAAAAGGTCAGAGGGAAATACAATGGATGATTCATCTTCATTCTCCTTAAATTTAAAGGTATTGTTTAATTTTCCATTCTTTGTTTTAATTAACAATAAAATAGCAACTTTTTAATTTAACAGGTATCTTGAAGGAAAATGGTTGAAGTTCCACTTGTCATGAAGGAATGATGTTGCATTATGTCGAACTATAATGTGTTTAAGTACAACGATTTTGAAAGGTGGCTTTTTGCCGATGCCTTCTCCTTTTATAAAAGTCCCGGATATGCATAAACAAGAATTCCTTGATGAAGTTGCTCGCCTGAGTTTTTTTCGTTCGCGTAATCTTGCATTGGTTCTTTTCCTTCTTAATATTCTCTTTATCATTTTCGATATAGTTAATTATCAAGAAGGCCTTTGGTATTGGAGTACTCTTTCAGGATATTCGAAATTGTTCTATCTTCATGTATTCCTGGGCTTTGTTTTAACGGGATTCCTTCTATTATCATGGGTCCATGATCTTAAGTCAGAAGACCAAAAGGTGAATTGTTGGCATACTTACCTAGGTATCTTTTTTTCCTCTTTTATTATAATTTTCAGCTGCTGCATATCTATTAATGATCAACTCCTCCATAATCAAATCACTGTCTTTATTCTTGGTTGTATACTGATTGCAGCTAATAACTACATGAAACCCCTCGTCAGTCTAATTAATTATACTTTTTCCTGGATATTATTTATACTTGGTATTATGTACTTCCAATCTGATTTAGATGTTCTCAAGGGGCATTATATCAATGGCACGATCCTAATCGTTTATTCATGGTTTCTATCTTTAACCCTATACAAAATGAAGATTCAAGATTTTATTAATCGGAAAACTATTGAACAAAAGAGCAAAGAAGTAGAAGCCTCCAATAACGAACTCATCGAGATCAACAACCGGCTTGAAGCGTCTCTTCAAGCTTTAGATGAATCTCAGAATGTAATCTTTACATTAGCCTCAGCCCTAGAATCGAAGGACACCTATACGCGAGGACATTCCGAACGTGTTGCCAATTATGCCCTTCAACTAGCACATACCCTTGGACTTTCAGTGAAAGACCAAGAAACTGTTTGGCGAGCGGCTCAATTACATGATATCGGTAAAATCGGTATACCTGATGCAATCTTGAATAAACCCAGTAAACTGAACGAGAAGGAATGGGAAATTATGCGCTCGCATCCTGAAATGGGGGAAACTATTTGCTCTACACTCAGTTTTGCTCGCGATTTCCTACCCCTTATTCGCCATCATCATGAACGTTTCGATGGAACAGGATATCCAGATGGTTTATGTGGGGAGGAAATTCCATTTCTAGCCCGAATTATTACGATCGCTGATGCTGTCGATGCAATAACCTCTCAGCGTTCCTATCGGCCGAGCCGAACTATCGATTATGCCTTGGAAGAATTAGCCAAAGGGAAGGGTTCTCAATTCGATCCCGCTATTGTTCAAGCATTTATTGAATCATTTAACTATGCTTAGTCATTTGACATTGGCACATTGAATTTTACAAAGAATGTTGTCCCAAGCAGGCTGGATTTAATTGCAATTGCTGCATTGTGCCGTTCAGCAATTCCATAACAGACTGCCAACCCTAGCCCTGTACCCGTCTCCTTAGTGGTAAGAAAAGGTGTACCTAAACGGTTTATTAGTTCTGGCTTAATACCCATCCCTTCATCTTGAATGCTTAAGATCACTTTATTGTCACTAAAGTAAGTCTTTATTGTAAGGCATCCACCTTTAGTCATTGCTTCAAGTCCATTTCGCGCTAAGTTAAGGATCATCTGACGCATCTCTTTATCATCTAAAATTAAATCTGGTACCACATCAAGTTGGATAGTTACCCGCTTTTCATCTTTAATAGCATCCACCTGAATAAGAGGCAGGATGCTATTAATAATATTATTGAGGTTATGCCTGGCAGCCTCAGTAACTTTCGTACGACTGATGGAGAGAAATTCTGTAATAATCTGATTTGCACGATCAAGTTCACTGATCATAAGTGGGATATAGTCCCTATATTTAGAAGAGTCATTCTTTTCTCCAAGCAGCTGTAAGAATCCTCGAACCGTTGTCATTGGGTTTCTTACTTCGTGGCCGATGCTTGCAGCCAATTCACCGACCAGGTTCATCTGGTCCATACGTGCCATTTCTTTCTCTATTTTTTTCTGACTGGTGACATCTCTAACAATCGTGGATGCTCCTATAATCTTTCCATTATGATTCTTTATCGGAGAAACCGTAAGATGGACATCAATAAGCTTACCATCTTTCCTTTGACGTATAGTTTCGTAATGAGAAACAGCGTTCCCTTGGGAGATCGTTGATAAGATATTATCTAACTCTAATTGTTTGTCTAGAGGGAACAGCTTTCTAACCGACAAGCCAATAATCTCTTCTTCTGAGTAACCATATATACACACTGCCCCCCTGTTCCAATCGATAACTATTCCATCTAAAGTCATCCCTATAATACCATCCTCAGTTGACTCGACTATCGACGCTAATCGGAAAATCTTTTCTTCTATTTGTTTTCGTTCGCAGACTTCATTCAACAGCTGTTTATTGATTTCCTCCAATTCCTTCGTCCGTTCTTTAACTAAGCTCTCAAGGTGGGTTTTATGCAAATAATCTTGAACTCTTGATTTATATAGAGTTACGGATAAAAACCAAGCAACAAAAATCAGTAACATTGTATTAAGATAATGACCATTTTGTACTAAAGAATTTGTTTGATTCTGCTGAATTCCTATCATCACAATTATGTAGGATATCAAATAAATTCCAAAACTAACTTTGGGTTTTAACGAAAAAAACACTGCAATGATAAAACACCCTGTAACATAAACAGTTAATTCTCCATGAATTCTCTGATCAACCCATCCAGTGATAAATGCGCAAGTTAATAAAAAAAATAAAGCAAAAAAATTATTTTGAAATTTATTAATCCATCCCATTTCGTCCACAGACTGAAAGCTTATATGCCAATAAGTAAACGTAATTAAAGCCATCCCCAGAACAAATACTACATGAGAAAGAAACAACCATTTATAACCCGGAGTGATGCTCCACAGTCCCTTTTGATAATTAATATAATCAAATAAAAAGCAGATCAAGCCTAACAAGAGCAAGATGGCCGATAGGATTCTGAGGTGCCTAAAATTTGAATAAAATTGATCGGACCAGAATTCTTCCTGTAATTCCGTGAGAAGATCCTTTTTATTTAATTTTATAATCTTCATTTGTCCACATCCAGTCCTTAATATCAACCGATCTATATTTAAAACATTATTCTAATTCTCTAAAATTACCAAAAATCCTTCTTTTCCTTGCAGGATCGCGTATTTACACGATAGTCAATACTTTAACCAAATTCACTAACCGGAATATAATGGAATATGCACTTCTCTGAAAGGCGGTCGATTCAGACGTGGATCAAAACAAGACTCAGCTCTCCCCTTATCCGCCCTATGGACCTTATCCCCTGAATTCAAACAGCATCAGAGGGTATAAACCTTCATTTTCCAAAAATCAAACTTGCGCCCCTCCTTACCTGCCGATTCTTCCCTTGAAACCACCGCTCAAACTCGGCTATTGGGAATTACTGTCTCCCGCTCTTCTCGGGACAGCCGGGGCGCTTTTTTTGAGTTTGTTTTCCGGGGAAAAATCTGGGGAAGAAGAAGATGATAGCATTGAACCTTTTGGAGGAAGCCTCTTTAAATTAGCTCTTGTAGGATATGGAATCGGGGCCACAGTGGCAGTTGCCTTCGCAATATCCGATATCATATCCAATTTTAAGCCCCCCTGCAAAAATCTTGTTTATCCCATTGGCGGGGCAATGGTCTCTGTCATCTTGCTTTTTGCTTCTGAGTATCTCGTCCTTTACCGATACTTCCCTTCCAGCTTTAAAGGCTACTTGGGGGAAAACATTGTCATCCAATTTATTTCATTCTTATATCTCAGCGTCACAACCCTAGCCACCGCTGACTTGGGGGATATCTTACCCACAAATACTACCCCCCGTTTGTTGATTGCCACAGAAATAGCATTCAACCTGTTTGTCCTGGCAGCCGGAATTCAGCTGCTCCTTGCTCAGAAGGGCTAACTCGTAAGGATGGTTTGACAAAACTATCCTTTTTTATTACTTAAATATGGTTTTCCGATCATGTATTATGAATTCATTAATAAAGACACTTATAATTGAACAAGAATAGATGTAATATAAAAGGCGAATAAAATCTAAAAAATTACAAAGGGGTAATTTAAAGATGAATGTTTTAGCCGATGTTATGGAACAAGTTGTGAAAAAGAATCCTAACGAAACCGAATTTCTTCAAGCCGTAAAAGAAGTCTTAGAATCGATTGACCCCGTCGCTGAAAAACATCCTGAATGGGTGAAGGCGGGAATATTCAGCCGGATTGTTGAGCCTGAGAGACAGATTATGTTCAGAGTATCTTGGGTTGATGATAATGGAAACGTTCAAGTGAACCGTGGGTTCAGAGTACAATTTAATAGTGCGATTGGTCCTTACAAAGGCGGTTTGAGATTTCATCCCTCCGTTAATTTAGGCATCATCAAGTTCCTTGGATTTGAACAAATCTTCAAGAACTCACTGACTAGTCTTCCAATCGGCGGAGGTAAAGGCGGAAGTGATTTCGATCCAAAAGGGAAATCAGACGGAGAAATCATGAGATTCTGCCAGAGCTTTATGTGTGAGCTGGCAAAACATATTGGGGCAGATACTGACGTCCCGGCAGGCGATATTGGTGTCGGCGGCCGTGAAATTGGTTATCTCTATGGAATGTATAAAAGGCTCCGCAATGAATTTACCGGGGTTCTTACCGGCAAAGGCTTAACCTACGGCGGAAGCTTAACACGTACTGAAGCAACCGGTTATGGCCTTTGCTATTTTATGGAAGAGGCGCTCAATGCGAAGGGGAAATCCTTTAAAGATGCGACGGTTGCTATTTCCGGGTCAGGTAATGTCGCTATTTACGCAGCCCAGAAGGTTCAGCAATTAGGGGGAAAAGTCGTAGCAATGAGTGACTCGAACGGATATATCTATGATCCTGAAGGAATCAAATTAGCTACTGTTCAACAACTCAAAGAAGTAGACAGAGTAAGAATCAGCCGGTATGTTGAGGTCCATCCAGGTGCAACTTACCAAGATGGATGTGCAGATATCTGGAGCATTAAGTGCGATATTGCGCTTCCTTGTGCAACACAAAACGAATTAGACGAAAAATCTGCTCAGACTCTGATCGCCAATGGGTGCTATGCTGTCGGGGAAGGAGCCAACATGCCTTCCACTCCTGAAGCAGTTAACCTCTTTATTGATAAAAAAGTAATCTTTGGCCCTGGAAAGGCTGCCAATGCAGGTGGAGTTGCAACTTCAGCTCTTGAGATGTCCCAAAACAGCATGAGATATTCCTGGACGTTTGAAGAAGTTGATGCCAAACTTAAAGACATTATGGTTAACATTTATAAAAGCGCAAGTGAAGCCGCTAAAGAGTATGGCCAGGAAGATAATCTTGTCGTTGGTGCTAATATTGCCGGCTTTATCAAAGTTGCTAACGCGATGTATGCTCAGGGAATTGCCTACTAATCCGTAGTTTCTCAACTTAGATTTAAGTTAAGGCACCTTGGTTGAATACCAGGGTGCCTGTTTATATGGTTGAACTAAGGGATTTCTCTCGCTAAGGCTTAGCGCCGGCCAAATTTGCCGGTGAAACTGTTTAGGAATGCCTTTATTCCGCCGCTTCCCCCGGGCGGCACTTGTACCTTTAGGGTATCAAAGAAACCGGAATCCATTCCGCGTTTTTGCATAAAACGTTCAACCCCTCTTAGAGGAAATGGGTTTTGTCCCAAGCTCTGCATCAGATTAAGGGTATTTGGGTTGTTAAACAACTTAAGTCCTCTGCTCAACTATTATCCACCTCCTGCTATCTTGGATCAAAACTTAATAGGCTTCCTATAAATAGGAAGCCCTGTATCATGAGATGATTCTTTAGAAGATTACACCTAAAGCTATAAGGATTAATATAGCGATAGCAATAATTCCTACGCCTACACCTGCACCTGCACCGGGAGCAACCGGAACAACAGGACACCCACAACCGCCATATCCAAACATATTATTACCTCCTTTAATATAAATGACTTAAACTTGCGCAGGTCTTAGAATACAATACCCATCGCAATGAGAAGCAAAATTATTACAACTACGATCGCAATGCCAGCACCAACGCCGCTGCCACAAGATCCGCCAGCTCCTAATGCCATTTTAAATCCCCCTTTCCTCTTTGTAACAGTATACGGAGATTCTTGAAATAGGTTAACATTTTTTGGTATTAATAGATATTTTTTCTAGAACAAATAGACCGCTCCCTAGTTCACTAGAGAGCGGTCTATTTAGTATCCCTTCTCATTTTGTTATAATGCCTTTTCTCCGCTGGCTCCCGTTCTTATGGTATACACATTATCAACGGTCGTCACAAAGATCTTGCCATCTCCTATCTCTCCCGTTCTGGCCTCATTTGTGATAGCTTCGATAATCTTATCACTGTCTTTATCCATCACTACAACTTCGATTTTCACCTTTGGTATGAGATGAATGGTATATTCAACCCCCCGATAGACCTGAGTATTTCCCTTTTGTTTTCCACATCCGATCACTTGAGTCACCGTCAATCCATTAACCCCAAGTTTACCCAACGCATCTTTCACATTGTCCAGCTTGCCCGGTCGAATGATCGCCTCAATTTTCTTCATAATCATATCCTCCGCTTGATTAATTTTTTGCTCAATTAAACAAATTCAGTATAGGCGGTTTCCCCATGTAAGGATAAGTCCAGACCACTCGATTCTTGCTCTTCACTAACACGTAGTTTGGTTACCAGGCTAATAGCTTTCAATATGATAAAGGTTGCCAGCATGGTAAACACTATTGTAATTAAAACACTCATGGCTTGAATCCCTAAGAGTGAAGCATTCCCGTAAAATAATCCATCCGCACCGGCTGAATTGATGCTCGTAGTGGCAAAAACCCCAGTAGCTAATGCCCCCCAGGTCCCGCCAATTCCATGGCAACCAAAAGCGTCCAAGGCATCATCATATCCAAATTTGGCTTTCATTACGCTGATCGCCAGATAACAAATTGCTCCGCCAACTAAGCCGATAACTATGGAAGAAAGCGGTGTCACAAATCCGGCCCCTGGAGTTATGGCTACCAATCCTGCGATAGCACCGCTCGCGGTCCCCAGAATTGTGGATTTGCCTCTATGGATGCGCTCCGCAACTGCCCAGGCAACTGCCCCTGCAGCAGCAGCAGTATTGGTATTCACTAAGGCGATACCGGCTAAACCATTTGCGCCCAGAGCACTCCCTGCATTAAAACCAAACCAGCCAAACCAAAGGAGCCCTGCGCCTAAAACTGTCATGGGAACATGATGGGGCGCCATAGATTCTTTGCCCAGCCCCTTGCGCTTTCCGAGCACTATAGCCGCTATTAATGCGGAGTAGCCTGAGCTAATATGCACTACATTTCCTCCGGCAAAGTCTAAGGCTCCAAGATTTCTTAAGAAACCGCCGACTCCCCAAACCCAATGGGCTAGAGGATCATAAACAAATGTAGCCCATAGAAGCATAAAGGCCACGAATGCCGGAAAACGCATCCGTTCTGCGATCGAGCCGCTTATTAGGGCGGGAGTAAGGATTGCGAACATCATTTGAAAACCCATAAAGACAATGGCCGGAATCGTGGCTGAGTAATCCGGATTAGGTTCCATTCCAACTCCATTTAAGCCCAGCCAGTCTAAGCCGCCGATCAAACCATAATGATCTGTTCCGAACGCTAAACTGAATCCCACTAAAATCCATTGCAAAGACATAATACCGATCATAATCCAACTATGCATGAAGGTACTAAGCACATTCTTTTTACGGACCATACCACCATAAAAAAGCGCTAAACCAGGGGTCATCAGAAAAACCATCGCCGCCGCAATCAATACAAAGGATGTATCTCCCGTATCCATAATTATTCCTCCTCAAAAAGTAAAAACAAACGACGCTTTGAGCTACTCCTGCGAGTATTCTCAAAGCGTCGTTGCTTTGTCGTTATAGTTGCTTACCCATGGGCTTTCGGTTGTGCACACCTTATGTTTGGTATTCTAGCACAGGGACTAACCCGATTACAATACCTTCTCTTTATGAATCTTGTATACCTGCCGGAACTTCATTGAATTAAGTTCATTAACGCCGGCATGATGAAAGGGTTGTAGATAAACTCCAAGAATAAGAATAAGATGAGCCCTACGACTCCGCCAATCATGGATCCGTTGATCCGAATCCATTGTAAGTCGTTACCCGCTTTATCCTGAACAAACTGATTGAGATCCTGGTCCGTGTATGAGTCAAGGGTTTCCTTGACCATGTTTCCAATGACATCATGTTCATTTTTGATCACCCGGCATAAGATATCTGCAATAAATGAATTGATTCTCTCCCGAAGTTCCCTGTTCTCCTGAATGCTGTCCCAGTATGTTTCAATATAAGGATATAGCATCTTAGACAAGACATTGGATTCCATGCTTGATGGTGACGTCGCGGAGTTAATGGCCGCCCCTATGACAGTCTCTAAAAGCCTCTCGAACAAAGGCTCTGACAGAACCTCTTCCGTCCACTGCCGTACCTGTCTTTCGAAGTTTGGATCCTCTGCTAATTCGGCGATTTGAGCTAAAAGGCTGTCCTTGAGAAGGGCCCGCAAGGGATCGCTGGGATCTTTGAATTTACGCAAGGTTAATAGTAACTCAACTTGCAAGGCATCCGCTGCTTCATCAAGATTAAGCCCATCTGACAATTCAACAAAACCCATCAGGGTACGGAATAATGAACCGCCATTGCTGACCTTTTCCTGTTTGATTTCTTCAAAATATCGGACAAAGATTTGCCGTGTTTCTCCTTCCGCTGCTTTATCCCATAATCCGTCTGCTAACCGGTCCAGCCCTTGATCGAGATATCCTTGGGCTGAAGCCCAACCGCTCAAAGCCTGAATCTTAGGACTTAAGTTCCCGGACTGCGCATCCTGGCGGAGATACCCGGCAAGCTTCCTGGCGAGCAGGTCCGGCTGTTGTCTTTCTAAATAACGCTGAAGATAGGAAACCAGCTTATTCGTTAAGAACAGTGACCCGCCTTGCTTTGCGATATAATTAAAGAGTGACTCGCTAAAGGGAACTCCTTCAATTTTCTTGCGGATCAAATCCATGCGCAAGAGCTCTGATTGCACCATGGATGCTACTGCCTTGATGACCTTCTCCCGATTCCTGGGGATCAGGGCAGTATGAAAACCCCAGCCCAACGGTTTTCTGAAAATCGCGGTTACTGCAAACCAATCGGCGATTCCGCCTACTAAGGCGGCCTCTAAGACGAAATACATCAGCCTGATTCCCAAGTTCTGGGGATAATAGTATTCTAAGACCGCTGCGCCCAGGAAAAAAATAAAAACAATGCTTAAGATCAGGTTCGCCTTTTTATGATAATTCATTACTTAAACACCATCCCAAGCAAGTAAATCGTCATTCCAGCCAAAGCACCCACAACAGAACCGTTAATCCGGATCATTTGCAGATCATTGCCCGCTTTATCCTCAATCAGCGCAACCAGCTTGTCATCCGTCAAAGGGTCTAAGCCTTCGCGTACTATGCGGCCGATGGCATTATGGTGAGATCTTATCTGCTTTTCCAGCATACCTTTAATTCCTTCATTTATCTGAGATCTTAAGGGACTATTTTGAGCGATTTTTTCCAGGGCCTCCTGCCAATGATTCGGAACTTTATCCATGCTTGTCCCCGTTAATGTCCTAATTGCCTGCTTTACTTCAGTAGTTTCCAGAGCTTTATCCATGCCCTCCAATATGATGAGATTGAATCGTTCCTGCAGCGAAGTGTTTGTCTTGAGTTCGAGCACTAACCTGAGCAGTGCGTCCTTAATCCACTGGGCTGCCGTTCCATCCTGCAACACTGTTTTGGCCTTTTCCTGAAGACCCTGAGCAAGTACGGAAGGTGAGGGAAGGAACATCCCCACCATTTTGCGCGTGGTATTGTTTTCTTCATACCTTGTCAAAGCCGCTTCAATCATATCCTCCAGAGCTGCACTGACTTCAGGCTGTTCTACAAATTCAGTGATAACCTGGCAGATTACTGCCAAGGCTTTATCGACATCCCCGCGTTCCACCGACAATTCAACGACTTCCGCAAGAGTTTGGGGGAGATTCAAACCTCCGATGTTTTCTCGAAGTAAACCTTTAATCTGCCGCCTAATCTCTTCCGGTTCTTGATGGTCCAGAATATCCTCTGCAAAATTCACAAGCATCAGGCTGACAGTTTCCTGGACCTCACGCTCTTGAAAAACCCGAATCAGCAGCCCGGAAAAATCCCATCCCGACAGTTTGCGTTTAAGCAGGTCTTGAGAAAGTAATTCATTCTGTACCATATCTGCTAAGGCAGAAAAAATCCGTTCTCGATTCTGGGGAATAATCTCGGTCCGCACCACTTTACTTGGCCGGATACCCAGCGGACGCCGAAAAAGAGCTGTTACCGCAAACCAATCCGCAAGCCCCCCGATCATTCCTGCACTGCATCCACTAGAGATCAGTCCCCCGATAAAACTTCCCTGCAAATAAAACGGATAGCTCACCAAAAAACCCAAGGTTATACCTCCCAGGGTTAGATTCGCACTCTGAGTATTATTTCTTTTCATCATATTCTTTCACCTGCATTAAAACTTCTTCTCTATTCTAGCCTATTTTTTATTTTTCTGCCAGCAGGCTTTGTATTTATGCCTGCCGATCCTTGTTTCTGTTGATTATATGCAAATTGAAAAGAAGACTCAAGCTCCTTCGTCATGAGCCCGGGTCTTCTTTGCAAGGAATTCTTTACGTTTCATTGAGATCATTCATAAACTTTCTCTTCAGTTAAATGGGCGTTGAGAGCATCTTCTTCAATCGCCCGGCGGTTAGCCATGTGAGTTTTTAATTCTTTGTAATATTCGTGCTGAATAATGAGATTCATGACTTCATTGGTACCCGTCCAAATCATAATTAAACGCGTATCCCGCAAAAGCCGTTCCACCGGATATACATTGGTATAGCCGATTCCCCCCATGATTTGCATGGCATCATTAACAACTTCCCAGGCTGTATTGGTGGCAAATTTTTTAGCCTCGGAAACCAGGCGTCTTCCCTGAGCCGCCGGCACTCCTGAGTCAATAGCCCGTGCAGCCGCATAGACCAGGGCGCGGGCAGCGTCCAAACGGGTGATAGAATCTGCGACCTTGAAGCTTACTGCCTGGAAATCCTTGATCGTGCGGTTAAAAGCTTTGCGCTTAGTACTGTATGCTGTTGCTACCTCCAGGGCAGCTCTGGCCATGCCTAAGGCTCCGGCTGCACTCGTCATTCTCTCCGGAATCATCATCTGATAGAAGATCTCAGCGGCTCCGTTTTCTTTGCCCAACAGGTTTTTGCCGGGAATCCGCACATCCTTAAAGACGACCCGCCCTGCTCCGCCGCCTCTGGTTCCCATCAGTCCGTACACATGCCCCACTTCAACGCCCGGGCCCCTGTCAACGATGAAAGCACTCATGCTTTCATGAGATTTGCCTTCGGGGTTGGTCTTAGCATAGACCATGAAGTAATCTGCTCCTTCAGCACCCACCACAAACCGCTTTTGACCGTTAAGGATAAAATCCTCTCCATCCCGCACAGCGACTGTGGTGGCACCGAAAAAGTCCGATCCGCCCCGGGGTTCGGTCAGCGCCTCGGCTGTATAGATTTTTCCCTCCAGCGTGGGTTTTAAGTAGCGCTGTTTTAAGTCTTCCGAACCAAAACGAGCGAGCGCTTCCCCAACGATGGAGGGCAGGGAGTAAAGGCAGGCCAGACTGGTCCCTAAAATCCCGATTTCTTCCAAAACTCCGACTTCATCAACCCAGCTTAGCCCTCGGCCGCCATACTCCGGAGCAAAACGCAAACCTAACAGATTTGCTTCTCCAAGGTCTTTAATATAATCCACAGGATAAACCACGTTCTCGGCATCCATATCCAGGATTAATTGCTTAGGAACCTTTTCTTTGACGAAGGAACCCGCCTCGTTCTGCAATTCTTTTTGGGCTTCTGTTAAAAGGAAATCGAACATTTTTATCCTCCTCTTTTTTCTGTATTGCGTTCCCTCAGCAGCTCTGTAAACTGCTGGTGATAGTCCAGTAATTCCCCTTTCAGAAGGGTGAGCTCCCTGATCTTCTCATCAAGCTCCTGCAAACGTTTTTCACCGTAGGCCACAGCTCGTTCCAATTGGAGACCCTCTGTACGATCAATATCATACAGATCGATCATTTCTTTGATTTCAGCCAGAGAAAACCCTAACCTTTTCCCGCGCAGGATTAAGGTTAAGCGGGCTCTCTCGCGCGGCCCGTATAATCTCTGACTCATTTTCTCGTGATGCACTGGGGTTAACAAGCCCATTTCCTCATAGTAACGAATAGTCCTTGGTGTGATCAGCAATTCTTGAGCCAGTTTTGAAATGCTCACGAGTGACTGTTCCACAGCTGCAATTACACTCCCTTTCCTAATTATCTTGGTACTTTTGTAAATATTCTGACACCAGTTTACGTAAACGTCAAGGAACTTATTGTCGAATAATAGTTTTCTATGTAAGACTATTTCTTTCGGCATTGTCATTGCTCTTAGCTCTTTGATTTTTCTTGGCACGGGGTATAATAAACTAAGGAAGAAAATTTAACGGAGGAAACTATGCAACATAAATTCTCCAGGACAGAGCTTTTGATTGGTAATACAGGTCTGGAAAAACTTAGCCATAGTACAGTCATGATTTTCGGAATTGGAGGGGTTGGCTCTTTCACTGTGGAAGCTTTGGCCCGTGCGGGTATTGGTCATTTAATCCTTGTTGACTTTGACGATATTTGTCTTACAAATATTAATCGCCAATTGCACGCCCTTCACTCCACCGTGGGAATGGCGAAAGTTGAGGTTATGAAACGCAGAATTTTGGAAATCAATCCAAAAGCCAATGTCGAAACGATTAAGAAGTTCTATACAGGGGATGAAGCAGACTACTTTCTGCATAGGAACCTGGATTATGTTATTGATGCCATTGATACTGTTTCGAGTAAAGTGAATTTAGCGAAAGAATGTTTAGACCGTAAAATTCCCTTTATCTCCAGTATGGGGGCAGGCAATCGACTGACCGCGGAAAACTACAAGGTCACAGATATCTCTAAAACCAGCGGGGATCCGCTGGCTAAAGCCATGCGCAAACTATTGCGCAAGGAGGGAATTACCAAAGGGATAAAGGTTGTGTTTAGCCCGGACCTGCCTCTTACTCCATTCTCCTCTGGTGCGGATTGCCGGACTAACTGCATCTGTCCCAGCGGGGATGCCCACTGTGCGGAAAAACGCCAAATTCCGGGGAGCATTTCCTTTGTTCCCTCAGTGGTTGGGCTGCTGATCGCAGGTGAAGTTATCCGGGATTTGATCAAAGAGAGCAACTGATCCTATGGTTCCTGACAGCAACCCATAAAGGCCCTCGTTACTGCAGATGCAGTAACGAGGGCCTAAGGGTTTCAGGATCTTCCGTGTTTTTACGCCATGAATAGTTTGAGATCATCTTCAACATTGGAGATGCCTGCAATGCCGAAGTTTTCAACTAAGACTTTGGCCACATTCGGGGATAAGAAGCCTGGAAGGGTTGGTCCTAAATGAATGTTCTTTACTCCTAGGTAAAGCAAGGCCAGCAGCACGATAACCGCTTTTTGCTCATACCAGGCAATGTTATAGGAAATCGGAAGTTTATTCACATCATCAAGTCCGAAGACTTCCTTGAGTTTCAAGGCGATTACCGCTAAGGAGTAGGAGTCGTTGCATTGTCCTGCGTCAAGCACTCTGGGGATGCCGCCGATGTCGCCCAGGTTTAGTTTATTGTATTTGTATTTGGCACATCCGGCTGTCAGGATCACAGTGTCTTGAGGTAGGGCTTTGGCAAAATCCGTGTAATAGTCTCTGCTCTTCATGCGGCCGTCACACCCTGCCATAACGAAGAAACGCTTAATGGCTCCGGATTTTACGGCATCCACCACTTTATCGGCAAGGGCCAGGACTTGATTGTGAGCAAATCCGCCGATGATTTCGCCGGTTTCAATTTCCGTTGGGGCCGAGCAGCTCTTGGCATGGGCAATCAGGGCAGAGAAGTCTTTGGCCTTGCCGTCTGCACGGTCCGGGATGTGTTTTACTCCTTCAAATCCCACTACTCCAGTGGTGTAGACACGGTCTTTATAGGAATCTTTAGGAGGAACGAGGCAGTTAGTGGTTAAGAAAATGGGTCCGTTAAAGGAGTCGAATTCTTTGTCTTGTTTATACCAGGCATTTCCGTAGTTGCCGACAAAATGATCGTACTTCTTAAAG
The DNA here is from genome assembly GCF_000244895.1 of Desulfosporosinus youngiae DSM 17734. NCBI lineage: Bacteria > Bacillati > Bacillota > Clostridia > Eubacteriales > Desulfitobacteriaceae > Desulfosporosinus > Desulfosporosinus youngiae. The sequence goes on from NZ_CM001441.1 coordinate 5,332,335, forward strand.
GCTGGGTAGTAATGGGCCGGGAGCATTTCGCCGTGGGTATAAACATCCACACCGGTTCCTGCGGTTTGAATAAGCAATTCTTCGAGATCTTTCAGGTCGTGACCGCTAATCAAGATGGCCGGATTATTTCTGACCCCGATGTTAACCTTAGTGAGTTCCGGGTTTCCGTAAGTTGTGGTGTTGGCCTTATCCAGAAGGGCCATGACATCCACACCGTGTTTCCCGGCTTCTAAGACAAGGGCTACCAGGTCACCGGCTTCAAGGGTATCATTCAGGGTCGCAGCCAAAGCCTTTTCGATAAAGGCGAAGATACCGCTTTCTTGATACTCAAGATTATAGGCGTGTTCCGCATAGGCAGCCATTCCTTTTAATCCATAGGTGAGCAACTCCCGCAGGGAACGGACATCTTCATTTTCCGTAGCCAAAACGCCAACAGAAGCGGCTTTTGCGTCAAACTGATCTACAGGCACGTTCCAGGTAGCCGCATCGTGTAAGTCTGCCGGAATTGTGCCGCCGGCTTTAATGATTTCTTGTTTGAGTCCTTCACGTAAGCTGAGGCCTTCTTGGATGCGCTCTACAAAACGATTTTTATCAAAGTTGGCGTTGGTAATCGTGCAAAAGAGACTTTCCATAATGAATTTATCAATATCCGGCCGGACAATACTAAGTTCACGGGCTTGAACCGCATAAACGGCGATTCCTTTAAGTGTGTAGATTAGAAGGTCTTGCAAATTAGCGACATTTTCGGTTTTTCCACAGACTCCTTTGATTGTGCAACCAGTTCCTTTAGCCGTTTCCTGACATTGAAAGCAAAACATACTCATTTTTTGTTTCCCCCTAATTTTTTTATTTAAATGTTTGTATAAGCAAGTTGACTAAGGTTAGTTTATAGTAATTTCGGGAAATGCACTGTGATTGTGGCTTATGTTTAGGTGTGAGAAAAGTCACACTAAGTTGCTCGAAACTAGCATTTAACTTTATGCTACCTTATAATTAATTAGACAAAACAAAGCCTGTTAAACAAATCCCCCAGAGCTTTGAATTATTTTACAGAGGAAGAATTATATGATTGATACTCACAAAGAACCCCGGATAGCGGGCACAGTCTATCTGGCTGAAGGCTGTATTGTAAAGGGGGATGTCCATATTGATGAGCAATCCAGTGTGTGGTTTAACTCGGTCATCCGGGGAGACCTGGCTAAAATCAGGATTGGTAAGTGTTCCAACATTCAGGACTTGGTTGTTATTCACGTAGCCCAAAATCAGCCCGTAATCATCGAAGACTATGTTACCGTTGGTCATTCTGCTATCCTTCACGGGTGCAAGATTGGCAAAGGCTCTCTTGTCGGAATGGGAGCAATTATTCTTAATAATGCCATTATCGGTGAGGGAACATCCATCGCTGCCGGAACCATCGTTCCGGGCAATAAAACTTATCCCCCCCGGGTTATGCTGATGGGAGTACCGGCCCGGGTGGTCAGAGAGCTTAGTGATGCGGAAGTAGAAGCTATGCTTAAAACTGCCGAACGATATGCAGGTAAAGCTCAGGAAGCTAAGAATTCCTCTGTGTAAACGACGGGATAAATAACGGGCCCTTACTTCATAAACCTTGGAGTAAGGGCTTTATCCTAGCTAAGAAGCTTTGTGATCAATAGCTTGGTAAGGTGCGGATCAAACTGTTTTCCGCTTCCTTTTTCTAATTCTCGAATCCCATCTTCTTGAGACCGGGCTAAACGATAAGGCCGGTCATGGGTTATGACGTCAAAAGCATCGACTAGTCCGACCAACCGGGAAAGCAGAGGTATTTGATCTCCTTTCAATCCTCTTGGATAACCTGTTCCATCCCAATGTTCACGAAGAGCCAGAATCCCTTCCGCAACCACTGATTCATCGATTGATTGTGCCATACGAAAGCCGATTTCACTATGTCTTTGCATGACTTCCCATTCACAACTCGTTAACCCGCAGTCTTTTCCCAGGATTTCTTTAGGAATACCCACTTTACCGATATCATGCAGCCTCACCATCAATCTCAAATTATCCAATTCAGGTGATCCTTCATTTATACCTATGACCTGAGCGAGCTGAGCTGCGAGACTTTCAACTCTCTTAACGTGCCCTTGATTTTCGAAAAATCTCGTATGAAGCTCCTTCTCAACACTTAGTATAAGTCTGCGCCGCACTTCTTTTCTCTTATGCAATTTATCGCTGTACATTCTATTTTCGGCGATACCTAAGAAATTAAAAATAGTTTTATCCGGGGTTTTTTGAGTTGCCATTCCTAATGAGACGCTGAGTTCTGTGGGCAGGCCTTCCTGGAGTTTGCAGTTTTCTGTGATCCGTTCAGCAACCTTTTGACAGGCGGCCCTATCAGAACCAGGCAATAGAATCAGGAACTCATCCCCTCCCCAACGCGCTATAATATCTGATTTGCGAGTACTTTGGAGCAGGACCTTTCCCAGGCTTATCAGCAGCTTATCTCCCTGAAAATGGCCAAAAACATCGTTGGCCAACTTTAGACCGTTTAAATCGGCCATAATTACACTAAGGGGATAATCCCCTTCCGACAAAACCTCTTCTAGCCATTTATCGACATAAGCCCGATTATATAAACTTGTAAGTTTGTCATGATAGCTTAAAAAAGCTATTTGCTCCTGGGCCTTATGCCTTTCCGTGACATCTGTAAGGATTAACATGCATAGAAGATCATCATCCGCATAGTTTGGAGGAATTGGTCTAACCTCAATAGAGATGTAGCAGCCTTCCCGTTCTATCACTTTAGGTAATTTATTAATTAAATGTTGATGTACCTCTCTATCTGTGGTTTCGAAAATACTCCTGAAAACCTCTGAAAAGAGGGCATTCAGTTTTCCGTCGTCACTCTTAAGCAAGTCAAGAATGTTCATGCGGCTAATCTTGAATCCGAAGAGTTTTTCACACTCTGCACTATATTCTCTGTCAACCATTAAATCCTGTCCAAAGGTTAGAAATCCTTGACCCACATTATCGAGAATATTTTTAAGTTCATTTTCTCTCCGCATTAGATTGCCTGCCTGAATATCGCTGATTTTAAAAATTCGCCGGGTAAATGTTAACAGCCTTTCATAACTTTTTACGATCAGCTTATAATCCGCAAGAAATTCATTTCCTTCGTACTTTCCCCCGGCAATGTCTACCAGTGCTTGTTCCAGGACTTGCAGTTCCAGATTAAATAATTGTCGCTGAAAGTCTCTTTCGATCATACAGAAAGTCCTTTCTCGTTTTAACTCATTATGACACCCTTACATTTTAAGCTATCTAACCCTAAAGCCGATAACCGTAATATCATCCCGCTGAGGCTCTTCCTGCCGGTACTGAATTAAAGCCTGATTAAAAAAGCTGCTTTGTTCTTGACAGTTAAGGTTACTGCTTTCCTCTATCAGGGAAATAAAACGCCCGCGGCCCAGGGAATGATTCTTAGGTCCTCCGTTCTGATCGAGAAATCCATCAGTCGTTATATAGAAGAAATCATCCTTACCCAGCTCAATCGTTGTATCCTGAAATCGTTTATCATCTGATGTCAGGTAGCCAACACTCTGGCGCTCTCCCTTAATCCTAAGAATCCTTTCCTGGTTTTTATGATAAAGATCAATTTTAGCTCCGGCAAACACTAAGCGATTTTGTTCAATCACGCATATCCCTATATCTAATCCATCGTCCGTAATTCGGGACGCTTGCTTATTCATGGCCGACTTCATTCTAAGATTCAGTTCTTTGATAATCTCTCCGGGGCTGGTATTAAATCCTTCCTGAACAATATGGTTAAGTATAGGAGCCGCAGCCATGGTCATTAAAGCGCCCGGCACCCCATGTCCGGTGCAGTCCGCCACTGCCAGAATAACTTTATGATTGATGGTTCTCAGCCAATAAAAGTCTCCGCCCACAATATCTCTTGGCTGCCACAGAACGAAGCAATCCTTAAACGCTTCACGCATCTCTTGGTCTGAGGCAATGATCGTTTCTTGAACTTTCTTAGCGTAGTCTATACTGTCTATTATCTTGATGTTTTGTTCCTTAAGCTCTTGAGTACGTTCATTGACCTTTCGTTCCAGTTCATCGCTTAACTGAATGGCCCGTTTTAAAGGATTGGCGATTCGGGTCGAGATCAGATAAAAAACAAGGGTGACTAAAACAAGGGCCAATAAAGCGGATAAAATAGTATTCGTCATAATCGACGTCAAAAACCCGATGGTTTCTTTTCTCGGAACTTGTATGACTAACTCCCAGTCCGTAGACTGCAGGCTCTGATGAACTAAGTCAATAAGTTCACCGTCAACGTTCTTATACTCTAAAACCTTTGGTCCGTCTATACCTTGGCTTTGGCTGTCTCTGCTTAAAACCATTTTACAAATGTCTGAAGGCAATAAGTCGCCCAGCAGCTTACCACGGTCCTCTAAATCTGCCGCCAGGTGAATTTTACCTGACTGATCTACCAGCCAGATAGTTCCGATCTGCCCAGATTTATACGATGAGAACTCGTCGGAAATATCCTTGAGATCCAAGCCAACCCCTGTTACCCCCAGTGGTTTTTCAGGATCACCCATTAAGGCATCGACAAAAACAAAGGTATTCTTCCGTTCTTTATTGTACTCAATAACCACTGCGATTGGAGTTTTCGATTGAATCGTATGAAAAAACCACCCATCCTGCGGGTTCGCTTCGGAAAGCTTACCTACCACTTCACTTTCCGTCCAATAATTATACGTGCTGGTACTGGCCAAAAAGGTGTTGCTGTAGTCGTATTCAGTGGCAATCTTATTCAATTTTTCCACCGCTAATTTTTGAGCATGAAGATCACGTTCTCCTCCGGAAACCCATTCCATTAAGAAAGGATCCCGGGCCATGATCAAAGAGGTTTCTTTGGCCCTTGCTATCCTTCCGTCAATTTTGCTGGCCGCAGATTGAACGATAAAAAATAAATCCTTAGTTTTAAGCTTTTCAATAACCGCCTTCTTAGTGATGTTATAGCTTAAAGAGCCTGTCAAAAGCATTGCAATCGCAATACTAAGGCAGGCCAGCAAAATTACCCATATAGTCCTCTTGTCATACAGGTCAGTTTTCTTGATATTATCCATTGACTCCTGCCCCATCCCCCGTTCCTAACCAGGCAATTATCCTCAGCGCTTGTTAAATAGCCTCTAAATTAGTCCCTGACTATTTCCGGGATAATCTCAAATGGAAAGGATATGTCCTCCTTAAATTCCTCGGCACATTCCACTTCACTTTCATTTTCCATATCACAGTACCAGCTAAGTTGAATACTAACACCCCGTTTGAAGGCTTCCTCAAGATTTTCCAGAAGCATCATCATACATTTGGAACTGCTTGTATTCACATAGCTGAGCCTTACCTCAAACCGTATTTCACTGGGACCTGTCGCTAAATAGCCTTCCATCCAATTAAGAACCGGATCATAAAACTTAAAGGCATTCTCAGGGTAAGATTGCCCTTTTAAGATAAGGAATCTTTTATCCGCATCAAAATCGATTAAAGGGGTGGCTTTTGTCGATTCAAAAAATAACTTTTCCATTTCATTCACCTCGTTTTATACCGTCACCGTTAGGGTAAAGAAGGATAAATCCTGTATGCTTCGCATGGAATAACTCATAGGTTTGCTGCACTTTCTGGCTATATCAATAAGACCAAGTCCTGCCCCCTTACTGTCGGGAGGGAGCGCTTTCTTCATTTGTTCTTTATACCGCTTCTTTAGTTGATCCTTATCTAAGTGGATCAAGGAGTCCAGCTGAGCCGCCAACCTGTCAGCATCTGCTTTCTCGATTAAGTTTCCTGCGCAAATATAATAGCCTTCGTTATTTCTGCCAATCGTTACAATTCCAGAATTGTAGATAGGATCGTAAAATTTGCTCCCTTCCTTGGATAGGGCATATTTTTTAATATTATGTGTCGTTTCAACAAAAATTGCAAAAACATTATATATATCATTACGAGGTCGGTCTTCTGCTTCCATGTGCTTCATGATAGCCTCTCCAAGCTCCTCAATAATCCCTTGAGAAAAACGGCCGGAAAAGCTGATGAGGATTCCACTGGAACTTAATGTACTTTGTAAATTCATGAGCATCTTATCGTCAAACATGTTTGTCCTCCTTTGTTCAAACCCTTTAGTTCGACCCAGCCGCCATACTAGCTTGACATATTTCGACGTGGGCAATTAGTATTCCTGCATTTTTCGAAGCAGATCTTTAAGTTAATCCGGAGTTCAATCAACATTTATTTCCAGACCAAAAAGTCTTGCTCCAAGCGGGTTTAAACTCACGGAAAGTCTCGACTACATTTAGGTTCTATTAAGGAAATCAAGCAATAGCAAGGGGTTCGGGAATTTTATGGTTGAACGCCAGACTAATAAGATTTCACATTGATTATAGGGCTTACTCCATAAAAAATATCGTCCCTACGTAAAACGCAGAACGATACTTCTTAGGCGATAGAAACGACGGCGGAAATCTTAGAATTACATTGAAGGCTTATTTGGACCTTTAAAACGCCCGGAAAAACGGGTGAAGAAGGAAAAAAACGGCTTATCAGTGTTACCAGCTTGTTCTGCTGAGTATATTCCATCAATTTCATTAATATCATCAATAATCTGTTCCATATTTATCTTGCGAAATGGAGTTCTTAATCTAAACTCAATGGTAGTTCGATTGTCTTCCTCTTTTAACAATTTCACGGAAATGTTCTGGGGAACTATATTATGCGCATCCAGAAGCCGATTGATTTCTTTAACTCTGCAGGTTCCATTAATAGCGATAACTATCAATGTCTGAGTATTTCTAAAAAAATAAGTTTCCACCGAACGCTCCAAGGTTAAAAAAACCAACAGAGTAACAAACGATGACGAAAAATAAAATCCTGCCCCCACTGCTAAACCAATCGCTGCCACTACCCATAACGAAGCGGCCGTTGTTAATCCCTTAACGGATGTTTTATCTCTTAAGATAGTCCCTGCTCCTAAAAAACCAATGCCGGAAACCACTTGAGCCGCCAAACGGGCAGGGTCTTTGGTAAGTGTGGTAAATTCATTAAATCCATACATGGATAAAATCATGATCAATGCAGAACCTAACGAGACTAAGATGTGAGTCCTAAATCCGGCCGGACTGTCATTCCGTTCTCTTTCAAAACCTACAACCCCGCCGAAAACACAAGCTAAAAACAGTCTCAAAGCAATCTCATAGTCAGTGATAAACATTCTATCTCCACCTCATTCTGAAAGACACTGTTTTTAATCTATTATTCGCTAAAACAAACTATAATTCCTTTTATTCTCAATAGCTCATAATACTATTTCTTAATAAAGCCTTAACAAAAGCAGCCAGAGGAGATAACAAACAGGCGGAGGACTTTAATCATCCTTCGCCTGTTTGTCTAAGTTATCCCTTTAAATTTTGAATTTAGATACTATCTCAATAAGATGATCAGAACTTTCTTTTGATACATTTGCCTGCCTCATAACCTCATCGGTTTTCTCAACGACCATGGTTGCTTTTTGAGCAATATTTGTTGTACTTTCAGCACCTTCATTAGCGGCTACAGCAATCCCTTCTATGACCTTCGTCATCTCTTGTATGGAAGCAGTGAGTTCCTCAGAAGTGGCACTGAAGTCTGTCACAAGGTTGTCAACAAACTCCGCATCGCTATTGTATTGTTCTCCAATACTGACCATAGCTTCGTAGTCTTTAAGCACCTGCTTGTCTATGAATTCCAAAATACTTGCTGAGCTTTCTGACAGGTTTCCGACGGATGCAACAACAATTTTAGTGATCTCCTGTATCTGATTAACGGCATCCTTTGAGTTTTCGGCCAATTTTCTTATCTCTTCAGCAACAACAGCAAAACCTTTTCCCGCTTCCCCAGCTCTTGCCGCCTCTATAGCAGCGTTCAAGGCAAGAAGATTGGTTTGAGACGTGATTTGCAATATGGCATCTGAGAGTACATTGATCTGATCCACTGATTTAGAGTCTTCTATTGCTTTGATCAGCTTATCCTGGGTAGTTACATAGACATTCCGGGCACTCTTTTGGGAATAGACAGTGTTTTGCTTTAGTTCGTTAGCTCTTCTGCTGATTTCACCGGCTGCTTCTGCACCTTGCTGCGCCTTTAGCGCAATGGACTCAATCGCACGTTCGATTTCAGTGGCTGTTGCACTCATCTCTTCACTGGATGCAGCCGTTTCTTCCATACCTGCGGACAGTTCTTCTGTGGTTGCAGACACTTCCCCAATCTGGTAGGTTAAATCGTTGATGTTTTGCGCAGTCGTCTTCACCGCCTCAGTAACGTTATATGATTCCGCTATAACTCCTTTTACTACTTCTTTGACGGATTGCTGCATGATATCAATTGATTTTGTCAGAACCCCTATCTCATCCTTCGTTTCCATATACTTTTTGGAAACTTCGTTCGTGAAATCCCCTGTTGCAACCATCTTTAGGTGTTCTGAGGCCAGCACGATAGGCGTTGAAATAAATTTCGCGATTACGTACCCAACTCCTAAACTAAGCACTAAACATAGTATGGAAGCAATCAGTATTAACATTTTCATATGCTGCAGTTCGGCAAAAACCTCAACTTTGGGCGCTGCCACCGCCAAGGACCAGTCAGTCCCTTCTACCGGTGCATAGCCCAGAAATTTTGCCTCTCCATTATACTTATATTCCCCCGCTCCGGTTTTTCTCTCGGTCATTTGCCTTTCCAATTCAGCTAAGGATACAAGTTCCGGGTTTTGCTTAACATTTTCTAAATCATTGTCCATTTCCATCACTAGATCTGCATTATAGTGGGCAACCTTTGTACCCATTCCATTGATCATGAATGCTTTTCCGGATTCTCCAAACCTTATGCTGTTGGTTATCTGGCTTAAATTATTACCATCCCTCACAGCGGCCAGCACACCAACTATGGCACCATTTTGTTTAATCGGGACCGCATAAACAATGATCATTGAACCATCATCCCGGCTTATTATTGGTTCAGATATCGCTCGTTCACCGGCGATAGCCTTCTGAAAATAATCCCTATCCTTAATATTAAGCTCCGTTCCTGTTGTTATCTTTGCCGATCCATCCGGGAGAGCAATAAGCATCGAAGTATGTCCGCTTCTTGTTGTCTCATCTTGAAGAATTGCGTTCTTATCCTCCCAAGGGTTATTAAGGTCTTTTATGCGATCCCTGTTCGCTACCACTTCTAAAGCCCCTAACAGGACATTCATTCTTTCTGTTACAACCTTTGCTCCTTGGCCTGCCAACTGCGGGAGTGCCTGTTCAACCTGTGCGGTTATCGCTTTGGCTGCCATTATATATGAAATTACACCTAAGCCTCCACAAACAAATAGCAAAAGCACCCCAATATACAATACAATTTTTCCTCTTATGCTGCTAATATAAACTCCCCTCCCTAGATAAATTACTTTTTTAGAATAACTACTATAAGTATAACGTGGATTATATATTCGCTAAGTGTTATCTAGTTCCTGCTAGGAAAACCAAGTTTTTTAAAATTATTTTAAGATAGCTTCATGCTTAGTTTTAGCGTGTTAAGACTATTGCTTAAGAAATTGAAAAGCTTTTGTTATTACCTGTCAATCGATTGCAAATCTGCCTTAGAAGACCTTGGCTGACGCCAAGGTTTCTGTACCAAATTCCCAAACGTTTGGGAATTTGGTACAAGCATCACCGCTATATGGATTAGCAAGTAAAAGAATGCCCTGCTCCAAAAAGACCCTAAAGACATACAGAAGAATTCCCAGACCCTCAAGCAGGGCAGCTTCGTCCACAGAAGCGAACCCATCGCATGGAGAGGCGGTAAAAGCCCACAAAACGGTGCGGGGAGACAGAGCCACGGGTTCACATCAGGTATTACCCGGAGGTTTGGCACGAAAGTGTCCGGTGGACAGTTTCGCCGAAGCGGCTATCTCCAAAGAATACTTATCCGCTGAAGGTAGTCCCGCACCGGCGGGTGGGCGAGCCTCGGAGTGCTGCGGTACGAAGACACTGTCTTCGCACGAATTAACTAATCTTGCACGGATGTGGACGAAGCTGCCCGACCCGGGACACTCGCATTTTCATCCTCTGCTGGTGCCGCAGCAGCTGCATGGAAGTCTGATATACCTAAAAGAAAACAGCCCTATTCAGACTGTTCAGGCGACATCCCCTCTTGATTCCAGTCTATCTCCAACCCGACCGGGCAATGATCCGACCCCAAAACATCCTGATATATTACCGCATTTCTGAGCTGACTTTTCAATTCTGCAGAAACACAAAAGTAGTCGATTCGCCACCCAGCATTATTGGCTCTGGCATTGAACATATAGGACCACCAGGTATAGGCTTGTGTTTTATCCGGATAAAAGAACCTAAATGTATCAACAAAGCCCTTGTTAATTACTTCATCAAATTTGCTTCTTTCTTCCGGAGTAAAGCCTGCGTTCTTTTTATTGGTACTTGGATTTTTAAGATCCATTTCTTTATGGGCCACATTTAAATCTCCACAAACTATTACAGGTTTGCATTTTTCTAATCCTATAATATAGTTCAGAAAATCGTCCTCCCACTTCATCCTGTAGTCTAATCTAGCCAGACCTCTTTGAGAATTTGGGGCATATACTGTAACTACATAGAATTTCTCAAATTCTAAGGTTATTAATCTTCCTTCCTTATCATGCTCTTCTTTACCCATTCCATAGACAATATTAAGTGGTTCAATCTTAGAGAAAATGGCTGTCCCGGAGTAGCCCTTTTTCTGAGCGAAATTCCAGTACTGATAATAGCCGTCAAGAGTAAAGGGAATCTGTTCTTTTTGAATTTTTGTTTCCTGGAGACAAAAGATATCCGCATCTTCCTTCAGAAAGAAATCCATAAAGCCATTTTTTACACAAGCTCTAATTCCATTAACGTTCCATGATATTAACTTCATCTAGTAAAATCTCTCCTCTTGAGTTTGCTTATTGAGAAAACTCTCACTCCTGCTCCGATTATAATCGTTCTGCGACTATAATACCAGAGGTGACAGGTCCCATAACCTTCCATAAATAGTGATAAAGAAATCCTTTTAAAAAGGCGTAACGAAAGTAAAGTTTCGTTACGCCCTTGATTATCTTATGACTTATTCACTTGTTTTTACTCTGGCGTCCTTAGCCAGTTGTCTCGCTTGATGTGCATAGTCTATGGCTTTTCCTAAATTGTTCAATGATTCTGCCGGGTTATGAAAACCATAACCATTGGTTACCATGACATAGTCCAAATACCACTGCCCTTTGCGATGCATCTCTTGGGCCTGGGCAAGGAGCTCTGCATTAACTCCTGGAGTTTCACCTGCCGTTTTCAGCTCATTAATTGCCTGTACCACTGCCTCACCAGCGAGATCCTGAACCTCTTTGGTTTTTTCCTGGGTATCTTTAACTCTCGCCGTGAGCCATTCACTGCCTTCTCTGTGACAAACCGCACAACTTTGATCAATCGTCTTCAAGGGACTTGTCCAGTTATGGGAGCTTACTTTGGTATTGCCGATTTTTACATAGGGCATATGACAATCGGCACAAGCCAGGCCGGCAGTCTGATGCGTGCTGCCCATAAAAGTTTCATACTCTGCATGTCTGACCTTGACCAACCCTGTACCGGCATCAGGATGCTTCCATTCGGAAAAATTATCCTCATCAAAATAGGCTAGAATCTCATCAGCCTTAATTCCATTATCCCAAGGAAATGTTAGGATTTTAGATTCAGGTTTAAAATAATAGGTCACATGGCATTGGGCACAAACCAGGGACCGCATTTCCTGCCTTGTCGCCTTAGTAATATCTTTTCCCTGCCGTTCAAAGGCTTGGATTAAGGCCGGTTGAGTAATTTTCAGCTCCATGGTTTTGGGATCGTGACAATTTAAACAGGCAATTGGATCTTTCAACTGAGAGTTGATCTCTTCAAAGGACATCGTATAATACTTATCACCATACTTCTCGATCAGTCCCGGAATCTGGGATGATTTACAGGTATTGCAGGCGGCACCCGTCTTATATCTCGAAGGATCAATCTCTCGAATATCCTCCAGCGTATAGACATGTCCCCTAGGCTCATTGAATTCATTCGCAAAACCTAGTCCGGCATAAAGCGGTTTCATATAGGGCTTCGTCTCAAAGTGGGATGGCTTTTCCGTGTTGTTAAAATTCTCTTGATAGGTCTGATAATGCAGCGGGTAATAGTTCCCCCATACAGCCGGGTCGGTTTCATTGGCAGCGATTTCCCCCAATTGTTCTCTCCGTGGTTCCTGGTTATGAGTTACAAAGAAAAACGCTCCGGCAAACATAACCGCGGCCAAAATTGTCGTTGTAACTACAGCAATCCCCAAATGCTTTCTGGAATAGGTTTTGTTATCCAAGATTTATCCCTCCTTGCTTATTTCTGATGAGGAGTACTGCGATGACAATCAAAGCAATACCTGCCTCCATCCTCACTTGTATCCCCAACAGTCTGAAGGAGGTCCCCATGGCAGCGCAAACAATTATCCTGAACAATGTTCCTGCCGATAGGGCTGATCCGGATTTCGTAGGGGTCTTTGTCAGCGAGTACGGAAATGACGTCTTTGGTTCCCGTATAGGCCTTGTACATCGCACCGGAAACTAAACTATGAGGAATATGACAATCTCCGCAATTTGCTCCTAAGCTATGAGCAGAATGCAGAAAGGTCCCGACCTGTTCATCCATGACATGGCATTGGCCGCAAAACTCAGGACGATCCAGACCAAGTGCCGGCAGCTTGGTCAATAAGATCAGGCAAAAACTAAGCAATAGAGCACCGCTTAAAATCACCAGTTTCTTCTTTCTCGACAATTCTGAGATCTCCCCCCTCCTCTTCGATGCTTTTCTCTATAATCTATTACGGCCTATTCATCCGCCAACCCGTCACTTTGATTTACAATATCCTAAACTATTCTATATCTTTCAATTTAATCCTGCCTGCTTCCTCAATAAAAACTAAAAAGTTCTTTTTGCCAAACAACGTATAGTTTAATTGATTTGGTAAACACTACCATAATAATTCTGATAGAATTGGAAGGAATCCTCTTGAAGCTGCGAACTTTTTTGTTGTTAGGAACTCTATCTTTTGTGTTATTTGTAGCGATTACACTGGTATCCTCAAGACTTCCATCCCCCATGCCTGAATCAGCTGTGGCCGGCAAGCTCGTCTGGCAAAGAAACAATTGTGTAAGCTGCCACACTCTATTTGGACATGGCGGGTATGAAGGAGATGATTTAACGCATATTACTGCTAAGGTTAAGTCGTCATACCTTATCAACTATCTTGTTCAGCCGCCACTAATGCGGCCTAACAAACACACTCATCACCCGTCCCTCAATGAAGAAGATGCCCATAACTTAGTAAACTATCTGGAGTTTGTGCACACCATTCCGACTTTAGGTTGGCCTCCCCAGCCGAAAAATGTGGAGGAGGACTCATGAAGCTATTCAAGCGCTTTTCCTTTACAGGTAAAGTTGATAAATCCCTAGGCCGAAAACAGCAATTTATGGCTCAAAAGATCAGCCGAAGATATTGTTTGACGGCAGCCAGCTTATTTGCCTTGCAAAGTATCGTTGCTTTGCTAGGAGCATCGGATTTGCTGATACCGGATTTTCCTTCTCCAATTCCCTTTGAGTATGGCAGAGCAATTCACCTTTCTTTAGCTGTGCTTTGGCCTCTCATCGGTACCTTGGGCATGGTTTACTTTTTCATCACTGCCGAACTTAACAGAGAAATCTATTCTCCCCGTTTGGTCCGCTGGCAGTTTGGGCTGGTTATGTTTTTCAGCCTGTCTATCTTTGGAACCTTGGCCCTGGGGATTGGCAACGGCCGGGAATATCTTGAAGGACTGCCCGTTTTTTATGTCGGTATCTCTTCGGCTCTGGCCCTGGTCTCCTACAACCTTATCCGAACATTGCTGATGGATAAAAAAAATATAACCCCTGCTGCCGCGATAATGACAGTGGGAGTTATCTTTCTCCTTCTGCTTTTGCTGCCAAACGCCATAACCTTCAGCAACCCGATCGCCGATGAGGCCACCAAGTTTTGGGTTGTCCACTTATGGGAAGAAATGGCCTTCGAGCTTACCACCGCTGGTTTCATTGCCGCCTATTATAGTGTTTCGGGGCTGGCCTCCCGGAAACAAATTGAAAAGTGGCTTTATTTAGAAGCGGCTTTGGCGGTCGTTGGAGGCTTGTATAGTACCGGACATCATTATTATTGGATTGGTTTCCCTGCTTTTTGGCTGGTCCTTGGTTCATTGGTCAGCCTGGTCGAGATCATTCCCGTAGGTATGCTGGCCCATATGACCTATAAAGGTCTTAAGTCGGTCAAAATTAGAAGCAACCGGCAAAAGCTCACCCTATGGCTGATACTCAGCGGTGTCTTTCATCATATAACCGGCGCCTCTCTTTTAGGCCTGTTTATGACCTTGCCCTGGGTCAATCTTTATGCACATGGAACGTATTTTACCTCCGGTCACGCACATTTGGCTTTATTCGGCAGTTTAGGCTTCACGGTTTTAGCCGGGTGTTATTACATTCTAAGCCAAGGCAGTGAACCCACACTCAAGGGGTACCGGGGCGGAGTTATCGGAGTACTTTTGCTCAATGGCGGACTGATCACCATGGGCGTTGCCCTGCTGATTGCCGGTTCCATACAGACTTATCTCTGGAGAATCCTGGGTGTTGACTTTATGGAAGTGCATTCCCTTCTTAAACCGTATTTGATCATTCGATTGCTGGGCGGGGTGATGTTTGGGCTTGGCGACCTGCTGTTTTCCTGGCGTATTTATAAAGCCTGGCAGGAAACCCGGTCCTATAGGTAACCTGAACTGAAACTTTAACTATGAGGACAAACAATGCAGATTACAATAACGAGTTCGTTCTGGATGTTTCTTTTGATAGTGATGCTTGCACTTCAATTGCTCTTAATACTTATACTTGTCATTAAACCAATTCTGCGTTATCTTGTTGGACTACAGATTAAAGATTTTCTGGGAAAATTGCTTTCGGATAAGTACACCCAAAACCTTATGGAAATTTGGCCGGCGGGAAAACGTATATCTGTGTTAAACATCCTGGAAATTGGTTTGCGTTCGCAGAATGGAAAAATTGTCACACGGCCTATCGGTTCTCCTAAGAAGTTTCCCGGTTTTGACAACCTCATGTTTTCTCCCCGCTTAATGACAAGACTTTCTTTACCCGAAAACGCTCAGATAAACATGCAGGTAACAATCGGTCCGAGAGCCAAAAAGCCGATGACCCTCAACATTCCCATTATGATCGGCGCTATGGCTTATGGTATAGCTCTGAGCGAAGAAGCAAAAAAAGCTTTGGCTAGAGCAGCCAAAACCCTGCAAACTTCCACTTGTTCCGGAGAGGGTCCTTTTTTGCCGGAAGAACGCATGGAAGCGGGCAACTATGTCTTGCAAATATCACGCTGGGCATGGGGGGCAAGAACTCAGGAGCAAATTGACTCTGCCAACATGTTGGAAGTCCAGATGGGGCAAGGGTCGGATATGGGGGCTGTCAGTATAGAGGCCGCCGAATTTGAAGGCCGGGCCCAAGAACTTTCAGGCTTGGCCCCGGATGAAATGGCTATTGCCTTTCCGGCACCGCCCGGTATTCAAAAGCAAAGCGATTGGCCTGGTTTCATGAAGAGTCTGCGTAAACGATCAAACGGTGTCCCCATCGCCTTAAAACTTATGGCTACCGGACATCTGGAGGAAGACTTAGACGCCGCCATTCGTTTAGGTTTTGACGCTGTCATTATTGATGGCGCACAAGGCGGCTCTCATGCGACGACTCCCGTTAAACAAGATGATTTTGGCATTCCCACTCTCTTTGCCTTAATCAGAGCCGTGCGCTTTTTAAAGAAACACGGGGTCCGTGAGCAGATGAGTTTAATCATAGCCGGTGGGTTCTATACTCCCGGGGAGTGTCTTAAAGCCCTTGCTTTAGGGGCGGATGCTATCTATATGGCAACTGTTCCCCTCTTTTCGCTGACCCATAATCAAGTTAGTAAAGTAATACCCTGGGAACCTCCAACAACTTTGGTATTTTATGATTCTCCATCTAAGAGCAAACTCGATATCGATCAAGCGGCCACAAGTGTTGTAAACACCATAACCTCCATGGTTTTAGAAATGGAAGAAGGCATGCGCGCTCTTGGCAAAGCATCCTTGAAAGAGCTTAACGCTGACGACCTTGTGGCCTTGGACGCTTTGAGCGCAGAGGTTACCGGAGTAAAGCGGATGTACTAGTTCCGGATTTAAGACAAAGACAAAGGCCAAAACCTCATAGAGATTTTGGCCTTTGCCGTAAGCTTTTTAAGGGGGCATTATGCTTCTTTCTTAGCTGAGGGGAGAATCATTTCTACGTCACCATGGGGACGGGGAATGACATGAACGGAGATCAGTTCTCCAACACGCTGAGCTGCAGCGGCTCCGGCATCGGTGGCCGCTTTTACAGCACCAACATCTCCTCTTACCATAATGGTCACCAGACCACCGCCGACGAATTCGCGGCCAATCAGCTGAACGTTGGCAGCTTTCACCATGGCGTCTGCCGCTTCTATTGCTCCTACAAGACCTTTGGTTTCAATTAATCCTAAAGCTTCTGATCTACTCATTTTTGTTTCCTCCTAAAATTTTAGTTTGCTAGTTTTATTTTTGAAGTTGAGGCGAGATGCATGGCATTCGCTTCTTCCGTATCAATATGAAATTCCAGGACCGAGGTATTATTGGCTCTGATGACGACATTGGAGTAAGTTCCTCCCCGAAGTCCATCTATTTGGATCGTCACTTGTTCCCCATCGGTTACGCCAAAGTTTTTGGCATCCTCCAGGCTCATATGAATATGGCGCTGCGCTATCAAGAGGCCTTTGCCAAGTATGACACTTCCTTTGGGGCCAATGAGAGTGATTCCCGGGGTTCCCGGCAGATCTCCCGACAACTTCACCGGCGCGGTTATGCCAAGTTTGAAGCAATCTGCCTGGAGTATTTCTACCTGGGATTCCCTTCGCACCGGTCCGAGAATGCGAACTTTTTCAATAGCGCCTTTAGGCCCTGCTATGGTCAGGGTTTCCTTGCAGGCATATTGCCCGGGCTGGGATAAATCCTTGGCTTTTGTCAATCGGTATCCTGCACCAAACAAGGTTTCCAAATCCGCTTGGGAAAGATGAATATGACGGTTGGATATGCCAACGGGTATGGATTGGTCGTCCTTTTGCAAATACCCCCCTTCTCTAATTGCTTCCAAGAGAAGCGCTGCTAAATCATCATACTTTCCCACGGTTATTTACCACCTCTTTGTTTGAGCAGCGCAAGGACTTCATTCACCACGCTCATAATCTCATCGTCACCGACAGCGCTGGGGCTGCCGCTTTGTCCCACACAGGCTGAAGAGACAGAGGGCGTGTTTTCGGCAACGTCTTTGATTCCATAGGCTATACGCTTGATATTAATCAAGTGCAGGGGAGTTACATTATCGGAAGTTGCGCTTCCGCCCCAAGTACCGCAGCCCAGGGTAAAGGACGGGGACAGTCCCGTACTTGCCCCCACACCCCCTTGGCTGGAGGCTGTGTTGACTAAAATCCTGAAGACAGGTTTTTCGGCAAATTTCATGACCATTTCAGGGTTTTCTGTATGAATGGAAAGGCTGTGCCCGACACCGCCATTATGCAAAAGTTTGATGCACAGATCACAGGCTTCCTGCCAATCGTTGACAGTATAGAAGGCTAGTACCGTCGTCAGCTTTTCATAGGACAGGGGATATTCTTCACCCACGCCCTGTTGTTCTCCCAACAGGACTTTTGTTCCGGGAGGAATGGTTATCCCGGCACTGTCTGAGATGACAGCCGCTGATCTCCCCACCATTTTTGCGTTCATGGCATGACCGCGGACAAATAACTTTTTGGCCACTTGGTTTGTTTCCCCAGGGGTCATGAAGTATCCGCCCTGGCGTCTGAACTCTTCCATAACCTGGTCACGAATGCATTCTTCAACAATTACGGACTGCTCAGAAGCACATATGGTGCCATTGTCAAAGGTTTTACTGGCAATGATATTCTTGACCGCTTTCCTAATATCGGCGGATCTTTCAATATAGGCCGGAACATTGCCCGGGCCGACACCCAAGGCCGGTTTTCCTGCGCTATAAGCGGCCTTGACCATGGCTGAGCCGCCTGTGGCGATGATCATAGCCACTTCGTCGCATTTCATCAGTTCATTGGTGGCATTCATTGAAGGCTTTGAGATACAGCCAATGATATTAGCCGGGGCACCGGCAGCTACGGCGGCATCGTTCATCAGTCTGGCTGCCTGCAAAGTGCACTTCAGGGCCGAAGGGTGGGGGGAGAACACAATCCCGTTCCGGGATTTAATGGCGATAATGGATTTGTAGATGGCCGTTGATGTAGGATTGGTTGAGGGAATAATCCCCATGAGCACGCCTACCGGTTCGGCAATTTCCATTAGTTTGTTGACCTTGTCATTTTTGACGACTCCGATCGTCTGCATGGGTTTGATGAATTCATAGAGTTCTGTGGAAGCAAAACGATTTTTAAAGATTTTATCCTCTACTTTGCCAAACCCTGTTTCTTCCACTGCCAATCTTGCCAGAGAAGCGGCATTCTCCTCCGCGGCTTTCACCATATTACGGATAATTTTATCAATCTGCTCGGCATTGAATTTAGCCAGCTGAGTTTGAGCCACCTTGGCCTGACGGGCAAGATTTCTGGTCTCTTGCACGGATTGTAAATCATAATCAAAGTTTTCCAAGTTACTATCCCTTCCTCCACTGTCTCGATCGTTTCCAGGTACATTGTTCGTAGTTACTCAATCTCCCGCTCGTAATATCCCTTGAATTTCTGGATCAGTAAGTCTTTGTTTGCTTTGGAAATGGCTCTCCCTGCGAAGCCAAGTTCTTTGTAGTCTCTGGCCAGATTTCTAAGCTTTACCACGGAAAAGGATCGCAAGAGGTTCAAGCTCTTGCCAAGGCCGACTTCCTGTACGAGAGCATCGACTTCCTCTTTGCAGAGTCGCTTCAGCGTTATTTGCTCCAACTTAGTACATTCTTCTTTTATGATCTCGGCTGATTCTGCCTCTCCGGCAGCTTTGTCACAGTTTCCTAAGGGATCGGTCAGGTTCGGGTTCGGATCAGAGTCTGAAAGAACGCTTGTTTTCTCAAAGACCATGCTTTCAAGGGCAGGATGGGGTCTGGGAATCACATGCTGAGAAACCAATGAGGAACCCATCCTTGCAGCCGCAGTTACACCTGCCTCCACGGCAGCTTTAACCGCTCCCACATCGCCTGTTATGGCAATTGTAACGAGGCCGGCACCGGTCAAGGTCCTCCCCATGAGCTCTACTTGTGCGGTTTTTAGCATGACATCTGCACATTCAATAGCAGGAACGAGTCCCCGGGTCTCAATTAGTCCAAGAGCCTGCATAGTTTACCCTCCTATTGTTGTGCCATGACATAAAAGAATTTGACATAATCCGAAGAACTCCAGGTTACTTTAGAACCCTTAGGTACAAAAAGGACATCTCCCTGATGGGCATGAAACGTCTCACCATCGATGGTGATGGACAGGCTTCCTTCGAGAATAATATCAATCTCTTCGCAGCATAATTCCCGCTCAAAGCTGGATTTTTCGATGGTCAAAAAGCCTGCGCTCATTTTGGAATCATCTTTGCCGATCACTTCACGATAAGCTACATCAGTGCCGGGATCTCCTGTATCAAAGGGTTCGAATTTTACAGTCCTGCCGCGTACAATCTTCAGTCCGGTTTTTGCGCCATAAACCGCACGGAAGGGGGATTCAGGAGATGGGTTAGGGACACTTGCCAGGCGTCTGCTGCCCAATACCGCTTTTACCACTTGAAGGATTATTTCCGGGTCAAGCTCGTTTTCCTGGTTCTCTTTCTTCGGCAGTCCGCTTGGTTTAGCCATGTGGCTTCCTTCAGCAGATGAGTCTGTTGTAAATTCCACACCCAGCTCTCTGGCCAGGTCTTTAGCCGCCATGGTAATGATTGTATTGCAGTCGATGCAGATTCGTTTTTGCCCTTTTTCTGCGGCTGCTTTTACCTCGGTTGCAGAAACAAGTTTTTTCAAGGTGCACCTCCTTTCAATCCTCTAAGGTATAGAAGTCGATTATTGCAACGTTAGAATAACGAAGCCCACAATCTGTCCGATGGTGAAGGAATTACTTCTGTATCAACCAGCAAGCCTTTTTCCATAGCGATGGCTTTCCCGGCTTGAATACCCGCTTCCACAGCGCCGACATCCCCGGTGAAGGTGAAGTAGGCTTTGCCGCCCAAACCACTGCCTAAACGCAGTTCCAGAGCTTGTACATCCGCTGCTTTGAGTACCGCATCAGCTGAAATAATCATTGATGCCAGGGAAAAACATTCCATAATTCCCAGGGCCCCGATTCCATCAGGCATGGTTGTGGCCGTGATGGCTGGGAAAATGCCTTCATGAACATTAGCGAGGATAAAGCTGTCGACCAGATATTCGCCTGCTGTTTCAATCCCTACGCTGATCGAGCTTTCTACAGCGGCGACATCTCCTTTGATGATGGCGATATATTTACCGGGACAGACGGGGGTTGCGCTGACCACTTCCACGTAGGCTGTTTTAAGCATCAAGTCTGTCGCATGGATCCCCCGGGCAATACTCGTAAGCTCAATCATACCTATTGCACTATACATACGAACCCACCTTTATCAAAATAGAATGATCCTTAATCTCTGCCACAGTTCCTTCGAAACTGGAGTGAACGGGGGCTCCAAGGCTGTTGTCCGGAATTTTGCCAATCAGTTGTCCGGCTTTCACCTTCTCGCCGATCTCAACCACCGGGATTGCCGGCGCTCCAATGTGCTGCTGCAGAGCAATCCGGATGTATTCGGGGCGAAACTCGACCTGAGTCATAGGGGCCGGTTGATCGAAGGCTGATAAGCCAAGTTTCATGACGAGACGTTTACTGGGAATCAGGCGGTAGTCTCTGGCCGGCCGCGCTTGGAAATCCATCTCCAGGGGCTGATATCTTATCCCTTGTTCCGCCAGCTTACGTTTGTAAAGGCTATTGACCGAGCGGGGATGGAGATTAGCCGGGCAGGAAAATAATTCGCAGGCATTGCATTCGCAACACAATTGGGCGATTTGCTGGTCCTTGACATCCTCCAAATTGTAGCTCAGAGCGCGCATGACTTTATGGGGCTGCATATTGTGCCCCAGGAGATAACGGGGACACAGATCGGTGCACATGCGGCATTGTTCACAGGCAGTCTTGCCGATGACTCTGGCCCGCTCGAGGCTGACGGATTTTTTCCGGATCAGAAAGTGGTCCTTTTTAAGCAGGACATAGCCTTTGCTTTTTTTGGTTACATACCCATTAACCTGGTTCAGGACAGAACCCATCATAGGGCCGCCATCGATCACGGCATAATCATCCGGATTGTCTACTCCGCATTGTCCGATGACCTCTTGGATGGATACGCCTACGGGTACTTTAAGGGTCATACGCTGAGGAATATCTCCAGCTACGGTAATATAGGTTTCTGTGACAGGCTTTCCGGCTATGGCCCTGCATATATTCAGGGCAGTTTCCGAATTGATAACCACACACCCTACTTTAAGAGGAATGGCTGCCTCCGGAACAATTCGTTGGGTCAGTTCATGAACTAAAACCTGTTCGTCCCCAGCGGGATAGATATCCCTAAGCTCCATCACTTCCATATAATCTGTAAGTCCCAAAGCTGAAATTCTTTCCCGCATGAGGCCAATGACCTTTTTATGTTTGCCCTTGATACCCATGATGGCTTTGCGGGCTTCAACCTGTCTTCCCGCCGCTTCCAAACCTCTGATGATTTGATCAGGAAACAGCTCCATCAATTGCTGGTCCACGCGAAGCAGGGGTTCACATTCAGCTCCATTAAGCAATATATACTCGGCTTGAGAGGTTAGTTTAGCATGAGTCGGAAATCCGGCTCCGCCTGCCCCAATCACTCCTGCCTCCTTGACTAAGTTCAGCAGATCCAACGTTCCCCACCTCCGGTTTTTTTAAAATGTGCAGTCTTCGTCAATAATGCCTACAATGGCTGCATCAATGGGTACATCCTCCCGATCCATCATTTTGCGGGCCGAGCTGCCAAGACTGACCAGGACTCGGTCCCCTATGCCAGCACTGATGGTGTCCGCGGCTATGATGAGACGACCGGCATCAAGACCGCCCAGGATTTCTACCAACATGAATTTCAGCCCTACAAGGGAATCCGCTTTTCTGGTTGCCCAAATATTATCAATTACTTTTGCAGCTATCATCGGATTTCACCTGTTTTCTCTTCTTTAAATTTATAGATTATTTCCTGGATAGCAGCTTCCACTGATGCCGTATCACCGAAGACAGCGATCATAATCATATTCTGGGGGCATTGACCTTTAATGTCTTCCACAACCACCCCTGCCGCTTTTTCCGCAATATCCGCAGCAAAAACCATATCAATTAACCGCCCTTGAACTAAACCTACCGCATCATAGTTCTCAATAGAGACTGTTGAAGAGGAGCCTTTACGCCGAAAGAGCATATCCACAGTCCCCCTGGAAGGGGATTTTATAATTCGATACTCCATGTTATACGTCACTCCTGATTAAAGGATTTCCTGGGTGCAGTTAAGGGCAATACCTAAAGGGGTTACAAACATGGGGTTCTTGGGTTTATAAGTGGGAAGGTTGGTTTGTTTGGCGATAATATCCTCGATTCCATCCAGACAACAGGTCCCGCCGACCAAATAAATCTCGTTGACCGGGTATTCAGCTATATGACGGCTGATAATGGATGAGACCTTTTCAATCACCGGTCTTAATACGGGTATTAATTCCCGATGGTTTTTAAAATCACGCTTATATTGATCCGCATCCTCAAAACTCATTTTATAAGCACCGGAAATAACCAGAGAAAAGTGAGTACCCCCTGTCGGCTCATCGGCAACATAGATGACCTTGCCGTCTTTCAGAACGGCAGTCCCCGTAGTACCGCCGCCTATATCAACAATCGCACCGTCTTTAATCTTAAGTACGGCATTGGCCGCTGTCGGTTCATCCAATAGGTTGGTGATTTCGAAACCAGCCCCCTGTACTACATGTTTGATGGCTCCTGAGTCAAGGGTAAAGGTTCCCGGGGGAAGCGCTGCTGCCGCATAGATCAGTTCCGCACCCAGTTTTTCTTCAAGTTCTTGTTTTAACTCTCTGACGATGCGTATTGCCCCGATATAGTCCACCACCATCCCATCTTTGACGACACTGGCCAAGCGATAGGCTCCGGCAACCGGCTGATAATTCTCATCCAGAACTGCCAGGACAATATAGGCTGTTCCCAAATCAACGCCTGTGTAATAAACCGAGGATTTATGCAAGATGGGTGTTTTAATAACCTTCTCAAAATCACGAACAAGCTGATCGCAGTATAGAAAAGCTGGATTTACCCTTTCCATTCTTTACCCCCCAGACACTTCCGCATCATCATGCAGAGTATATTAATGATCAGATTGACCTTATCAATCAGGTCCTGTCGTGAGCAAACTTGCTTCTCCCGGTTCCAATAGGCCTCTAAGATGGCCGGTTCGACCCCTCGAAGGGAGGCGCGCAGGTAGTTCAACCGAGCAATCCCTTTTCCCTTTTCCAATCCCCCATCAAACTCGCTGATGTCAAGATAGTTTCCCAAATTATCCGATCGTTCTCTGATTTCTTCTTCCGACCATCCCCAAAATTGAAGATTGTCTGGAGGGATCTGCTCCCGTTCAGCATTTCGCAGGTTGCGAAAGGATCTGCCCAGGGCCATAACTTCTTCTGACAAAACAACCTCTCCGGAATCTAAAAGTTCAGCGGCAGTCAAAACAAATAGTGCTTCAATTGACTCCATTCCGGCCCGCAATCTCAGGCTGCCCCAGCTTGCTCCTGCTTGTGCCTGGTTCAGTACTTCGATGTTGGATTGATTGTCATCACAACACCGATCCGGTTCCAGCTTGACTCGTTTATCCACAAGAAACTGACGGGCCCCCGGAGTAATCTTTGTATCTGCCCTCAGTATATAGATTGCAAAGGGTTCCCTTTTGTATAAATCCCGCAATTCCATTTCCGTGATGAATCTCATTGCCTCACCTGCCCTTCTTGAAATCTCCTTTTCCTATCTGAAAACTTCATTATTTGAGGTTTGACGTTCCAAGTAAATGGTCTTTCAAGGCTCGTACACCGGCTTTGTCTTGCAACGAAATCCTGAAATAAGGTTCTCTAACCCCGGCTTTTTTCAATTGCTGAATACACACATCGGAATTATTGGGGGCTAAATCACTCTTGGTGATGACTCCAACGACCGGACAGTTAAAGGATTTGGCAAAAGCAGGCGGATAGACTTCAATGGGTCTGGATTGATCAATTAATATGAGTACATGGGACGCTGCTTGTGCCGTCGCTATCAGGTATTTATAGGTATAAGTGTTTTCAATATAAGAACCTGGCGTGTCAATGGCATTCTTTCCATAAACAACATCCTGAGTCTTTTTTAAAGGTCTGACGGAGTCATTTAAGACATTGGCCAAGGTGGATTTTCCTGATTGGGTGGGTCCGACGACCATAATCCGTTTTCTCATGTGCGTGTAATCTTGGCCGGCGTAAAGCCTAACAATTTTTCCAAGGTTTCATTAATAGCGATCATAGCTGCCTCAACACTGGCTACATCACCGGATATGACCAGGGACCCTGTAAAGCGATCCAGAAAACCGATCTCGACATCAGACGTCTTGGTGGCAATATCTGCAGCAATAATTGCTGTCTCACCCGGAGTTAGGGTTGAAATTCCCAGCGCTCCTGTTTCTTCAATTCCCAGACGTTCATAGATGTCCCGGGCGGGAGAAGCGATGATGTGAGCCAGAGTGACTTGTTTGCCAGGCACAGATTCCTGGATTATTCGCTTTCTGTCAAATTCATCGGCTACGCTCATAAAATCCCTCCGCACTATTATTATCTTTAGTCAGACGAGTTCACTAATGCTTAATAACTTTGACCGCTAAGTTATAGCCCTTTACAAACTCTTCAATTTTATCTAACTCGTCTTCCCTGAAGCTTAAATCCTCTTCAATGGGGTACTTCATGTCCAATTGCTTGTATTTGTTGATGCCTAATTTGTGATAGGGAAGCAAATCGATGCCTTGAAAGTTTTTATAACCTTTAAAGGTTTGCAGAAACTCCAGAGTTCTGCCAAGGGTGTCTTGACTGGCGTTTAAGCCCCTGAGGAGAGGCATTCTGACCTTGACCGCAAACCCCCGCCGGATGAGTTCGGTCAGGTTGTCCAGAATACGTTCATTGGGTACACCAGTGAGTTCATAATGCCGCTCAGGATCAATATGCTTAATGTCATACAGAAATAAATCGGTAAACTGAGCGATCCTAAGCAGGGAGTCCAGTTTTACATACCCGCTGGTTTCTATGGCCGTGTGAATTCCTAAACGCTGACATTCCGTCAGCAGGTTGACAGCGAATTCCGGCTGGGCTGTAACTTCCCCTCCCCCAAGAGTGACTCCCCCGCCTGAACTAAGGTAGAAAAGGGTATCTTGTTGGATGATTTCCAGGACATCCGTTATGGTTTTATCGGAGCCAACGATGGATATAGCTTGTTTAGGACACACGGTTTCGCATTTTCGGCAACCTATACAGTCCAGACTTCTGTTTACTTTGTGACTGGATCTTGTAAGATCCCTTTGCTGCTGTTCTTCTTGATCCGGGAAATAATGTATATGAACGGGACAGACAGAAAGACAGTTACCACAGTCAACGCACAAATCTTCTTTGTACATGACCTGATAGTTTCTTACAAGTCCCTCGGGATTCGAACACCACTTGCATCTTAGAGGACACCCCTTGAAGAAGATTAATGTGCGTATGCCCGGTCCATCATAGATGGAATATTTCTGGACATTGAAGATTCTCGCTTTTCGTTCTAAGATGCTGCCGCTTTCTGTACTCATAATGTCCCCATCCAGCTTTTATTTTTGGTTCCAACGTTTTGGCAGATATTTTTTAAGAAGTCTCCTGCCTTGATCGTTAATGGAATAGACTTGCATGCTCCCTGCCGTGGCACCAGCAAAGGATGAAAACGGGGTCGCTTGGGTCGGGCAGCTTCTCCCACATCCATTTACTCAGCACTCCGAGGCTCGCCCACTCACCGGTGCGGGACTCCGCCAAACCTCAGGGTAATACCTGATGTGAACCCGTGGCTCCGTTTCCCCGCACCGTCTTGTGGGCTTTTACCGCCTCTCCATGCGATGAGTTCACTCCTGTGGGAGAAGCTGCCTTCCTTTAAGGTCTGCGGATTGTTTGAATGTTTTTGGGGTCTTTTTTCAGGGTAGTAGACTCTCATGCCGCTGTATTGGATTCTGCACACATAATGTCCCCATCCAGCTTTATTTTTGACTCCAACGTTTTGGCAGATATTTTTTAAGAAGTCTCCTGCCTTGATCGTTAACCGAGTAGTAGATGATCAATTCTCCCTGAGGGCCAAGTGCCACTTCATTATCGTCAACGATGGCGTTTGCTTTCATATTAAGCAGGTGATACATCACAACCTTTTTTGTGAACTGTCGTTCCGTGCCATACTCAGGTTCCAGGGCCTGCATAATCTCAGCAGCGCAGGCTTTATCAACCGTGGAAAGATAATGCAGTATCCTAAAGCGCAGGGGTAAAGTATCAGCCATGATTATGCCACCCCGCCTTTTTTGAAAAATTCCTTGGGGTTGATAGCTACAAAGGTAGCGCCAATTAGTACCAAGCCACTGCCTATGAGCAAATTCCGGGTAAGGGGCGAGTTCAGGAAAACGACTGAGAAGATAACTCCCCACATGACATAGGTTCCATTCAGAGCCATCCCTTTGGCGACTCCTATGGTCGAGTTGGCTCTATACCAGGACAGGTAAGATGTCCCAGCCACTAAGGCAGCAATGGCAAAGGCCCCCAGGGTTCCGGGCAGAGTCACAACTTGGGAAACCACGGCCCAGCCGCCGACGAATGGAAGAATGAAAATGGCCAGAAAAAGACTGGAGGTCAGTTCACGGATATTGATGGCAATTTTGGGGTCAATCATGGACATGCCGAACACGGCCAAGACAGCTTCTGCCCCCCATCCCAAAGCAGCTAACGCCGCGAAGAGCAGGCCAAGATAAAAGGTTTCGCTGTTCCCCCCTTCGGGCGGCACATAGGATATAACTATGGCACCGGTAACCGAGAGAAGCATACCCACCCAAACCCGGGGCACAATTTGCTGCTTAAGGAAAATCCAAGAAAGCAGAGCGCCCACAATCGGATATAAGGCGGTTATTGTTAAAGCATAAGCAGGTCCTGCCATTGAGATTCCCAGCAGGTATCCGCCATTAGCAACAGGTCCGCCGAACAAAGCCGCTACGCAAACCATCAGCCCGGGAAAGGTTTTAAGACTGCGGAGGATTTCCTTTAAACGCCCGGCTCCGACGTTATATAGGAGCAGCCAGAGGCCTGCCAAAGAATCATTAATACAGGCTGCGGCCAGCGGGATAGCAAATAGAGCCGCATTTTCACTCATGACAGGCACCAGACTTAAAGCCAGCCCTAAGAGTACACTGTTCAAACCCCAGGCACAGCCGCTGAAAAGACCTATGAAGACGCCTTTTCTGGCAAACTTGGCATTCATTTTTTCCTTCATTATAATGGCTGTTTGATTTCCAGATATGCTCATAAGACTGCACTCCCTCCTTATTATTATTTAGTACTTAGAGCCGGTCTCCCTGGACCTTCCACCCGCGAAACATCCTGCTTAAAAATGCTCCAATACGGTTCTGCTGATAATTTCATCCTGTACTTCTTTGCACAGCTCTACGAAGTAAGCACTATAGCCAGCCACACGAATGATTAAATCCCGGTATTTATCAGGTTCGATTTGAGCTTTCTTCAAAACTTCGTTGTCAACATAACTGAACTGCATTTGACCGTTGCCGAGAATAGACGCTGTTCTAAGTAAGGTGATCAGGCCATTTTCTCCCTCCGGAGTTTCCAGAATGCCGCGCAACAATTTGAAGTTGTGGACCATACCTATATTCATTGACTCGTTGCTGAGCTTACTGACGGATTTAATGATGGCGGTAGGTCCCAGCTTATCCGCGCCCTGAGTCGGACTGATTCCGTCTGACAGAGGAGTCCAGGCCAACCGCCCATTAGCCGTCGCGCCGGTAATTTCCCCGATGGGCGTGTTGTTGGAAATAGAAAGCGTGCCATGAGTGAAATGGGAATGGAGCATTTTAAAGGTATTGTGAACCCGTTCGGTCCAGATAATGAGATCTGAAGCGATTTCATCCACATAGTCGTCGTCATTCCCGTATTTCGGTGCATTCAGGCAGTCCGTCCGAAGGGCTTCATACCCTTCAAAATTCGCATCCAAGGCATCCCGGATTTGCTTTAGAGTGTATTTCTTGTCCTCAAAGACTAATTTCTTAATGGCGGCCATCGAATCCGCATAGGTTCCCAAGCCGGAGAAGATCAGTCCCGGGCCGCAATTGATCAGAGCGCCGCCGTTTGTAACATCCGTGCCTTTTTCCATGCACCCTTCTACCAGCAGGGACATTAAGGGTTTAGGGACAAGGTCCCGATGAATCCGCTGGCTGACGATGGTTCCGATGGCAGACAAGCGGATGATATGCTCAAGTTGTTTTTTGCAGGCAGCGTCAAATTCTTCATAGGTCTTAATATTGTCAAGCTCCCCCGTGTCAATCCCTTCCAAAGTGCCATGCCATTTCATCATCCCGCGATTCAGGACAAATTCTATAGCGATGGGCCATTGGGTATAACCGGTGGATGTCCACTGATAGATTCTGCCGGATTTTTGCGGTTCCACACAGCCCATGAGGCAATAATCCCGTGCATCTTCGATACCGAATCCCTTGGCCAGCATCATTTTAATATGAGTATCATCAAAGTGACATGCCGGGAATCCCAGCCCCGCTTTGACAACATCCACGATTTTCTTGAGATACTGCTGGGGAGATTTATTATGAATCCGGCAGGCCAGAGAGGGTTGATACATCTTGGTAAAACGAACGGCGTCCATGATCAGATAAGTCAGTTCATTGGTGGCATCCCCGCCGGTTCGCTTCTGTCCGCCAACGGTCAAGTTAATAAACGGCTGATACCCGGCAAAATACTTCGCTCCCAGTTCGCTGGACAACCACATAACTTCTGAGCATTTAATAATAAAGCTGCTTATTAATTCAAAGGCTTCCAGTTTATTTATTCTGCCTGCTTCCATGTCAGCTTTGAACATGGGATAAATGTATTGATCCAACCGTCCCAGAGAAATACCCGTCTGGTTTTCTTCCACGACAAACAGGGATTCCAGTGTCCAGATGGACTGGAGCGCTTCCTGGAAGGTGCGGGGAGGATTGGCCGGCACATAAGTCAGACAATCGGAAATTTTGTAGAGTTCTTTCTGCCGGGCTGAATCATGCTCTCTCTCGGCCAGCTCTCTTGCATAATCCGAAAGCCTTTGGGCATAAGCCAAAATTCCATCACAAGTCTCGATCTCCGCTTTATAAAAGTAAATCTTATCCAGGTCCTCCGGATTTTCCATGGACAGTTTGCTCAATCTATCGACGGCTTCCTGTCTAGCCCCCTTAATGCCCTTTTTAATCAGGATCACATCATAGCCCGGGCAGGTGTCGCCGCCGCCATTGACCTGATGGTAAGAAAGGTCACTGACAAAGGATTCGCCTGAAAATGACCACACGCCGGCTTCCTCATATTGGGTCTGACAAACCTCATCCACACTTTTGCCTTCCCAAAAGGGGAAGATCTCTTCCCGCAAAATCCGCTTGTCTTCCTCACTGATTTGAAAAGGGTCCTGCTGCCGGGTTGACATAGTATCCAGTTCGTCCCGAATCCATCTCCAGGCAATATCCGGAGACACGGCGCCGGCTCTGGGTTTCCCGCAGGGATGCCCTACAATCAATTCATCCTTTTGAATCACCAATGGGGCGGTCTCACAGGCCTTTCTGAAGCACTTGGCCCTGAGGAGAATTTTAGGCAGCCCCGGATTTTCTTTGGTTACTTGGGTGAAGGCTTGGGCCCGATAAATGCTGACACTTGGTTTAACCTTTAAATAGGCTGCCCTTAGTCGTTCTAAGCGCGGTGTAAGTCCGGTGATTTCCCCTTCAAATGCAGGCGATTTCGTCACACTGTTCGAAGAGGGACTGTTTGCGGACAACTCCTTGGAAATTCCCTGAAACAGCTTCATGATGGCAGCCGTTTCCTCCGGGGATAAGTGTTTTGTTGCCTCCGCAAATCTATTGGAAAACTCTCTGATATCCACGTTCTTTCCTCCCTCTACTTTAATAATCTCCGTACCACTTAAGCTGCTTCATTAATTCCTGGAGTAACTCTTTCAGATCATGTGTACTTTCAATGGAATTCCGACTGGTCGGGCCAGGAGCCTTACTTATTTCCGCAGTTTCAACCGCCGGTACACCAGCGGTAATATCCTCTATCTGCCGCACACCGTAACCAACTTTTCGTATATTAATCAAGTTCATGGGGGATACATTATCCGAGGTTAACCCGCCCCCTGCAGCGCCGCACCCCAAAGTCAAGGCCGGGAACAAATTCGTTGTGGCTCCTATACCCCCTAATGCAGCCGGAGTATTCACCAACACTCGGGATACCGGCTTCTTTAAAGCGAACTCCCGAATCACTTCTTCATTCTTGGAGTGAATGACCAAGGTATGTCCCCGCCCCTCATTAATCAGCAACTCTATGCACTTTTCACAAGCATTCATCCAGTCTTTTTCCACGTAAAATGCCAGAACCGGGCAAAGTTTCTCTCTGGAATAGGGATGATTTGGAGAGACATATTTTTGTTCGGAAATCAATACTTTTGTATCATCCGGGACAGCCAGGCCGCTTCGCCATGCCAACTCCAGGGCGGATTTACCGACAATTTCCGGATTTAAGCTGTCATCAGAACGGAAGAATAGCTTACTAAGCCGGGCTGATTCCTGTTCGGACATAAAATAAGCCCCATTTTCCCTAAGCTCCCGTCTTACTTCAGCGGCGATACAGCTCTCTGCAACAATGGATTGTTCCGAAGCAGGGACAATCCCGTTATCGAAGGTCCGGCTGAAAATAATATCTTCTACGGCCTTTTTTATGTCGGCCGATCGCTCAATAAAGGCCGGTCCGTTACCCGGGCCGCCATAAATGGTTGGTTTACCGGATGTATAGGCCGCCCTGACCATCTTTGGCACACCGGTAATCAGGATCAGGGATGTGTCTTGATGGTTCATCAAGGCAACCGTACCGTCAACAGCCAGGGTACGCAAATAGCCGATGGCACCGCTTGGTAATCCGCTTTCCTCCGCAGCCTGGATTAGGATATCAAGGGTCTTGGAGATCGTCTTTTTGGCCTTGGGATGAGGAGAAAAGACAATCCCATTTCCGGATTTTACGGCGAGCAGTGCTTTATAGATTGTCGTAGATGCTGGGTTGGTGGAAGGAGGCAAGCCCGCGATCACACCAACAGGAACCCCAATATCCATGGTCTTGTTAACTTTATCATCATTGATAATACCGACAACGTTCATGTTCTTGATTTTCTTATAGAGAAAATCACCGGCAAAGATATTCTTAACAAGCTTGTCCTGCCATTTGCCAAACCCTGTTTCTTCATGGGACAAAAGAGCAAGCTCTTTGGCAGATTTGCAGGCCGCTTCAGCCATATGCCGGACAATTTTATCCAGCTTTTCCTGAGGAAAAGCTGCCAGTATCTTTTGAGCCTCGCGCGCATTTTCCACGAGAATTCGAGCCTCTTGGACGGAGAGCAGATCATTATCGATTCTATTCATGCTCAATTCCCCCCTTTCCACCCGCAGAATCAATCAACTAACCTTGGGTCATTACCAGTCAAGAACGTATTTAGCAATAATCTTTTCTACTTCCGCATGCGGCCTGGCAATAACAAGGGAGCTATACACCCGGCCCACTTTGCCTGCTTCTATAACACCTGCCTCGACAGCCGCTGTTACCGCTCCTACATCCCCGCGAACAACAACGGAAACCAGACCGGATGCCACGTTTTCATAACCAACCAATTCGACATCCGCAGCTTTACACATGGCATCCGCAGCTTCCAGCACTGAAACCAGACTATAGGTTTCTATGAATCCTAAGGCACCATTTTTGTTCACACGGACTCCCCTTTCCACTAATCAATATCAGTCCGCATCAATGTCATGTCTTGAAACAATTTTTCCTACTCTGCTAATGGGACGCGGAATGACATGGGAGGCGGTCATCTCACCAATAGCGGCTGCTGCTGCTGCGCCTTTTTCCACAGCCGACCTTACCGCAGCCACATCTCCTTTAACCATGACCGTGACAAGCCCTGACCCCATATTTTCGTAAGCAACAAGAACAACATCAGCGGCTTTACACATGACATCCGCTGCCTGAATAGCAGGAACCATTCCTCTTGTTTCAATAAGACCTAAGGCCTCTTCTCCGGAGTATTTCATCGAAACAACTCCTCTTCTTTATAAATAATCCTTTAACCAATAATAACTTGGTCTTCATATTAGAGCATTTTAGACGTTTCCCGGAATAATAAACACATAATTGCTTTTAGAACTAATTATTGGAGCTTGACAAATTGTATATAAAATTCCGCTCTTGAGCCGGAATGTTTGTTTCTTAAATCAAAAAGCATTATCTCTGTTTTAAAGCCAGGCAAGAGAGCTGTAGTTCTTCGCTAAGCTCTCTTTTTTGCCTATCTCTAAAAAGACTATAGCTAGCATAATAATTGGGCTTTTAGTTTTTCTTTATCCATGCTGCAATCCAGTCGTTTAATTTCTTCCCCTTTATCCAGAACAACAACTGCAGGTACCTTATCTATCCCATATTTTTGAGCAAGAGTCTTCTTGGTTGCCATATCGACTTTGAAGATTTTGTAATCGTTAACAGTTTCGTTAAAGATTCCTTCTAATAAAGTGCCGAATTCCAGGCTTTCATTGACTAGGACATTAAAAAATACTAATAATGTTTTTTTATCGTTTTGCAGAATCTTGGCGTTAAAATCCTTGAGTTCCTCAATGTAGCGTTCAGCTGCTACAGCGGCTGTCGCCCCATCACCTGCTGCAGAGACAACTTGTCTTAAATATTTCACCCGATTATCTCCGGCCGCATAGACTCCTTCAAGGTTTGTTTCCATGCTCTCATTAACTGGAACATACCCTCTTTTGTCCATATCAAGTCCGCTATCCTTGAGGAAACGGGTAGAAGGAATCATTCCGACGAAGAAGAATACACCCTGACAGGGTAGTTCAGATGTACTGCCAGTCTTTAGGTTTTTAAGTTTTACTCCCTCTACATTCTCATCTCCAAGGACTTCCTCAACGGTTGAGTTCCATATAAACTTCAATTTATCGTTATTAAATGCTCTTTCAGCGCTTACTTTATTGCAATCGAGAATCCCTTCATCATGTAAAACAATCACGGTGACTTTGCGGGCAAACTTGGTAATATACATACCCTCTTCGATAGCCTGGTCACCGCTCCCGACAACAACAACATCTTCCCCTTCGAAAAACTCTGCATCACAGGTTGCGCAATACGCTACTCCACTCCCGCGCAGTCTTTTTTCCCCTGGGATATTCAGAAGCCTCGGCTCACTGCCGCAGGCCATGATAACGGCCTTGGCGAAGAATTCTTTGCCTTTTTTGGTCTTGATGATTTTATCTTCCTTAGAAAAATCAACACTAACGACCTCTTCTTTTAAGAATTCGACCCCAAAACTTTGGGCGTGCTTATGGAAATCCTTCATAAGATCCGGCCCGGAGACCTGGATGTAGCCAGGATAATTGACGATCTCCCTTGTGGTATCCGCTAAGCCGCCAATGGTGCCTTTATTGATAACTAAGGTTCTAAGCTTGGCACGACCGCCGTAGATGGCTGCAGAAAGTCCAGCGGGCCCCCCTCCAATAATAATCAAATCAAAACTATTTGCCACTGCTTCCACATCCCTTTAAATGATTATGCTTCAAGAACTTCTGCAATTTTCTCTTCAATTTGTTCTTCCTCTGCTGCACCGGCTTGCTTACCTTGATACTCACCATTATTGAAGAAAAGGATCTGAGGTACACCTTTTAAAGAAAACCGCTGAAACAAATTTTTGTCTTCTTCAACATCAACATAATAAAAACCAAATTTACCTTCATATTGAGGCTGCAATTCTTCTAACATGGGAACAACTTCTTTACATACATGACAGTCTTTTCTTGAAAAGATCACCAAACAAGGCTCACAATTATCATAAATTATTTCTTCAAAACGGCTCGAATTTAGTTGTTGCAAAGACATAATCTCCACTCCTCGTAAATTAATGATGTATCTAGCTAAACATAATCCTACATCAGCACTTTTACAGCTTTTACAGCTTTTGCAGTGATTATGGACATTATCATCCCAATTTTTCAGGTATCGGCGATCTTTCTCGCTTTGACTTCTATCAAAAAGCAGCTATCAGAGTGCAGCACTCTGATAGCTGCTCATATCGCACTTTATTAAATATCTTCGGAGAAAATCTGATAAATCGGAGCTCCCTCACATTGTGCAGGGTAACGCAGCCCGAGCAGTGCCGAAACTGAAGGTGCAACATCGACTTGTCGGATGGTGCGTTCTGTTGTAAATCCTGACTTAATACCCGCACCTGCGGCTACAAAAATCGGAGAAACTGATGTTTCAAAATACCCCTCTGAAGTTGAAATGCTATCACCGTGCAATCTGTTGTATCCTTCTTCAACTGAGAAGAAGATATCGCCGCATTCCGGTCCATTAGCACCAATTAACACAGCATCTTTGTTTCTGAGGCAAATCCCGATAACACGTTTACCCGTACGTTCATCTCTGTAATTATAGAGATCGGAGATGAGTTGTTCTTCTAAGTCATATTTGTCTTTGGGATCCACAATCCCGTATTTGTCACGGCCTTTGAGGTTGATGTAAATGTAGTTACTGCGGATTTGTACAGCTCTGGTCTTTTCCCAATCGACTTCTCTGATGGAATTGCCATTCTCGTCTTTTTTCATAACCGTATAGCCCAGTTCCTCCATCACCTTTGTGTTGAGGCCGCCATATTCTCCAATAATCGGAGGTACGTTTTCCCCAACAATAAGACCATGATCACTTACGACCAACACTGTCCAGCCTTCATCTAACAAATACAGGAATTCTCCGAGATAATCATCCGTCTGCGTATAGAATTTTTCGATAAACCCTTGATACGTTTTTTCATCGGTGTGATCCCAATTTGGCAGAGTCTTACCCAGATGCCATAACTGATGACCCGCGCAGTCGATATTGTGAAGGTGTGAAAATACGGCTGTATATCCCTTTTCTTTAATCAAATAATTCATACTGTCAGCTTGCCACTTGCAGTAAATTTCCCAGGAAGGTTCGAAGATTTCACGTACCAACTCAGCATCTTCCCCCCCGATTAAGCTGACAGGCGGAACTTCGCCGACGTTGCCGACAACATCTTTATAAAGGGACTTTTGATGCCATAATTGGTCATTTGAGATATCAAGAGCGTTGCTGATCCAAAGTCTAACCTTATTGCCGGCCGGATCAAGTTCTAAAATCTTCATTGAACGGCAGGCAGGTTTGGTGACTTCCTTTTTGGTTACATCATCAATAATACCTGTTACCATTTTATCCCGTTCCAGAATAACGATTGGCGCTTCTGCCTTCTTGTTCTTGTAAATAGCTACCCGGTCATATTCCCCGGCTTCATTTTTGAGAATTAAGGCCGGACGTCTCATGACACCACCGGATGTTAAGATCGTGAATTCTTTAGCCCCTTCAGGTGCATTTGCCCAACCCGCAGCATCCTTGAGGGGAGAGTTGACGATATCATAAGCTACCTTGCTGCCGATAACAACTTCCGTATCTTCGTCATCCATTACGTAGGTACGGATTTCGCCGCCTTCACGGGCTGTATCCCCCCACCAAAGTTCCATCATTTCATCGTCAACCTCAGCGTCCAAAGTGTCTTCCAAGTCGGTAATTATGCAGCCCACGCCTGCTGGTTTATCCACTCTTGGAGCGTAACGTACTTCTTTAATTTCAGGGGTGGCAATGATCACCTTTTCCCAATCGAGCTGGGCGACACCCATATTGACCGAACCCGGCTGTGTACCGTCCACAACACTCAGATTTTCACTGTGCGAGGTTGGAGGCCAGGAGCTTCCGGGCCAATGCCAAACGAGGGTCTTCATGCCGGCTTCGGAGGTAATATTCCAGATTTGCTCCGCCGTGCAATTACGAGAATCTAAATTGTATACAACTGCATCAAGGCTTTCCGGGGACTGTCGCCAATAGCAAGTAATCCCATGAGTTCCCGGATAAGCACCTGTGGCGAGTGTCGTCCAACAAGGCGGTGTAATCGTTGGGATTGCTCCTAAAAGCATAAGATCTTCTCTGGCTGATCCTCGATCAATAAATTTTTGTAGGTTAGGCATTTTTCCTTCCGCCAGAAACTTCCTGCTGATTCTGGGGTCCATTCCATCGACACCCAATACCAATAGTTTATTGGTGAGTGCTGCTCTCTTCATAATACGTATCACTCCTCATAAATTTAAGCTTAGTATTAACATTCTCCAACTAAGTGGGGAAAATTTTACGCTTTAAGATCCAAACATGCAGTTGCTGCTACTTGTTAATTCATTCACTTTCCACTCGAATTATATTCAATTCGAGTTTATGTGTAAAATACCGACTAATTATGCCCCGTATAGTTAAGTTAACTATGGCTTATTAGGATTTTTAATAGTTAATGTTTAGTGTTGATTTAAAAGTGAAACAGGTGACAACGATACATATGTCATCACCTGTTTTTACTAATTCGTTCTACGGTAAGATTCTAAAAACCTTACTGGCTGAAGCCGCCTTTTGCTATACTACCAGAAAGTATAAAACTTACGTTATTATACTGCAAGAAAGGTAATCCGTACGAAGACAGTGTCTTCGGGCACCGGCCAAGTTTTCTTTATTTTCCGAGCTGGTCTTACTGGACAGCCCTGTTATGATTAGCCTTCTTCCGGATAATCAACAACTTGCACTTTAGCTTCTTGGCCGAAATCTTCCTTGAGCCACTTGCATAGGGACATCCCTAAGATGATGATAATAGCTATAATAGGTACGCTGGTGGCAACAGATGAAAGCTGAACTACAGATAATCCGCCCACCATCATGATAGCCACCCCGATCACAGCCAGGGCTGCACACCAGAAAAGTCTTGTCCAGCGGGGAGATTCCTGATCGTTCCTAACCTCTTTGCAAGCGATCATGGAAATAATAAACGCATTGGAATCAATGGTCGTAGCTTGGAAAATAAGCATTACAAATAAGAAATAGGGAATCACTATTGCAGTTAAAGGTAAGGTATTTAAGACTTGGGTAATCATTGCCCCGGCACCAGCCTCAGCCAAAGTTACATCAAGTGCTACCCCTTGATTAAGCTGTAGATCTACTGTATAGGCACCGAAGACTAAGAAGAATATTGAACAGCCGATTGTCGTTACAACCATCATATTCAGAACAACGTTTTTGATCGTTCTCCCCTTGGAGATCCTGGCAACAAATAATCCGAAATACATGGCCCATGCTGCCCACCAGGCCCAGTAAAATACTGTCCAGTCCTGAGGAAAACCGGATTTGGTAACCGGATCCGTATATAAACTCATCCGTAAAAAGTTAGTAGCCCAAACCCCTAGACTGTCAACATAAAAGGATAACATAAATAGGGTGGGGCCTACCAGCATAACAAAGGCTAATAATCCCATACATAACCAACTATTTAATTCCGACAATTTTTTAATTCCACTATTTAAACCGGAGTAAGCACTATAGCCAAATACCGCTGCAATCACCAGTGTAACCCCAATTTTTACCGCCATAGAATCCTCAATACCCAGCATATTGGCACTTACAGCCGATATCATAGGCACGACCGTTCCTAAGGTAGTCCCTAATCCGCCTACCAGACCGATAACAACAAAGATATCAATAGCTCTGCCAAGCCATCCGTCTACCCTGTCCCCCAATATTCCCCTGCAAGCATAGCTTGGATAGAAGTAGGGTTTTTTTCTTACGTAAATCATGTAGGCAAAGGCGATAGCCCCCGGGACAAAGATAGCCCAGGCCGATATACCCCAGTGAAATATTCCATAAGCAATAGAGAATTGCGCAGCTTGTGCTGAAAATGCCTCACCCCAGAAAGGAGGAAACTTAAGATAAAAAATAGGCTCGGCCATGGACCAATAAACTAAACCGGCTCCGACACCGCCGGTGAACATCATCGATATCCAGCTGAAGTCTGAGAATTCAGGTTTATCATCTTTTCCGCCCAATTTTACATTGCCATATCTGCCAAAAGCCAGCCAAAGTGAAAACACTACACAACCCAAAGCAAATAATAACCATAACCAGTCCATTCTATAGGTTATAGCTTTTAAGATGGTTGAAACATAAGGTTGCAGCTCCGTACCAAAAATAAGCATTGGTGCATATAACACAACACATAAAATGGCACTGCCCCAGAAAACAACAGGATTAATACGAGCATATATACCTTTAGACTTCTCTTGTGACAAGTTATTCACCCTTTCTTGTGATTTAATCTGAGATTCTTTGATTCAACTACTTATTGTCCTGAAATAACCATCAAAACCTCCTATAAATTAATCCACAGGAGCCAGTACTATTGAAACGATAATTAACTTTAATTAGACTGTCCAAGGGCTTGGGGTCATATTATGGCACCCCACTTGTAAAAATTAATAAATCGAAATAAGAGCGTTAACTTTTCTCCCTTCATAAATTTATGTTTTAATTGTGATTTCCATCACTTATTTGCAGATTATAAGGTAATATAGCTTTATCTGTAAAATACTTAGTGATTATGCCCCCTATAGTTAATATAGAGGAAGATTATTAAATTTTTCTATAGTTAAATTTTTACACCTAACTGTAACTTCCAAATAATAGGTTGAATTATTATTGTTTTCTCACTTTGTTATCTGAATAACTCATAGTATAATGAGAAGTAATCGTTAAGTTCAAACCTCATAAAATAAACTCTAAATCCCAAATTAAGCTGTCAAGGATGGTTAGAAATATGCGCTTAGAACAATTATCCTATTTAATTGCTGTCCATGAATCTAAATCGATTTCTCTTGCCGCCGAACGCTCCCATATTTCACAGCCTGCGCTTAGCTCTGCCATCAGTAAATTAGAGGACGAACTGGGTATTGTTCTGCTAAAAAGAACTAATGCAGGAGCCCAGCTTACTGAAATGGGCGAACAAATTATTGTTGTGGCTAAGGAAGTTCTCAACAAGATTGATGAAATCAAATCCATTGCTCATGGCGATTCAATTGATTTACAGGGTAATATTTCAATGGCTGTTGAACCAAGTATAAACATAACAGTAATGCCTGAAATATTGACAACCTTTAAACATGATCATCCTAAAGTGGATACTATTTTGAAAGTCGGAGAGTCGAATAATATACTAAGGGATGTTCAATCAGGTAAAGCTGATTTTGGGATGATCTTAAAAACCGATGCCTTTTCCAAATCAAAGGATATTAACTACAAAGAATTGTTTTCTGATGAGCTGGTCATCATTTCCGGGAATAATTGTGAGATGACTAAAGGGTCTTCCACTATGACTCTTAAGCAGGCCCTATCTTTGCCTATTCTTTTATACAACACTGAATATATCACTGATTGTGGCGTATCGAGTGTATTGCAAAGATATGGTGATATTAATGTGTCTTACAGGGTTGACAACCTAGAGATGATGGAAAAGATTCTGTCTCAAGGAAAAACAATTGCCTTCGTCCCTCAGTTTATGGCTGATGAATACGTAAAATCCAGTAAAATAAAAAAAATCGCCCTCAGCGATGCGCATTTAGAGGTTATAATCCTTTTAATATGGCTGAACCGCCATCATCTCTCTTTAGTCGAAAAAGAATTTATTAAGGTCATTAAAAACGTCTGCTCCAAAAGGTATAAGTGAAACTTGCAAGCCGTAGCCTCGGGCCGTACTCTCTGACACTTACGTTCAGACAAACAAAATAGTCCATTAAAGTCGAGATAAATTTTTGTTATCTCGACTTTTCCAGTTATGCCCGGAATTGAAGTCAACTGTCAACCTCGATTGCTTATGGCGAAGTTAATTAAATTCATACTAAAAACGATGCTTAATTTTTAACCCCCAAAAGCCGAAGGGGCTGTCTCAAAAATAAATGAAGACAGCCCCTTTTTATGTTCTTAATTGTATTAAAGATTGTGCACTACTATTACATTTTTCAGCCCAAGGATAGCGAAACTACCCTATTGCCAGATAGATTTGCCGGTCTCGTCCTGTCTCTATGATCTTCCTCAAACGTTTAATCCATGTGCTCTCATAAGAGAGACCAACTTTTCACGGTTTGTATCCTCCATTGTTGTAAGAGGGGATCTGAGATAATCCTTGCAGAAACCCATAGCTGCCATAGCAGCCTTGACCGGAATAGGGTTTACTTCGCAAAACAGTGCCTCTATAAGGGAGTAAAGTTTATATTGCTGCTCTGCACTGCCTGCAATGTCACCCTTAAAGAAACGTGTGCAAATCTCACGTGTCTGTGCCGGCATGACGTTAGAAATCACAGAAATGCCGCCAACTCCGCCAAGCGCCATAAGTGGAACCAACTGATCGTCATTGCCTGAATACAAATCAAGCTTACCATGCACACGCGCCATGGTTTCAACAACTTTGGAAATGTTGCCATTTGCTTCTTTAATCCCTACTATATTTTCGTGTTCAGCTAATGCCTCGTAGGTTGCAGGCTCAATATTTATCCCCGTCCTTGAAGGCACATTATAGAGAATGATAGGCTTAGTACTCTTGTCGGCAATTTGAGCAAACATTTTAATCAGGCCTTTTTGCGTAGCTTTGTTGTAATAAGGGGTAACTACGAGCATTGCATCCGCACCTGCTTCGCAGGCACAATGCGTGAGATCATGCACGTATTCGGTGTCATTGCTGCCTGTGCCGGCAATAACCGGCACTCTGCCTCCTGCATGCTGAACGGCAAATGTAATTGCTGCTCTGTGCTCGGCGTCAGTCAGGGTCGACGCTTCGCCTGTGGTTCCGCAAATTACCAGAGCATCAATCCCTTCTGCAATTTGCCA
The DNA here is from genome assembly GCF_000244895.1 of Desulfosporosinus youngiae DSM 17734. Lineage (NCBI taxonomy): Bacteria > Bacillati > Bacillota > Clostridia > Eubacteriales > Desulfitobacteriaceae > Desulfosporosinus > Desulfosporosinus youngiae. Next base: position 5,373,701 of record NZ_CM001441.1, read on the forward strand.
ATCGATCAATCTGCCAAGCTGTTCATAATTAATTCCTGTTTCGTCCAGAGGAGTGATGAGAGCAGTGGCGATACCTTTGAAAACAGTGTTCTTTTTCATGTTAATTCTACGTCTCCTTTTATACAAAAAAATAGCTGATACGGAATCAGCTACTAAATTACCCTATGATTTTCCAATCATACTGTAATATAGATAGCTCTCCGCAAACGCGACAATTGAACAAATCTTATTTTGTTCAACCAGCCCAGTCCCCACGTAATTGGGACCAACTTCGGCATCTACACCTTTCACCGAAGCTACGGTCTTACGTAAACCTTAACAACTTCGGATACTGATTGTACAATGCACCTCTATCAGTTCTATTAAGTCTATCCATATATTGCTATACTTGTCAAGCCTAAATTATCAACTGCGTTTTCCTAAGCTTGACACATGAAATTAACCTCTTGATTTTTAGTGATTTCAGTGTCCTGCGATCTGTGGGGCTCAACAAAATCCTCAGGATTGAAGAAAAATCCCCTCGGTTTAAGCCGCTTTCACTAAATCCTGAGTATTTTCTAAAGCTGAGGATAAGGATAAGCATAATAAAATCCGTATATAAGAATAGGCAGTCGGAAATTCTGCACGGGCTCCCGCCACCACGGTTAAAAAAATGAAAATAGGTTACAATTAACATCGGGGTTCGATAGAGAAGTTTATCCCCTCCGAAGTACAGGACAGCACAGGATAGAAATAGAAGTCCCATGATTGAATCAAAAAGATAGGATTATTATGTTGATAGTTACGGTAGGGTTAAGCAAAACATAGGGAGGACCGTAAGATGAAAATCATTGACCTTAAAGACAGATTTGCAAGGAGCTTGGTTGCCGGATTTTTTGCTTCTTTAGTATTATTAGCTTTAAATTTATTTTCTTATTATATACTCCACTTAAGTCAGCGCCGTTTTATAAACTATTCAGCTTTAATGATCTTTGGGAGACAATTTAATAACTTTCCTGAGGCTTTTGTAAGTTCCATTGCTCAAATTTGTTTTTCCACTTCTTTGATTGTTATTTCTAGTTATCTTATTCTTAAGGAAAAAAGGGAAACTTATTTATTGAGAGGGTTGTTTGTTGGTTTTGGAAGCTGGTTCGCAATTTTGTCCTCGTGTTATATCATTGGAATCCATAACACATTATTGATGGATCTAGGATCAGCTATTTCCTTTTTTATCGCTTCTCTTATTTGGGGCATATTGGGTGCTTGGCTTTTGCATATATTGGATGAACGGTACGAATCCTGAAGGGAGTCAAACTCAATTCAATAATCCTGCCCATACATAAACTGCGGTAAATAATTCCCGTATCCCCGGCTTGTTGCATCTCAAAATCCCAAACGTTTGGGATTTTGAGATGCACATTTCTATTTTAGTGGCAAAATTCAACTGACAATATCATTCGTGGACACATGATCACAGGAAAACTGATAAACGTCTGCTTTTCTCCGGAAGGGCTAATCCGGCATGTCCCTATATTCTATGAGTTTGCTGTCCGAGAGGTGCCATACCATTTAAAAAATTAGGGCATGTCCCAGAAAAGACAACGTTGTCTTTTCTGGGACATGCCTTGGATTGCCCACTTCTGTCACCATATTGATCCTATGAATCTCCAATACGGGATGCAAAGGACGACCGTTAGCAGCACAACAATACCATAGCAAAGGGCAACATAGCGACCTTGCCTGTGATTAAAAGCCTTCCCCCCCGTACTGTAGTAAGCCATAAGATAGGTTGGCGATTGATAGGGGAAAAAGAAAGGATCGATTGTCAAGAGAATTACAAACACTAACACCCATGGATGGATACCGGCTTGGCTTGCCAAGGGGGCTAATGACAGGGTGAGAAGAATAAGCGCCGGATCATTCTCCAGATCCTTCGCATAAAGGGACGCTAAGTTCATATATTCTAAAGCTTTTTGCATGTCTCCATGCATCCGATATATTTCAGCCGATTTTTCATACATACGAGAAAGTTTGATCTATTTATTCGTTTAAGGTATTTCCATTTGCATCCCGTTCCTCCCCAGGAATTCCCCAGAGGATAATCGCCTGGTTTCTGCTCAAATTCGGAATCGATTCCGAATTTGAGCTACATTCATAACACATACAACTGCTTCTTCTGCAGTATTTCCGATGGTCTGTCCCAGATCCTGAGGCAATTGTAGAGCTGCTGCGCTGAACGCACTCCAGTTTGAATTACCTTAAGAACTATATCAATAAAATTATTCCCAGGATAAAAAACAAAAAACGCCCCTCCATAGGAGGGGCGTGACAGAGGAGGTAAGAGAGACAGCGGTCTATATTTCAACCGTTATGTCCAAGTATTTTTCGGCCATATTTAGTATAGAACAAATATGTTAACGTTACGTGACCTTGATATGTAGAATGTGTTAAACCTTATAATGGAAAAAGCCCCTCCAATTAAGGATAGGGCTCTCGCCATGTCTTAAAATAATTTACCCATGATCAATTCCCTTTACTTCCTGAACAGCTTCTTGCTTTGGTTTTTGATGAACGTCGGTAGAGTTTAATTCTGTTAGATAATTCTTCGCGCTGGCATAAAGTGTTCTGGCCATATTTTCAAACATCGAATAAGTCATAACCATTCGTACCGCTCTCGGCAGTAACTCATATCCCTTACTAACCACAAAACTAAATTTCTGATCACCAACCTCCAATACAAGGGCCTCTGCTTGCTTTTCTACCTGCAGCATCAGAGAAAGGATTATTTTTGTTGCTTTTGCCTTTCCTTGAGACACCAAGAAAACAACAAAGCCGCTAACCAATAAAATTAACCCCCAGTAAGCTTGGAGGCCCGATAATACAATATCCACTTTTATTTCTCCTTTTCAAATTGGCAAGCACTTGCGAATATTAAGCGCCTGTTGCACTTACAACAGCTGCAGTATCTCCCCAAGTCTTCCCGGAAAGGATTGTTTCGTTCGGATGTCCCACGGGTCCACCCCCGACTATGACAAGATGCTCGGCTTTAAAAACGTCTGGCGGTGGGGTCTTATCATCAAATCTCAAAAAAACTGCACAGTTGCCAAGTTTGATTGACTCTCTTCGCGCCGGTACCAAGTAATCCTCAATGCCATGAGCTAAAACCGCTTCTTTCATCTCATAGCCCCTTTTCTTTTGTGTATTTCCACTGACACTAACCTCGAAATGATCCCCAATCCCCTGGGCGATCGCTAAAGCAGCCTGATCCATCTTTTCCAAGATCGTGGCTTCCTCTGAATTAATGAAACCGTGCTCAATGAGCACGGCCGGCATCTCTGTCCACTTTAATACATACCAATTTGCGTATTTGACACCACGGTCTGTCATTCCCAGCAGAGCCATTCTTGCCCGGATCGCCTTGGCAATCTTCTCCCCTTCGCCCCCGGCCGCAAGAGCATAGACCTCGTTCCCGTATGCTTTCGCAGCCGCTGAATTATTGTGGAAGGAGTAGAATGCGTCACCGCCCAAAGAGTTGGCCGCTTTTACCCTATTTTTCAGGTCCAAATCAACGTTGAATGCTATCGGCGCGCAGAAGTCCTTGTCTGTAGTCCTAGTGAACTTCACTCTGAAGCGGCCTGTTGCTTCGAGAATCACTGCAATTTTCTTGGCCAACGCTAAAACATTATCCTTTTCCTTAGTTGTCGAGCCTACAGCTCCCGGATCTGCGCCGCCATGGCCTGGGTCGAAGATCATATCATATATCTTTAATTCACCCGAATGACTCACCTCACTTTACAAAAATACTGGACAGAAACTCAGGGTTAACATTCTGACCAATGGCCGCAAGCGTTATGATGAGCGCTAGAGTCACCGAACCCTTAATAATCCATTGTCCACCAGATGAACTCCAAAACCCACTAGCCTCTTCGGCATATTCGCGAGCCGTTTCGAGAGCAGACACTCGCTTCTCCATTGTTTCTAACGTCTTAGAGGTTGTCTCCAACAGCTGAGTGAGCTGGGTGATAATAATCTTTAAATCTGTTATGGTCTCACTATGTGCGTTTAATCTGCGCTCAGCCACCTCCATCTGCTTATCTAGTCCTTTATGTGTTCTCTCACAGGATTGTTCTGTGACTAAGTTTTCCCCCGCCATAGCCCCACCTCACTCCTATTAGGCAATAAAAATAACGCCCTTTTTTAAAGCGTTTGCTGCACATAATGAGTCTATTGTGCATTAGTCAACATAGTCTATACCGGTAATCGTCTTATACTGTTCTTCAGTGATCTTGCTCTTAACCACAAATACTTTAACGTCATCAATAGAATAGTTTACTGGATAGTTACTTGACACAAATTTAAACCAATCCATTACATTAATCCCTCCATAACTAAAGTAAGAATGACCTGGGCGTTTTGACTCTTAAGATCATCAATCTTTTGCTCAATAGTTTGCTGTTCTGCGCTATTTTCATTGGCTATAGCTGTTTTTTCTGCCTGCCATTGTGCCTGTGTTAGTTCAGATATATCCTCATGCTGTGGCAGGTCGCAATCACACGCAAATACAAAACATGACCTATCCATTTTGTAACCCTGTGAACCCGGAACAATTGAATCAATGTTGAGGGTTTTGTAATCACATTGTCCGAACATATTCGTGAAATTAACTATCTTACCGAATTTCATCTGTATTACCTCCTTAATATTAATTGAAGACATGGTGGAATATGGACGGTGATATACCGACACTAGTACCGGATTTACTTATAAAACTCACATATTGAGAGGAGGCGGCGGTCTCGGTTATTGCACCCTCCGGCATTACTGCCAACCATCTACCTGAACTACCATAATTAGCAGAATAAATCTCCGTACCAGATAGGGTGATTATCCACATCATCGAGCTAGAGCCATTGGTGGTGTACATATAAAGTCGATCCGTTGCCGTGTGCATTACACACACAGGTTCCCTACGACTAGAATTGAAAAATGATGTTATGGATGAGATGACTGTTCCATTTTTATCTGTTACATATGCGGCACGTGATGATGTATTATACCAGAACATCCTATCGACATTTACTGCCCTGAGTTCGATATATGAACTTGGTGTAAATAGAACCGTCTTAATTACTGTCCCAGATGGGTTATATAAGTTGGCTTCACCTTGGGAACCCCTCACCCAGATCCCATCACCATCGACGAACGAAATCACCTTATTAATATCCACGAATACTATGGGATTCAGATATGCACTCACGGAGCCTTTCTTCTGAAGCGTACCAGAGACACCGAATATGTCCTTTCCACTCAATATATTTGCCGGTATCAAGTCAGGGTCCCCGGATATAGTAATATTACTCGAATAGTACCCAGCATATTTAGTCTGTGCTGAAGTTCCCGGAGTTACTGTTCCTCCAGCCCCCCTACTGACCATGGTCCCGACTAATCCAGTATCTGCATCGTTGCTGAATGTCTTTCCTGCTAGTACATTATCAGCAACGGCATCACCCTCTGCACTAGCTTTTATAAAAAAACAATTATCAGATGTACTGTACCAAACTGTATAGGCTTTATCAGCGATTAAAGTTGGTGCTGTAGTTGTGCCTGGCTTATATAGTGATTTGGTATTTATAGTTGTTGGTGCCCCACTATTATTAGCAGACGCAATGAATGTTTTAGAATAGCCATTAGTTAATGTAGCAGTCGTAAGGTTAATGCGGTTGCCGTTCCTCCTGCGACTTGGTACACTACATCCGCCAAATGCGCATCAACAACAGTCTGATCAGCCTTAGTTTCAATAAGATTGGTCACTGTTGTAGCGAAATTGGGATCATCACCTAACGCCGCAGCTATCTCATTAAGCGTGTCAAGGGCTGCCGGCGCAGAATCCACCAAAGCGGCTACTGCCGCCTTTACAAAAGCTGTAGTAGCAATTTGCGTGTTATTAGTTGCCGTCACAGCTGTCGGTGCAGTTGGTGTTCCGGTAAAGACAGGCGAAGCCAAAGGAGCCCGAGTGACATCCGTTGGGTGAACATGGTCTCTCCTTGCCGCGGTAGCCGCAAAGCCTGCAGAAGCTGTGCCATTGGCGGCAGGATTAGTGCTGTCAAAAGCTAAGTGTGTGTGATCGGCCCTTGCAAGACTTGTGCTTGATCCAGCAGCATTAGCTGTTCCCAGGCCCCCCGAAGGAGCCGCAGTAGAAACAGGATCACTACCGCCAGGTCGGTGGGCATCAGCATGGGAACCTATCGCTCCTGCCGCATCCATCACCTCTTTTATTTTTTGGTCAATCACGTCAGCATTGTCATTAAAGTCTTGAATGTTGACAGTATCTGTTCCAGCGGGTTTCTTTAGTCCGTAGTTTGCTGTCGTTTGCATAGTCTACCTCCTTACTCATAAACTCTGAGCTCATTCCAGCTCATAACATTCACGCTATTCCAAGTGAGATGTTTCAAAGAATCCCACCATGTATAGGAATACTTAAAACTGTACCCTAAATGGGCAGGCTTAATTTGTTCCAGCATCTGAATAAACCCTGGCATATTAGCAGGAATACCTTTTATTCCAATAAACCGAACCTCAAAGCGACACTCCGCCGGATATTCCATGACATCCACCTCACCCCCAGAAAAGGCAGCTGCGGTGTCCATGATCATTTGTTGGGTTGTTGTACCGGAGCCACGCAGTTTAACCTTGATCTGCTCCCGCCTTCGCTCTATAGGCTTTGCCGGTTCTGTCTCTAAACCTAACTCACTTTCCCAATAATTTAAGCCCCATGTAGCCGTATCCACAAAGTATTGACTTAACACATTATCAATAGCATACAAAAAAAGACCCATCTCATCCGATGCCGTCTCCTGGAGCTTTTCCATTTCTCGAATGCCCCGATAATACTCAGGCAAGTATCTCATGAGGTTAGGTGTCGAGTAATCAGGCTGATCCCCGTCGCCGCCATCCGTGCCTAAAAAAGTGGTGCCATAGAGTTGACTTCCGTATCCCACTGGCTTACACCCCCTTTAATTGATTCCAGGTTACCGGGCCTTTGGGCATGGCCTGAGCAGCTATAGCTTGAGCCACTCTTTGGGCAGTCCATAATCGTTGTGAGGTGACTGTTCCTGCTTCGGCCTCGGCTTGGGACACCGTACTCCAGGTGCTTGTGTGGGCCATTGTTCTTGTTGTTCCGTTTAACCTGAGATAGAGTCCTGAGGTTGTCGTCCATAGATCACCGTTAACTGGAGAAACTGGCGCAACCCCATGAGGTATGGTCATTGGAGCTTCATCGGTACTGGACTCAGAGAGGACTTTTTTTCCCGTCACACCGCTCCAGGGGACGCTCTCGGCTGCCGCAGCCATATCAACCTTACCGTCATTATTCGTGTCATAAATGCTTTTCAGCATATCCCCAACTGTTTGGGCGGCGACGAGGACCTCATTTCCGTTATCTGTTCCAATATAAAGCTTTTTGGTATCTGTACAATAACCTAGCTCACCTATTTCCAGAGTCCCAATGCTTACCTCAAGCCCACGTCTAATCTGGATCAATACTTTTCTTGCCATCAGCCTCCCTCCTTAGAATGTTCCTCCATCCACAATGGATACCATCAACCTATTTCCGTTGGCCGTATCATAGATAATACTACTGGTATCAATATGGGCTTCTATGCCTGTGCTATTGACGAGGACTCCTTTCCCCGCCTTAGCACTCACCGTCGTTGTGCCAATAGTAATTCCGTTTCCTCCTCCTACCGTTAAGGTGACCGTATCGGCCTGACCGCCCCCAGTTAAACCATTGCCGGCAGTGATGGTCTGCAGGGCTCCCCCAGTTCTTACCCAAGCTGTTCCGTTCCAAGAGTAGACCTTCTGTTCATCATCAACGTAGCATGTCCAGCCTGTCTGAGGAGTATAAAACACCCACGCTCCGGATATCCATTCTGCTATTTGGTTCTGTTTACCCGCCCAGGCCCCGGTAGCCCCAGACGGTATAATATATCTATCACCCGTTGCCGGAGAACCTGGAGGGGCTGTAAGATTCTGATCCTTCACGCTAGCTTGAGGTTCGATGTTATGTTTAGCAAGCTCTATTTCGTTGCCAATTTTCTGAGCACTCCACAAATCGGTAATCGCCGTTCCGGAGTCATTAATGACGCGATGTTTTGGGGCATCATCAATGTGAGTTTTTATTTCAGCAGCAGTCTTTGTGTTGGTACCATCCGATACTTTATTAACCTGACCGTTGCTGAGCTCTGATTTCTTAACCCTTGCATAAGTCGTTCCGTCAGCAATGTCATCTAAGGCACCTGTAAGATCTGTCAGTTTTTGAGCATTGACTTGATTCCAGTCCGTACCGTTATCAAAGTAGAGATAGCCACTATTAGCTCCGCCGGTAATATAATAAAGCCTTCCTAAGGCCCCAGCATTAGGCCGAGCCGCTTCTGTTCCCGATAAGGCACGACCAACGAACGTATTTGAGACCCCGTCCCCAATATAAACTTCTTTTGTATCTGTGCAAAACCCCATTTCTCCCGCTGGCAATGCCCCCAAGGCTGCCAATTCTGCCTTAGTTCCTCTCTTTATGCGTATTGTCTGTCCCGCCACTGCTTATGCCTCCTCTCTAATAAATCCACCGCCATCAATAATTCCATTGGCTTTATATCTTTCAATTTCTGTCTGGGTACGAATTACGCTTTCCTGCAGGCTGTTGATATCTTTGGCCTCTGCCATATCTCCAGGCGTCTCATAGGTTACATAGACTTTTTCTGTTTCGGCAAAGATTTTAATCGAACGTTTCCAAGGTGTTTCAGAGGGAATTGATACGATAAAATTAGCCACCGGATCGCCTGAGAATTGAGGCCCTGTATAAACCCTGATTGTGCTGTTCGTAATGTTGTCGTGACCTAAAAAGCCGTTGTACACCCCATCGTTAATGAATAATTCTTCTTCGACAGTATAACTGCTGCCATCGGGCTTTTTATTCAGCTTTTCTAAAAACTGATCAAGTTCCTCAGGATAGGGCACTTATTCATACCCCCAGTCCTACGGTTTCAAGTACCGGTATTTCTTCATCCGCCAAAGCTACATTTACACTGCCGCCATTGACTGTCAAGTTTGTATAATCAAGGACACCCGGTGTACTCAGCAATATGGTTCCAACTTTAGCATAACTGATATAGGTGCTGGCAAAAGCTGTATCCTGCAGATAACTTCCCAGGGCTGCCCTAAAAGCATCTGTCACTCCTTGGATAGCATAACCTGCCGCCAAAGTGACCACCGCTGAAACACCAATCTCTTTAGCTGCTGCCGAAACAACGGTCACGGCAGCGCCGATAGGGCGCACAGTCTCAATATAGTCTGAGACATCGTCCACCAAGATTGATGTGGCCGGCTGTTTTCCAGCATCCACGATAACAAGCTTCACGCTTCCTGACCCTGCCCACAAGGGGAAAACTTTCGCATCTCCCACGCCAGCTACTTCAAGGGCCCATTGTCGATATTGAGCCGCATTCCCTGAGGTCGCCGGCTGACGAACCCGCTGCAGATACCGCTGCCTGAGATTGTCATCCGTCTCTGTATCCGCTCCAGGAACCAAAATATCGATCAGCTCTGCTCTCACAAGGCCATTAATGTAGTTGATGGGCAGCAAAGTCCCCGCCTTCTGGTTTCCTATGCTTCCGGCAATCTCACACTCCAAAACATACTGACCGATTGAAATTCTTTGGATAGTCTGATAGTTTACCTGCTCAATGGAAAAGCGGCTGCCCAAAGCCACATCCAGGGGTGAATCATTCTGTCCAAAAAACTGACCCATCCGCTGTGCCTTGGTCGCCGGTTTACGAGTTACCCCATAATCCGCCGTCCTTAATTCCAGATAGGCTCCACTTGAGGTTTGAGCTGAGAATAGTCTCAGATTAACCTCCAGGTCTGCATAAGCCTGAGCTAGTTCCGCCGCAGCCGGAGATAGGGCATCATAAATTATGCTTCCCTCTCGTTTGTCCAGATCACCTGGAACCCGATCCAGCATTCTCGATAAAATAGCTTCATAGGTTTGATCTTCATACACTTATGGGTTCACCTCCTGAGTCATCTCAAAGCTTCCGTAATTGCTGATGACTGTAAACGCAATGAGTAAACTATCCCCTATGATCGTTATCTGGATATTCTCAATACCGGTAATTCGATCATCCTGAGTTAAAGCTTCCCGGATCATTCGCGCAACCTCTGGTTTCAAAAAGAGCGGATTGCTGCCAATCAGATTCTCCAGCTCAGAACCATAATTTGCTGTGTAAATCAGGTGCTGAAAGCGTGGGGTTTGCAGAATCTTAAAGGCCGCCTGCTGAACTGCCTCAAGGCCGTCCAGTCTGCCCACAATTCGTTGTTTGGCTGCATCCAGTTTCCAAGTGAGTGACGGCTGCTCTATTTCTTCGATCCTATCCTTGCTTATACTTCCTCCCACTGGGATCACATCATCACCACCTTATCTAGAATTACAAATTTTTGGCCACCCTGGACTCGAAGTAACAGGACCTTATCTCCCACTTTAAGACCAGGACGAATAATGACCTTAGAATTTAGGGCCTCGCTTGTTTCTCTTGAGGACCCGCTGTCTGTGTATTGATGAGTATGCATGAGATCCAGCTCGTACTTAATTAGACTTTCAGGCACAATCAAAAAATCCGCAGGCAGTGTAAAGCGTTGGTCGACTCTTACACTGAGCGGATCTACTGCGGCGACTTCTCCAAACATAATAGTTACAGGGTTGGAAGCTCCCATTGCATCCATCCCAGCCGCTTTTATAACATCCAGTAAACTTGGCATTATATCACCTTCATAATTGCTTTAAGTTCCAGGCTCATGGTATGGTCTGCACTATCAAAACGATGTGTGCATTCATCAACTAAAAACGGTTGATTAATACTGTATTCTTCAATCTGCAGACTGACATAACTCCCGGCCCTTACTCGAAAATCACCGATAGCTTCAATCTTTAGAATCTTTGATTCCCGGTTCTTTAGCGTTGACAAGGTTGTCAGCCGCTCATCAATCTGAGCCGGGTTCAGGTTTTCATCCACATTTTGATAGAGCTGCAGCACGCCCCACTTGGCCATGTTGACACTATCCTGAGCGATATAGATTTCACGTTTGCCCGTATTTTTATTGTCCTTATATAGTTTGATCTTGTTATAGGTGTCCGAGTCAATGGAGGTATTATAGGTATAGTCCGTCATAAGGCTGCCATCACCAATGATGAAATCCAACCAAAGATCCTCCACATTGCGCACAGACAAAGAACCAAAATCATCAAAGAAGATATAATTTTTGCCGGAGTTAATGAGCGTTAAATCTAAGGCTTTGCAAATGATATCCAGCAGCTTTTGATTGTCCTCAACCATAGTGGGAATCCGATAGCCCGTATCATCAATTTGACCGAGCAGGAGATTGAAGTCGGCAGCGATGGTTCGAACCACCTCAGAGGCTGTTATATTCGTAAACACATAGGTATCATTGGCCATGAGGTAGCGTAATTGATCATAACACGAGATCTTGACTGCCTCGTCCTTTCCTTCATTAACGGAAAAGATATAACCGTAGAAGATATTAACATTATGCTCGGCCTCTTGAACCCGGACGATATCCCCATTGCTGTACTTAAACGTTTTATCCTGGCCAAGGGCATTTTTGATCAGTGTGAAATCCAGGCTGCCGGCTTTGCCGATCCTGCTGGTTTTCCAGGTTACGTCCGCAACAATCTGAGATAGATCCCACACGTTGCCGTCTTTGTTATCAATCAGTACTTTTAGCACAATACACCTCCTTACGGCAGCTTTAGGACCCGGCCGATCTGAAGCCGCTTAATCTCGGCATCCGAAATGCCGTTTAAGGATTGCAGCTCCGGCCAGCGAGCTCCGCCTCCCAGTAATTTCTGAGCCACAGACCAAAGAGTATCACCGGCTGCAAGGGTATAGGTTTTGGGAGTCTGCTGCTCGTTTGGCCTTTCAGGGGCTTGAATTGTTTGTGTTGAGGCTGTGGCAGTTTCCAAAGTTGAAATGCTGACAGCTCGTCGTGCTGAATAAGGCACATATTTCTTCAACTTTAAGGAATAGTCGATATCACCTGATCTGCCGGCCTCTTCTTTCCAGTCAAAACCCTCAATACTGGCCAAGGTGTCGATATCAAAGGCATCGGAAATAACAATAAAGCGAATGGGCTGCTTAGCTTCCATCCACTTTAGAATAAGTTTTACGTATTCATAGGGCTTCAGCAGGGGTTGAACTGTGACGAAAGGGTAAGGCTGGGCAGGAAAGAAGCTGCTGAAAGCATACTCTGAGAGCTTGAGATTTTTTATAACATTGATTTCACCTAATTCCAGTACATCATAGGTTTTGTTTTTTCCGCCTTCTCCTATTTCGAAAGAACCAGGCATGACCGGAAGTTGGATTGATTCGGTATTATTGAAGCTTAGATTGATGCCATAGGACATTTTATCACCTGCCTTATCTAGCATACTTCTGGGAAATTTCATAAATTTAGAATTTCAGGCCTCTAACCCTTATATCGGAAACATTCCATTCGTGGAAGAAACTATCTCCGTCTCCAGCATCGTCTTAATCTTAGTTACAATGGTATCTACGTTCTGTCCGTTGTTGACATCTCCGTTGTGCATATAATTGGCTGTTGGCGTAAGGGTCACAAAATTCTGGATGTTCTTCATTTCAGCCAACTCGCGCATGGTTTTTATGTCTTCACTGGAAATATCGACGGTGTTCTCGATTCTACCAACTTCATTGACACGATTGATGTTTGAGTTTTGGTTCCAGCTATCGGGGTTGAAGGGGCTATCAGCTGGCGGTTCTTGAGGACGAAATGCATTGTTTAAGGCTCCGAAAGCATCTTGAACATGGCTTACAGCAAAATTGCCTGCTTTTTTCCCGATAGTCTGTCCTGTGGTAAAGGCGTCACCATAATCCACTTGATTAAATCTCATGAGCTTCACAACATCTGCCTCACTCTTAAGGCTGTCTCTCTTCCCTTCAAGCTTGGTCAGTAAATTATCCATGCCCGAGGTAATATTTACTTTTAATCCTGGTATATAGTTAAGAAGATTCTCAATGCCTTTGGCAAGGTTAGCCATGTATTGAAGAGAGTTTATTGATAAGTCGTAAAACAGCTTTTGTACCGCATATATGGGATCCTTCAATACATTGGCGAAGAACTCTGCAAACCCCAGAACTATATTTGCCAAAAAAGCAAACCTGTTAAATAAGAATCCAAAAAAAATCCCAAAAAGCCCTCCAATGAAACCGATGACTTCTACGGTAGCATCGCCCCATCTCACCATAGCGTAAAGCACCAAGCCGATGACAGCGCCAACCAGCAGGATCTGCCAATTCAATACAACCCAACCCGCCACAGCTTGCCATACAGGATTTGCCAACAGACAAAGACTTCGGTATAGTTCCGGTATTTTGCTCACGGCCCATAACGTCAGCGCCGAACCAACCATTGCAAGAATAGGAGCTATGAAATCCCAATTCTGCTGTACCACTCCACCTAGCCAGATGAGGCCATTGACAATCCCGGCAACTCCCCCAACAATAATAGTTAATCCGGCACTCAGTCCGTCAAAAAACGGCTGAAACTTTCCTTCCTGAAAAGCATCATTCAACATGATAATAAGCGGCGCAAGAGCGTCCAAAGCCTGTACTCCCGCATTGGCAAAACTAGATTCCATATTATTCGTGAAAACTTCCATCTGCTTTACCGGAGACTTCATCATTTCATCAAAGGCTACCTGTCCCATTTTCTGTTTCTCCAGGAGATGCTCAAAGGCCTCAATAAAGCCTTCTATATCTCCGGACTTGCCCAGTTCATTAATTTTAAAGGCCTGGATATCGGACTTTGACATATTAAAGCGTTCGCCCAATGAGGTAATATCACCCGACATCGCTTCGTTTAAGACAGAGGCGGCTCCCTCGATTCCATTTCCTGAAGTGTCAAAGGCATTTAAACGCTGAGTTAAGTTATTCAGCTTGGTTAATTGATCTACGTTTTGAGTGGATGAGAAAAAAGAGAGGCTGCTCTGCAGGGATTTATTAATATCTTGCCCTGCAGCAAGGGCCTCCTTTTTAAACTTATTGAACATGGCAGTTCCTATTTCACTATCTCCAGTTCGTGCGATAAACATATCTTGCGTTTTCCGCTGTTCCATCGCACCGCCGATAGTCGCTTCACCTAAGTCCTTAAGTCTCTGAAAGGTTAGATACTCGCCGAGCAAAGATCTTATTGATGAAATGAAGCCTTTTGCTCCCTCTTGACCTGCAGTGAAATGATTGTTTAACTCAGCTTGTGCATTTGCAGCGCCGCTGGTCGCGTCTTGCAACCCGGTCTCAACAAAAGCAAGCCGAAGCTGCGCTGATGCCACGAGATTTGTGATTTGCGCATTTTGGGCAGAGGCATTGGTTAACTCGTTCATGGCGGAGATGCTTATATTTAGTGACTGGGTAATATTTTGAAGTGGCTGTGAAAAGACATCAAACATTCTGAGAGTAGCGCTCACGGTTGCCAAATATATGACCTCCTTTCAGGCATAATAAAAAGCGCCCTGCCTTTCTTCGTTTTAGTAGATGATAATTTCATTTTCAATTGCATAATTTCCCTAGCATTTTCTATTTTTTCTTAAGCTTTGCCCTATCCTGCCTTTCCTTTTTAACTCGAATATCAATCATGGCATAGATAGCGGCTTTAGCTTCTCTCGATTTCTTCACGAGCTCATCCGGGGGGATCCGCAGTTCGTGGAGAGCATAGTAAGCGTAATTCCACTCACCATCGCCCTCCTCAATTAGTTTTTTACCTCATCCATTAAGTCTCCCAGGCTTTGGTCAAAACCGTTCAGTTCTTGCACCTTCTGAACAAGGGTTGCATATTCTCCCGGAAACAACATCTTCCTCAAAAGATCCTCCGCCCCCATGACACCGTAGGATTTTTGCAGCTCCGCGTTTTTTAAATCCGGAAAAACAACACTGGCCACTAAGATTTTTATCAGATAGGCATTCTGGTCAGTTTCAACCTGCTGTGATCCATTTTTTCCTTTAACTCGTTTTGTGGCCGCTTTGCGATACTCTTCATTCTCCGTTTCGGTTATATTGTGAATCTTCCAGGGTATTGGCTTGCCATCCGGCCCTTTGAAGCGCTCAGAGACAATTACCTCTTCGGTAACATCGGACTGGACATTCTGCGCAAAAAATGCCTGTAAATCACTCATACTTTATTCCTCCCATTCCTCACTAATCATTTCGCCCGCGACATGACAGAGCCTCAAAATCCGCCTAAGAAAAAGCACTCTTTGCAAGTGCTTTTTCTCGGCAGTCTGAATTATCTGCTTGCCGGTTTATTAAATTGATCCAGCAAATCTGCATCTTCAAAGGTAAAGGGCATCTCTTCTTCTATGGCATCATCGCTGCTTGCATCAAAGGACGCAATAATAACACTATCCAAGTTGCATCTCTTTAAAACCGTGGTCTGTTTTCCTACACTTGATGTCGGATCTTCATTAGTAATCTGCAAATCAAAATAGAAATCCCTGCCGGTCTTGATATAGTCCAGCATCAAAGCTCTGAATAAACTTGTAACGTAATAAATAGTTAAGGTTCCACTGCCGGACCAGCCCGTTGATTTTTTGGCGACATTCATTCTCCCCAGTATGGGAATATCGGTTTTAGTTTTTTCAATCGTGGCTTCTATGGATTTAGCATAAAACAATTCTTCCACTCGCCCATTTATTGTGGCAAAGGCACGGGCCTGTTTGCCGATAATGGCATCTTCAGACTTCATAAATGGCATTTTAGTTCACCTGCGCTTTCACATAGATTTTTTCCACACTATCAATCGGCTGGGTGTAGGCCTCTATAAAGACCGCATCCCCTTCGTTGCCGGCTATGACTGTAATGTCAGACTGGGAATCAAAGTTTTGAATCGCGTTGATTTCCTGCAGGGTCTCCATATAGCGGATACACTCGCCCTTAAGCAGATTTCTGCCATCATCATTGTTGTTTACTTTCCCAATGTAAAACTCAGAAAAGGTGCTTTCCAGGTAGTTATTAATGCCATCCAGCACCCTGATCACTCGATTCTTGCTGAAGGCTTTGCCTTTGTCCGAGGTGAAGCTTGTCAGGGTATTAATATCTTGCTCTACCAGCGCCCGGTTATCATTAGCGGTAAACAAGAACTCCCCTGCCTTCAGTGCTGTAATAATCTGGGTGTTGGTATATCTGGGCGCCACATCCACTGCTCCATCATAAGCCTGATAAGTAAGTGATTCATTCACTTGCGCACCTGACGTTGCACCGGCTACCCAGACAGTGGCTTGAGCTGCCGTAAGGGTTGTTCCGTCAATTAAGATGACACCATTCTTGACACTGATTACGCCTTCATAATCGGCCAAAGGATAATTCTCTAAAACCACCTGTATTTTCTTGCCTTCATCATCCCGCAGACGTTTGCAAAAGGCTTGGAACATGGCTTTAAGGGTATCATCTGTCGAAGGCAGGGCCATGGTGTTGAAGTCGTAAATCTCCACTGCGGCCAAATAGTCAACATAAGCTTGATTAGTGATCGTGCCGTCTGCGCCATTGACAAGGGGCACACCGGCGGTCTCTGTCAAACTCCCGCTGCCAGAGAATATAACCCAATCATTTGCGGCAAGTCCTGCAATATTCGTTACAATTTGCTTATCCATCTCAGTCCCATCGACTAAGGTGGATACATCAAACTTTGTATCATCATCAATATTTTCCTGAATGACCAGGGAAATGTCGTTGCCGCGAATCCCGCCCCACTTCGCCGTAGCTGTCAGGTTTTCTATGGTTACTGCGGCCTTTGTGCCGGCATTAAGCCGATAAAGAAGCAAGGTTTTGGCTCTCTTCAAGGCTTCTTTAATCAAGAGCAATCTAGGATCTGTAATGCTGTAACCCAGCATGGAGAAGGTATCCTCTCCGGCTTCAATAGAAATGATTTTATTAGGCTCTCCCCAGGAGAGCATTAAGGGCAGAGTAGCTATGCCGCGCTCCCCAAGAGTTCCCAGCGCTTGGGGATTAGACTCAAAGTTTATATAAACCCCTGGTCGCACTTTGTTTTGTATAGTGAATGTACCTGCTGCCATTTCACCCAACCTCCTTAGTTAAAAAATCGTCAAGTATTGCTTTGATTTGATGACAAGTGTATTTCTGTCTTTCATCTAAAAGCGCTTGCAAAGCATCCTTTGGGGTATACTGTTTAGACTGTATTATTTGCTGTTTCGTGTAGGCCTTTGCGGTCTGCACTTTCTTTCCTTCAACCACGTACATACCCCTCCTGTTTCATAGACTGCATTAGCCGATCTGATTCAGCCCTGCGCAGTACATAAAAATTATAGGCTACAAAAAAATGAAGTACCCCGTCAACAATTTCATGACGCATTCCGGTACCCCTGACAAGCCTGCCGTCCACGCTGATCAGCTCCATCTTGTCATAGAGCTGCTCTGCCATGTCATGCAGGTTTCCATTACTTCCTCCATAATAATGAAGATCAAAGAAATGAAACCGTTGATACCGCTGGCCAAGCAGTTGCTCCTGGGACGCAGAAAGGAGCTTTACAAAAAAACAAGGTTCTTCAAAATCCTCCGCAAGTTCTTCTTCATAAATGCTTATATCGGGAAAATTCTGATCCAATACCGATATAATGCTGTCGCGAATGAGGTTGACAGTTATCAATAAAATCCCTCCTTTGGTGCAGACCCTTCAACCGGCCTAACCCCTTTGAACTGGAATCCCTGGTTTTCCTTTTTCTCCTCACTAAATAAAAAAGCCTTGGATTCTTTTAACGATTTGAGCTGATCGTCTAAGCCGACTTTAATTGACCCGTTCTCATTTAGTTCAATCTTTGTTTTGTCCAGCAGACTAGCAACAATATCTGGATCGTGGGCCTTGCCAGTTAGAGCCAACTTAAGGGCATTAGTTAGCGTAATGGCCTTCACGTCAGCCTCATAGTTCTCCTTAGCCTTTTTATTTTCACTTCGGAGGTTAATAATCTCAACCTGAAGGCCGGCAGTATCCACTTTCTTTAGGTCTTCAATCTGCTTATCCCGGGTAGCAATGTCCTTTTCCAGCTGCTTTTTAGCGCCGTTCACTTCATCGAAACGTAATTTTGGAATATAGCTCCTCAGCTCAACTTGAGACGCTGCCGCGGCCTTCACTGCTAATTCCTCTCTCAACCCGAGGGCAAGAAACTGCTCTTTATTCATGATTATCGTCCTTTCATCGTCACTTTTTGCCCGGTCGTGTCCGGTGATGTCCTGTTCTTTTACGCCGGCAGTACCGAAACGGCGGCACAATAAAAGCACTCTTACCTTTTGGCTCGAGTGCTTTTCCATTTCTGGAGCTTCTGTACACTTTAAAATTTGGAAGTCATCCAAGGTTTTCAGAACATCCTAGCCTGGAATTTCTTTATACCGCCTCCCCGCTCTCCTCCATTTTGGCCTAAACCGAATAGTCATTGAAGCAGCTCATTTCTTCTTCTCTTTCTCCAGCCTTCCCAACTCTTCTTAACATCTGTCATCCAAGGATAGTTGCTGACTACAGCTTCATTCTATATAATTCCACGGTTGTTTTTGGCATCTTCAATTACTGCACTTTCCTTAATAAGGATATCCCGGTTAAAACGAAAATCAACCGCCTCATTCGAGTAATCCCGGCCGGTGGTATTGGCAATATGAGCATCAATAAACCAGCGCAGCTGTTCTAAACTCGCTTGAAATTCAGATTCGATAATATTGGCATCCATGTCCAGACCAGCATAAAGAACTTTAAGATCGATTCCCGACGGGCTGTTTCCAATCTTGTCAGGCTCGAATAAAACGCCTCTGCCAAATTCATAGATATCTTTGCGGTTCATCTCCATATGAACTTTATATGCCACATAACTAGAATTTGTCAGATCCTCTAACTTGTTGACATTGTCACTCTTTCGGGCGTCATAGTCATCAATCAGCTCTTTGATCAGATCCAAAAGAGATTGCTCTTCTTCGTTATATTTAAAGGCAATGAAGGGTACACGCTCCCAATTGACTGGTTTTACGCTATCTCCCTGAACAACTGTAAAGTGCGCCCCTTCTTCTCCTTCCTCTATATCGGGAACTAGTCCGTACTGTCCCCCGCTTTGTAGAATATATCGTTTTACGCCGTTTATATCCCACCATTCAATCTTCGTTACGACAGTTCGCCGTGTTTCTTCGTAGGTCTCCACCTCATAAACTCTGATCACAGCCTGCAAATCTCTATGTGCTGCATTATACCAAAGGGGAATGATTTCTTCCGATGGGATCCTCATAAAGGACAATTGGCCAGTTTCGTCATAGTAGACGTGCAGCCAGGCAATACCTTTCTTGATTGCCTCTTTTCCAATATTCTGCAGCATTCGAAGCATCGACTTTCCCCAAAAAGTGGCAAGCTGCTTTTGATAGTCTTGGATGTCTGTCTGTACGCTCAGCGGTTTGGAAAACAAATATCCAACTTTCTGATCTACCAGCTTGCGAAAAAAGCCATTGACCAATTTATTATTTGATAAATTCCCAACAATTTCTTTTTCCCCACTGGCCCCGATCTCCCTTCGTTCACGGTTCAGGATGTCTGTTTTATTTCGGTAATAATTCTCCCCTTTGATCATCTCTTTTCGCTTATGAGACGACTTCCACTCGCTAACCTTTATAGAGATAATCTGCTCCAAGTTCGTCAAATTTTTTACGCCGGCCACGCTCATTGTGGCGATGCGCTCATTTTCTATAATCACGTCAGTCTCACCTCTTTTCCGGATAGTTTCTGATTTATCAGGCTGCGTGTCCAATGGGATAATTAATGGAAAACAGCTCTGAAGAATCCCTTGCCAGCCAATAAAAAACGGCTAACAGAGGAATAGTCAATAAATATACAATAATCTTTGATCAAGTATAGTTTTGTTATGCAATATAAAAAGCGCTCCTTTCGGAACGCTCTTAAATCATATTTTTGCATTATAGAAATTTTAACATAGCTAAAAGGGATTGTACAGGGCAGGACTTTGGGCATCAATCGGGCAGGACCCGGACATTTTCATTCAAAGCATCTGCTCCGAAAAGCATAATCTTTAGTTTATTCACCAGGCGATTTTTATTTCTTCTTACAGTTTTTTCATCACATTCAAGATCCGAGGCAATGCTTTCAATAGTCATTCCATCCCAGTATTTCATGGGAACTATTTCATAATATTTATCATCTTTAATCACTTCAAGGGCCCTGTCAATCCTCATTACCTCCTGCCTCGTCCGCATCATGCTTGACTTTATACCTTGCGTATATCTGTCAATATCCAATCCATGACTTCCGGTATTACTCGTTGAAAACCTTATAATGTCTTTTGAGCGATTATTCGTAGGAGTTGTATAGGCTTCAGGATCAAATAAGAATTCTTCATCTTGAGCAACCTTTAGCTTCAAAGCTTGGTAATTATACAGCAGGGTTTCTGTTTCTTGAAAGAAATTACGTTCAACAAGTGTATCTTGCGTCGCAGCTTTTGCGCTTTCTTGAGCCACCTTATTTACAACCGTTTCAATTAGTTTAAGAACTTCATTATTGAGTTTCAATTTTCTCCACTCCTCTCCTTTATTTAACTTACGGCTTACATACAATCTCCCTTGATTCCAGTTGCTTACATCCTCCCCTCTCTGCCACTTCATTTTTAACCAGCCCAGTCTCCATTTATCCTAGTACCGAATATTCCCGGTGACAGTCGCTCTTCTGTAACCTTTCCAACTCAAGTAAGCCTCTAACTGTAAGATTGACTGTGACTGCCTGTTGCTTACGTGACATTTTCTTCTCCCTGTCTCACTTTCAAATTATCATTACTTATTCTTAGATAATTTAATTATCAAAAACGCCAAAAAAATAAACATCCTACAAAACATTGACGATAAAATAATTATCACATATAATGTTAATTAGATAAAAAAATTATCATTTCAATGCTTTTCGCGGCTCCCGTAAAGATCAGGAAACAATATTTCAATTGGTTCATCAAAATACCTAGACATTTTGAACATTAAATCTCTGCCAGGATTAAATGTTCCATTCTCAATCATCCGCACATAAACCTCAGAGATCCCCAAGTCTTTGGCAACCTCTTTTTGTTTGCCCTTTTTCTTCCTACACGCGGAGAAGAAGTTGCGCCTTTTTTGCATTTCCTAAGTTCACCTCCTTGTGTTTTGATTATATTTGATAATTATATTATCGTCAAGATATTTTGTTAATATAATTATCAAAAAGAAGGGACGTTGCTCCATGATTGGTGAAATCCTTGCCGAATTAAGAAATAGAAGAGGGCTTACTCAAGACCAGATGGCTGAGGCCCTAAATGTAAAAAGACCTCGCTACAATTCTTGGGAAAACAATATAGCTAAGCCAGACATAGAAATGCTCCAAAAGATAGCTAAATTTCATAATGTTACACCCGACTATATTCTTAATTTTGAATCTGACAGCCCAGTCCCCTCCTGGGCCACTGCAAAAGATAAGCGCGATTTCAAGAAAATGCTCGAAGAAGACGATGACTTAATGTTTGATGGCATCCCTATCGAAAGCGATGACCGCCAGAGAATCAAAGACGTTCTCACCGGCCTTTTCTGGGAAGCCAAACAGATGAACAAACGCAAAAAGAAACCTGACAGCACAAACGACACCAAGAAATAAATCCTGGTGCCGTTTTTTATAAAGAGGTGCAACTAAAAAATGGACAAACTTATACATACTTTAACCCGTAAGTATAAAACCAATAACCCCTTCACTATCGCTGAACATCTTGGAATTCATATTCGTTTTGCTGATCTGGGGGAGCACACTCGAGGTATTTATTATAGTAAGCTCAGACGTAGATTTATCGTAATTAATTCTAGGCTGAATTCTCATTGGCAGCGATTCATATGCGCCCACGAGCTGGCACACGACAGACTTCACAGGGGTCTAAACCGCTTTTTCTTAGATAAATACTCCTTTTCAAACGCCAATAAGTACGAAAGACAGGCAAATCGATTCGCCGTTCAACTAATTTTAATTAATACAAATATACATTCAGGTGAGACCATTGAAGACTTTTTTCTTAAAAATGGCGTTCCGACCGAGATGATTAAATACTATACAAGAAACTCTTAAGCAGATAAATTTTCAGAAACCACTTGGCCATATATTTTTTACCATCTTTGAGGAACATACGTTCCATCCATTGGGGAAGGAGGATAGGAAGCGCACATCTGTTTCGTTGCTCACTAACTCATAGCCATTCAATAAGAGTTCTTCTATTAGCCTATTAATAGATTTTAAAGAAAAGTGCTTTTCGTTTACAATGTTCATTATCATGCTTTTGCTGGCCCACAATGCCAAAGAAAGGGTGATTAGAATACCAGCGAGCCCACTGAATAAAGCAATAGCTTCTTCACGAGCCAAGTCATTTTTCTATTGCAGTTTTACCCCACGATTCTCCCGTATTACCCAATCCCGACTAACATACAGTGGACATACCGAATAAGCTATCATAACTTAGCATAAAGAGGTGAATTATATGCTTTTAGGCTTTTTAGGTTTACTTTTCCTGATACCGCAGATCATCGTATCTTTACTGGTAATACTAATCGCCTCCATTGGCCTATAACTGTTTCAGCCTAGGTATTATACCTGGGCTATTACATTGTACCCGATATTCCTTTGTTCTCCCGCATCATCCGATCAAGCACTTAAAACCCCATTGTGTCCTCATACTTAACCTTTGGATGAGGTTTAACTGGTTCTTTCTTTAGAGTCTCATTAGCCATGTTGCCTTCCTTTTTGCTACCATCCTTCCTTCACCCCTTTATTCACATTTAACTAACAGCTTATCCACCGTGTTATCCACATTGCCCCCAACCACAGGACGGGTTAATGCAGTGAATGCAGCCACCTTCACGAACTATTTTATTGCCGCATTCTGGGCAAGCTTCGCTCATGCTTTGGAAGATGGTCGGATTTTGCTTAGGCATCTTTTTCCCCTCCGATTACATCGAGTTCCATTTCTGCACGCGAATCCTCTTTGATGTAATAATTCCAGCTGCGTTCTTTGCAGATACGCTCTGCTACAACGCCAAATGATTTCGAATCAATTTCGCTTTTGTAGTGGTTAATATTTCTTATTTTTAGGAATACTTCCTTTTCTACGGAATTTGGAAGATGGCTTATGTGGTACGTTACTTTTTCTTCAGCTATAACCGATTCAAAGCTAACCTAAGCTTAAATTCCCATCAATGCCGCATCCCTAAGTGTGTCTATCCTTTCTCCTAGAGAGCTGCTACTCCCCTTTGTAACACTTGTCCCCTGTCGCTCATAGACTACCCTAAGGAAGGTGAAGCGACATTGTTATTACGTTGCCCTAACTGTCAGAAGATGGATCATTTAAGCAAGTGGGTCACCTGTACGTCCAAAACATTAAAAATGAACATCCTTTCGGCTGCTAAGAATACTGAATATGTCTGTCCAAAATGTAAAAGTGTATCTCCTAGGGTAAGTATTCCACGCATTCCCCATTAAGGTGAGTTCAGTTGGATCCGTGGCCTTCACAGATAAAATCCGTCGTACTTTCCTGGTTTTGGCGGCTCAGGAGGCTCGTCTCCTGAGCCCTTATTTTTTTGTTTGAGCTCTTTGTTGGCGTTCCACTCTTCATCACGAGCTGCAATATGCTCCAAGGTTGTAACCCCATGATTAAGCCAGCCTGTCATAATTCCCTCAAGGTAACTAAACTTGAAACCTTGCTTGATACCCGCTGAAAACCAGCAATTATACGACATTCGGATCCACGCTACCTCGTTCGATAAGCCGGTTTGTCCAATCTGTAAGTTGCTCACACTCAAACTGCTTCAGACAGCGTCTGAAGTTTTCTTCAGCGAATGAAATAGCATTAAGCTTAATGGCGTTCACACTTGCCGTTGGATCGTTCACGCTTTCACCTGAATTGGACACAGAATCTACTGAAGAGGATGCGGAAGGTAGATTTTTATAAAAGGGCAATTTTGATTCGTTTCACCCTTGTGTTGTCCTTAGATAGTATCCTCTAATGGTCTTAGAGCATTGTCGTTCAATTTAATCGACCTTAATTTTTTTGTGTGATATTCTTGGGTGGCCCACGCGATTAGCGGAGAGCGGGGAAGCCGGAGTCGGAAGCTCCGGCTTTTTTCATTCAGTAAGAGTAACTTGAATAGGTTCACTTTTAAGCTTAATACTTTGAGTTCTATTTTCATAAACTATAACTGCTTTATACTCGCCACTAGGAACACCGTCAAACCAAAAAGATGGCAGTTGTTCGGGAATCTCTGGATGATCAGTATTGACCTTTAAAGTCGTACTATAAGAGCTGGTAGCTGATGTCAAGATCAAAGTTCGATCAATGTTCCCTTCTATGTCTGGTTGGACATATTGTAGTACAAAATTAGTTTTGGATACTATCGTGTTGTCTTGTGGAATCAATATTTCAGGAGACTTTACTGGGCTTTCGTCAATAGTCACATTGACCTTTGGCATATATTTTGGAACATTATAACCCGTTGATGGATCAAGTATATATACTGTAATTTCATAACGATGACCTATTATTAAATGACCCTTGGGTAATATGAAACTGTTTTTATCGGCAGGCACATTAGCTGTATAATTGCGAAGATATGGCAGCGCTGTATCCCTGTCTGTAACATCTACAGTGTAACTCGTAGCACCCAGAACCGGAGTCCAGATTATTTCAATATCGCCATAAGGCAGTATAGCTCCATCTTTAGGATAAATGATACGTATAGATGGATCCGTTAAATAAATAGGATAGAGCTGAATTGCTTGACCAATCCTCAACCTTTGGGGATCAAGGCCTGGATTAGCAGCGATGAGCCCTGAAAGAGACGTGTTATTTGCGCGAGCTATTTTGTAAAATGTATCACCCGGTTTGATAATGTAAATTTTATAGGCAGTACTCTGACGCTGTAGATACCCCCAGGTTATTGGCCCTACTATTCCATCGTGAACAAGTCCGTAGTCTTTTTGAAATTGGATTACTGCAGACGCTGTTTTTACTCCAAAAATCCCATCAGTTATCCCTGGATTATAGTTCAAGATACTTAAAGTGGACTGTAATTGAATAACATCTTCTCCAGTCGATCCTATACGTAATATTCGCAACTCCATCACCCCTGCTGCATTATACCCTTATACAATATGTTATTTATAAAGGTATAGTGTTTCTCAGGGATATCGTAGGCTGCGATCTCCTTAGTCCCCCCAAAAATAGGCTCAGCATTCTCTACTGCTGAGCGTAGCTTTATCCTGTCCCAAACATCCCTCATATAGGTTTCTCTGGGGCGAATATGTCCTGATACTTTGAGTTTTCCAGAGTAGGGTGCATCCTTATCAAAGAAGAAGATGCAAGAAACATAAAAAGCACCGTCCTAAACGGTGCTCAACTTACCCAAGAAAGCCGAAAAGCCCAGCATTGCTGGGCTTCGTATGTTCATTCATTGTATCAAAGATTGAGTACTTATTGGTGGAGGCGACCTTACACTATATAAAACCCTGCAATATAAGGCGATATTCAAGTAGGAAAATAAAGGATTTTAGACCTTCCCCTAGAATAAAGTTTCTAGGTGATGCGTATGGATAGTAGTTTAAGAAAAAAGCCAAGAATTCAAAATAACCTTCGATATTACCGGGAAAAACTCGGAGTCACTCAAAAAGAGATGGAGTATCGAACTGGTGTCGGAAATCGTCACTGGCCCTCCTACGAAAATGGGACTCACGAGCCTAAGGTTTCATTGGCTCAGTGCATGGCGGCTGCATTTAATGATATAGCCGCCGAAAAAGAAATTGAATTAAAAAGGTTAACAGTCGATGATCTGTACCCCCCTCAATAGACTTCCACAAAAAGGAAGTCTATTTTTTATGCCCTTATGGAATACATCGCGGTTTTTTGAGTATCAATTACTAACTATTTAGTATTACTAAACATTTAGTAAAGGAGCTGATCCCATGGAGCAACTTAAAGTCACCAGTGTCTCCTTGACCCCCGACCAAATCACCTATACCAAGGGCAAAGGCAACACCAGCCGCTACATCCGCAGCCTCATTGACCGCGAGATGGGCAACGAGCAAGCCGCAGAGCGGTGTCAGGCGCTGGTAAGGGCGTACCAGAGCATTATTGACCGACAAAAACAAAAAGAGTCCGGGGACCCGGACCGATGAGCGCAGACTTTGCCTATGTAAGTTTATCGTCTATAAACTTTATGCGACAGCTACCCCGAAATATGTCTACGAGCAAGCATAAAGGGAGGAAAATCAAATGTTAAGATTAACCAGCCATTTTCGAAGGCATAAAACGCTCTGTATTCAGGTGGGAATTACGGCGGTCGTTATGTTCCTCTCCCCTACCGTTGCCCTCGCTTCAAGTGTTGATGACGGGGGAATGAAAATATACTGGAAGATCGTTAATGTAGGTAAATATGTGATTTTGGTTAAAGGTGCGGTTAACTCTATTCAGTCCGTTTTGGATGGGGATTACGAAAAAGCAAAGCACCAGTTTATAGGGTATCTTATATGTTTCGGAGCAATGCTTGCTCTCCCTGGAGCTTTAAATCAGATAGAGGAGTTGTTTAAGTCATGATTATTGCGGCTTTAAAGACCGGAGTTATTTTAGCAATTGTAACAATGGTTATGACGAAGCCGGTTTTATTCATGAGCTACATGCATGTTATTGTTCTACTTGGCTGTACGTCGTTAATCGTTCTATACGTAGGAGGATTCAGGCCGGGTATCAGATGGGTCGGTATAACTTTAGTGGGATACATTCTGCTTCACATTTTCATTGATGTAAACGGCAACGGAGAGACTTTCGTCAAAGGGGAATATATTGCTCCTGTAATTGGTCCTGTATCCAGCCCTTACGGACCGCGTGCCTCTTCCCCTGACGGTTTTCATTACGGTATCGACTTCGCCGTTCCCGAAGGAACCAGAGTGCTTGCGAGTAAGCCTGGTACAATATGCTTTGCCGGGTATAAGGGAAATATCGTTGGGAACGTTGTAGAAATCAACCATCAAGACGGGGCGCAGACTATGTACGCGCATAACAGCCAGGTTTTAGTTTACGTAGGCCAATCCGTGCAACAAGGTGACGTAATAGCTTTAAGCGGTAACACAGGCCGTAGCACTGGACCACATGTGCATTTTGAAATAAGGCTGGATAACGGGAAAACCTCAGTAGATCCTGCACCTCACTTAAATTTACAGTAAGGAGGCGACACAATGAAGTCAATTAAACTTTGCGACTATATAGCAATCGTAAAGCCTTCCTACGTTTATTTAAAGCTTACACCTAATAACTCGATACGAAATAACACTTCCAATAATTTGGCAAAAACTATAGGCTCTCTTTACAAAACCTTTCATCAAAGCATAAAAATTGAACACAAAAAATTAATTAAATTATTCGGGAAGAAATTCGTCTTGGGTTCCAAGTATTCTTTAATACTAAACCCCAAAGTTAGCTATTACATTTATATAGAAAAGAAACGGATCGAGTTTTACTTTATTGTTCCAGAGCAGTCTCAAAGCATTATTAAAGAAAAAATGACAGATTCCTGGAATAACGTAACAGTCCAAGCTGTGAATGAACTTCCAGGCTTCAACGAAGACGTCACTACCTACCAATTAGACTACTCAAAAGAAGATGGTCTCAGTCTTGCCGTTGACAAACGCAGTAACAGTCTCTTAGAAAGTAACCTTAATATAGTAGACATCATGCATGAAGGCGATAAAGTGGGGATCTTTTATAACTTTATTCCTACATCCCAACGAAGCTGGTTAAGTGAATATAAGGCTACCATCACTAAAGTACGCAAAGAGCAACCTGTAGATAAAAATAAGACTGGTATTATTTACTTATTTAAGCTGGCATTCTCCCTTTTATCGGGGCTTGTAGACGATGTCGGCGGGTTCCTTGGTGATGACAGCCGTCAAAAATACTTAGTTAGGTATGAAAAGAACAATGCCTCTATTCTAGAGCAAACATTACGTAGCGCAATTAATCATAAAGTAGTGTCTAATGCAACCGTAACTAAAGGCAAGCACATGGTACTAAATATTCAAGCTATCGTACTGAGTGAAAGTAAGGACGACCTACACCAGCGAAATAACGCAATAGCTCTAGCCCAAAGCTACGACTGCATAGGTGAAGATAATAGCTTACGACACCGAAAGTACAAAGGTAAATTCCATCACTTAGATACTAAGATTAAAGGGGCTGCTACGATGAAAGTAAGCGTTTACGAATGCGGCAACTTCTTGGCGCTCCCTGGACGTGAATTACTTGAAAAACACAAGTTTATTGAAAAGGTAGAGACATTAGAGACTGAGGTGCCGGACGAACTCCTAAAGGGAGTAATGTGCTTAGGCGAAAACACGTACAAAGGCTATACACAAAAGGTCTACATGAGTACAGATTTTGATTATCAAATGCTTTCGCTGGTACTCATCGGGCCTAACCGGGCAGGCAAATCGAAGTTCCTTGCAAACATAGCCCGGGATGCTATTGAGGCAGGAGAGTGCGTAATCATCCCCGACTACATCGGGAGCTGCCAGCTAAGTGAAGAAATCGCAACAACCTTCCCAAGAGATAAAGTTCTGGAGATTAGGTGTGATCACTGGGATACGTTGCAAGGGCTTGGCTATAATGAGGTTCCACGAAGCACAACCCATTTTATCCAGTACAAAAATGCTAAGGAGCAATCGGCTCTACTGATGACGCTCGTTGATAGCATTAATGCTGACGATGCAAACTTCACGGCTAAAATGGGGAGATATTTTGAAAGCGCGGCATTAGCGGTATTCCTGTCTAATGGTAATATAAAAGACGTATTCGCCACTCTAATTAATTACAAAGTCAGGAAGTCATTTATAGACCGAATACCTGCAGAGCAAATGGAAAACATGGAAGAGTATATCGATTACCTACATGAGCTGGATAACGTTGAAAAAGGCAAGGTAGTTGGCACCAAGATGCACTTAATTACCGGTGCTGTAGATAGGCTACAAAAGCTTAAGGTTAATGCTTATATCGAGACCATGCTTAAAAAAGGAACTGAGAATAATATTGATCTGGTTAAGGAAATGCAGAAAAACCAGCTTATAGTTATTAAGATGCCTCAGCGTATGTTTCTGACCGACAATGAGAAAGACGTTTATGTAACTTATTGGCTCACTAAGATATGGCTTGCCCTGCAGATCCGGGAAGAGCAGATTCAAGATAGACGCAAAATGACTAAGGTAAACTTAATTATCGATGAGCTCTACCAAGTGAACAATGCGGAGAAATTCCTCAAGCTGAAACTTAGCCAGCTCCCGAAGTTTAATCTTAAACCTATCATCAGCTGCCATTACCTCAACCAAGTTAAGACTATCCGCGAAGAATTCAGGAGCGCCAATGCGTCATATATGCTCATCAGCGGATGTGATAAAAAGAATTATGATGAGTTGAAAAGCGAACTATACCCCTATACGGAAGAAGACTTGTTAAGCCTTAAGCGCTTTCACAGCTTGAACCTGATGAAGTGCAATGAAGGATACGCGAAGTTCATAACTAGCTTACCGGCACCTATTTCTTAAATAAAAAAGCAGAACCCCAGTGCTGCCCTAAACACCAGGTTTCTGCTCCAGCGATATATTCTTAACACTACACTATATGTCCATGCCCCAGGATGTGTGACAAAGCGCCGGCTAATTGCCGGCGTCTTTTTTGCCGAGATTAAAATTTCGGGAATTTCCCCTCATCAATAAGCCTTTGTCTTTGCTTAGCCATTTTGGCTGCTTCTCGCTTTTGCTTTTCCAAAAGCCCTTCTCTTTCCGCCTCGGCTTCCCTCCATGATATTAACTTAGGAATTGCCGCATAAATAAGGTTCTCTATAGATCCAAACTTTTTACCCGTAAATGGGCAAATATATTGCGTCTTTATGCCTATCTCGGCCAACTCTGCGCCCTTGGGGAAAAGATTACGTATAAGATCATCCTTTACGTCAGCGATAACTCCCTGGGAAGGATCTAGACTGTGCACATAGATATAGTGGTCCCAGTCTCTCATTAGGTCTTGCATCGTGTAAACAATCCCGCTCCTCTCAACGGCTTTAGGAGATGGGTCTTTCTTCTTTTGAGCCTTAACCGGGGCCGGGTTCATTTTTTCCTGTATGGCCGCATTAACGAAGGCGTTAACGCTCAAGCCTTTCTTCTCGGCAAAAGCTTGGATTACTTCCTTTTCCCCTTTTTTCACAGTAAGGGGTATCCGATCATATGCCTTTTCGTTATACTTTCGATTTGCTTTAGTTCGCGCCGTGGGCATAGCATCACCTCAACCTAAGCATAACACAAAAAATGTACTAACGCTAGTATAATTATAATTGACTATGTACTAGCGCTATGGTATATTATATGTAATAACACTAGTACATACAAAGGAGGCCGCCACAATGACGAACTTTACCACCATCACCGAACTTGAAATACTCCGCTTAGCATCCTTTGAATTGCTAGCAATGGCAAGCAAAGAAGCTGATAGGCTGAGGGCCAACCCCGAAAGCCAAATCGCACAGCACCGCCACAACAAGTTTTACAAGCAATACGATGAGATAAAAAAGAGAATAATCACATTGGAAAACGCAATATAAAAACCAAAGCCGAAAGCCGGGCGGCTAAGCCCGGCGTGATGAGAAAGGATGATATGTGTGAATTCTAAGGTATATGAAGACAATTATGGAATATGTCGTTGTGAAAAGTGCAGCACTGAATTACTATGCGATGAAAATGGGGATATGCCTGATGTTTGCCCATCGTGTAAAACTACTCTTGACTGGTCCATTTACGAACCCGCCTGACGATGGCCTGAGGGACCAGGCCGAAACCTAACCCGGACAAGCCCCGGGGAGGTCGCGGGATCCCGCTTCGAGCTGGCTTTGCAAAGTCAGCCTTGATATAGATTTTGATCTTTGTGGCCTAAATATTTATACTTTCGGCAGGAATCTCCATAATTTAAGAGAAACTATACTAAAAATACAATATTTTGGGGGTTGTTCATAATGGGGGAACAATTGCGGAAAGCGGCATATAAGGGCGACGTTGTCATTGGTAATATTAGAATACCTTGCGCTGTGTTAGACAATGGGAAAAGAGTATTAAGCGAAACTGGTATAACCCATGCTATACTAGGAACGGCAAGCGGTGCATCAAGGCGACTAAAAAAAGAACACCAAGAAGCCGGGGCCCCTTTGCCCGTTTTTATAGCCCCTAAAAACCTGAAACCCTTTGTTGATAAGGCTTTAGATGTCGGGTCCCTTGATCCAATTTTATATTTAGACGGGAAAAGAACCGTCAGTGGTTACGATGCATCAATTCTTCCTACTGTATGTGATATTTGGCTTAATGCAAGAGAGGCAAATATATTACAGAAACAACAATTAGATAAGGCATTGAAAGCAGAAATTCTTATGAGGGGCCTTGCTCATACAGGTATAATAGCTTTGATTGACGAGGCTACTGGATATCAAGAAGTAAGAGAAAAAGATGCCCTTCAAAAATTGCTAGCCATTTACTTGACAGATGAAAGACTAAAATGGGCAAAAATGTTCCCAGATGAATATTATCGACAACTATTTAGATTGAGAAAATGGAATTATGATCCCCTTGATACACACAGACCGAGATTGGTTGGAAAATTGACTAATCAATTGGTATATGAAAAGCTGCCCCCCGGTGTTCTTGATGAGCTAAAGAAATTGAACCCCGTCAAAAATAAACAGTCAGGTAGAAGAGAAGCTACCCACCACCAACATCTTTCAACAGACATTGGACAAAAGGACTTACGTGACCATCTTATGCAGTTGATAGCTATCATGAGGATATCATCTTCGTGGGAAATATTTAAAAAGAATTTTCAAAAGGCTTTTCCTCCTTCAAGCGGAATACAGGAAGAATTATTTGAAGAAGAAGATCTATAACACAAAAAAAGCCCCCATCGTTTTCAATGGGAGCCTAAGCTTGTAACCTTATGGGACAATCTGGCATAGTATGTATTGCGGTGTAGACATGGCATCGCTTCCTTTCTGATAAAGGGGGAGAGTTTAGGCGAGGCTCTCCCCTGTTACATTTTCCAGAGCATCCACTTGCAGGCCTGCACCTCATAGTTAAGTTCAAATACCTTTAGTATTCCATCAATTTCACTCTGGCAGCGGAAAATGATCATGCGCTTGCCAGCGATTTTTTCTTCCACCGTATGTACCACGCGCTGGACTTGGACCACAGATCCCTCGTGTCTGAATCGTACCGGATGAGGTTTACCGGCTTGATCGAACCATGCTACCATTTCCACCGGCTTAGCGATTATTTTCATACATATATTCGCTCCTTAAAGAACGTTTGTTCTATTATAAGGCGAATGAAGCGAAATTGGTAGAGGAAAGTTTTGGGTGTCGTGATCATCCAATAACAAAAAGACTCCTCATCATTCGATGAGAGTTAATTTGCGCTATTAAAACTCAAGCCTTACTTAGGAAGTCCAAATTTAAATACTAAGAATGTACAAAACCATCCCCTTTTATAGCTATTTATTGATTATCTTACCTATATTCTTCATCTCTATAGATAAAGTTCCATCAGGATTATTAATGAACTCAATATAGTCCTTATTATGGAAGTAATCCGCTGGAAATGTTATTTCGATTCCCGTGTCAGTTTTAATCCTATGATTTTTTCCCTTTTTGATTGCAAAGGATCTATCTACCTTTACTGTCTCGGGAATGCCAGTATTTTTTACTTCTTTAATATATTCTTCTTGCATTATAGGAGAAGAGTTAAATACTTCTTTGCCTAATTCTGTCGTATCTAAGTATTCTGATACTTCCGCGTTTTCTACTAAATAATTTTTAACCTTAGAGATAGCCGCAACACTGCTTTGTCCATGATTCTCTGATACCATGCGTGTAATGGAATGAAGCAAATCAATTGCGTTTTTAGGAGAAATAGTAGAGTTACATCCTAAAACTATATCGGATAGGATATAAGTATCCTTACCATCAATAAATCTTTTCTTGTCACAGAATCTAATATCTAGAGAGCTTACCTCAATAATGGCATATTCATCGATTTTTTGTGAAATATTTGGTAATATAGCATAATGATTGATGATTCCATTTTGTATTTTTCCCTCATTTTTAATTACTTGATGAGTAAACCCCACTTTATTATTACATTTTAATATTGCAATAAACCTTTTATCATCAATGTTCACGTCACAAACGATTAAATCTGCAGGTTCTAAAATATCTGATAGAGATATAGCGGAGTATACTAATTCTGCGGTATGAACAGAAAAACTAGTAAAGTCTATATTATCGGTAACGTATTCCGTAAGTTTTTTCTTGTAACTACTATCTGCATTAAAATTACCAGATTTTGAACCAGAATCGTTCATTATCTTTTCAATATGTTTCGTTAAGAAAGTAAGAACACTTTTACTCCCTATATCTAATTCCTGATCTGAAAATACCATTATACCGGACTTGAAATCCAGAATATGCAGAATAGCCTTATTTATTATCGTTATCAATATGTTCGCCTTCTCTTTCTTTTTTAAAGATAATCAAAAGCTTATAGGCAATACTCTCTCTAAACAATACTATTGTATTATATATAGCACTCTTTAGTTCGTAAATAATTCGAAATATATACGTGAAGTAGATAATAAGTACCAGTACCGCCAAGCTATTATTAATTATATAATTACTAGTCAATACCCATTCATTGACTATACAATTTAAGAACAGCAATATCACACCAGTTATACATAATCCTATAAAATACAGAAACAATACAGATTCATAATATTTAGTACTGATCATCAAAGATGATACACCATCAGTTTTGAGTTTTGCTAGTTCCTTTATATATTTATCGCTCAAAAATGCCAATAAAATAGCATAGATAGTAAATAGGTATCCAAATATATAAAGCAACACATTAAGAAGAACCCCTACTATAGCTAATAATATTTTTACCGTATTTTCATTAATCCCTATTATGGCAGCAAAAAAGACACCTAGAACAAAGCTAATAACGAAAGCAATCCAATTATTTTTATCTGGAGTAATTTCTTTGAAGGCGTCTATTATCATCTTTTTTGCAGGTGTTTTTTCTGTAAATTCATTAATTGTCGCAAAATATTTTTCTTCGTTCATTAATTTACACCTGCTTTCTGTCGAAGAAATCACAATATCACAATAATGAACGTAAGGCAGCTACATATCTTTTATACCAAGCCTCGTTTTCCTTACTAACATTTTTTATTATTGATTCTTTTTGTGCAATTAAAACGAAATATTCATCATCATCGCTAGTTACATCTTTAGCGAAAGCAATTTTCTTGTTAGACGAAAAAGAATCTTCTCTAATTTTTTCATCCTCGCCGTCTTTATTCTTAACAAATAGTGTTGTTCTAGCTTGCCCAGAAGTCTCTTCTAATAATTTTTGAATTCCCTCTTTAGAGTCCGGGGAGTTAAATGTTAAATTAGTGGTATTTGAACCGAGACTTTTCATTTCTGCTCTAATTGAGTTTGCAATTGGTCGCTTACCAAAATCATTATTAAGTGGAAAAAAATTAAGTTTTACCCACTTAATTTTTTGAACACTTTTGAGTACAGCGTTAATGTCTTCTTTAAGTGGCATATCTACAATATTGACTAAGGCGTTCGGCAAAGTTGTAGTAGGCTTACGTTTATTTTCTCGTTGTTCCTTATTAGCTTCACGGGTATATTTATTCAGAATATATCTTACTGTAGCTTGGAAGCTTCTAATATCGGGACTTACAGATTCATTTCGCACCAGAATCATGCGATGATTTTTTAAAAAAATAATAAATCTTGAGTAAGGAGCCGTTGGGTGCTTTGCCGGGGAAGCGGTTAACGCTCCATTCGTAACAGTTGTATGAATCGTATATTCAGTTTCTTTTATATAATTTCCAACGAGTATATATTCCCCGCCTTTGATTTGCTTGATCTCAACATCAGTAAATAGAAAATGAGGGATTTCATCAACCTTTCCCCTCATGATACCAGATGTAAAAGCAGGAAAAATGATGTCCTTGAAATGTGATAGCATTGGCTCTGCTTTTTCCCCAAAGGTAATATTGAAATTAGCCAAGTGCATTATCTTTTCGTTCACTCTGATCTCCTCCTGATAATTAATCTAGTTATTACGCAATATTTTAACTAGATTCGTCATCACTTGGCTAAATTCCTTTTCTTTACATCAAAAGTCAACAAAACTGTTTAGCGAAAGCCCCCTTCAGCTAAGGAGAGGGCTTTCATCATGCCTATATTAACCTCGCGCCACCTACATTACCGGATCGCTCTCTACCTCCGCGCTGGGCTGCGGCGTAATAATCGGCGGGCTGACGTCCGGGACCTGGGCCTTATAAACAACTGGCTCAAGGGCACTAACCACCGACTGCTGCGTACTCGGCTGGCTAATGTTATGGGCACCGGCCGCCGTGATCGCCACCAAAAACGAGTTAAGCACGGATAACCCAATAGCCTCAACCGTAAAATTACCGCTGACAAACAGGGTAAAAAGCTGGATCACCAGCGCAAAGCCCACGGCCATAAGCCGTATCCACCAGTCGCTTAATCGTGCCTTGACAGGCTCCTTAAAGAATTGGACGAGCAAATACGTCACAGCAACCAGACCGGCATAACTCCCCAGGTAGGACGTGGTAAATAAATCGGTGGGCATGTTGATTCCTCCTTTGTAATTTGCAAATTATGCAATTTGCTTACCCCAAATACTTCGCCACAGCAGCCGCTGTCTGATATTTATCGTTCCCACTCAACAGGACTTCGTTTGGATGATTGGTCGTTGCCCCGCCCACCACGATCAGCTTTTCAGCCGCCCTAGCCTCCGCCGGCACAGAGAGATCCGGAGGCCGCACAAAGATGGCACAATTACCATGCTTTACGGCAACATCATACCCCGCCCAGAAGTCTTCCTTCGTATATAGTAGGACAGCTGTTTTTAGCACATCTCTCCCTCCCTTCAAATCCTTGAATAACCTATCCCACGGGAATCCAACCCCCGGGCAATTAGGCCTATTAACACTGTCGATACGGTAATGCCCTATGATGTGATCAGCATCAATCGGTATACCGTATTTTTGCGTTAGATCCTTGTGCAGCCAAAGCGTGGCTTGGTATTGGGCCTCCGGCATCACATCTCCTGGCTGGCCCTCATGCTCGATCCCGAGTGTGTAAGTGTTTGGGTTCGTGCCATCATACAAAGCCCAGCTTGGCTTGTTGCGAATGCCCGCGTGCCAAGCCGTGTCTCCTTCTTTGACCAGCTGCAGGATGCGGCCTGTCTTTGTTACGAGATAGTGAGCACTCGATTGCGAAGCCGGATTGCAAAGCCAATTGAGACAGCCAGGGTAACTGCCGGCGGTGACGTGGTCCACTATGGCAATGATTTTGCGTCCTCCCCTGCTACTGTAATTCGGGGATGGATGCCATTCGATTACTGGCATAATTTACTCTCTCCCTTCATTTTAATAACGCTAACGTCCCCACTCCCGCACTAATGATGGCCCCAGCGACAGTGCGCCAGAGCCATGTATTGTTTGCTTCAAGTTTGTCAATGCGATGAGTATTCGATTTTGACCGTTGCTCGGTTTCGGTTGCCTTTTCTTCGACAGAGCACACCCTCTCCCTGAGGTCGTTTTGAGCGTCCAATTTTGTTTCGACTCTCACTACGCGCTCCCGGATCTCCATAAGTACTTCTTGCTGATCTCCCACCCACATCAACTCCTTCGTTTTAGAAATAAAAATAACCGCCAGAATGACGGTTTAGGTACTTGTGACTACACATAATGGATCTACTGCTTAACATCTCTCTTATGCTTAATATAGATCCAACTTATAGGTTCTGTATCAGCATGAGCAATTAGCTTAAAGTTACAAAATCTTGACTTATAAAAATATTTCTCTTTACATGTAGTATTCCCCTCGTTTTCAGATACCTCATAAGTATACTTCATTTTTTCCCCGGCAATTGTAGTGTAGGTTATTGTTGATTTTCTTAAGAGTTGCGGTTCAAATTGAAACGCCATATCTTGAGCAAAAATAAAAACCTTTTGCTTAATAGAAATAATTGGAATCCTCTTTTGCAGAGTTACCCTTTTCTTCGAAATCTGCCCTTCGATATCTATAGAAATATTTACATTGGTTACTAAAGAAGGGCCCAGATTTTCAATTTTCAAGAAGTTTGTTCCTGAACAAAGCGCCCCTGTTTTAACACGATCATGTAATTTCACAAGGGATTCGGTTTCTACTA
Organism: Desulfosporosinus youngiae DSM 17734; assembly: GCF_000244895.1. Classification (NCBI taxonomy): domain Bacteria; kingdom Bacillati; phylum Bacillota; class Clostridia; order Eubacteriales; family Desulfitobacteriaceae; genus Desulfosporosinus; species Desulfosporosinus youngiae. The sequence goes on from NZ_CM001441.1 coordinate 5,411,141, forward strand.
ATCTAATGTCTTCTGTTGGTTCATAATTATAACCTTCTAGCCTAGTTCCAAGATTATCAATTTCTTCAGCAACAATAAACGATCTATGTTGGAATCTTTTGTCTCCGATATCACGAAAGTAATTATAGACGACAGTGAGCAAGAATACTGTTAGAGCTCCAACTACCCCCGATAACAACGGAGAATTCCACATCGTACGTGAATTAAGAGCCGCTTTTAAATGTTCTAATTCAAGTGATAATTGTTGAACCTGAAGGATTAAATCATTAAATTCCATACACTAAATTAGTCCTTTCTAAAATAAAAATAAAGTTACTAATTTAGTGTTCTACATGATAGATCATTATCCTTGTTTCTACACAAATCAATTATTAACATGTGCAGGGCAAAGAAAAAAGACCTCTCGGTCCCTGCTTTGCCCCAATTCTTTACTGCGGACATTACCGCTTAATTAAATCTTGCCTACCTTCGCCGATCAGGATCGCGTCAACATCATCCTGATAGCGCTGATAGAGTGTAATACTAAATACATACTCGTAGTCTTGCTTGCCATCTAGGATCTTGCCTGCGATATACATAGCCATCATTAAATTCCTCCTCCTGTTAATTGTGGAATAATGCTAAACATTAATTCCTCGATTACCGTGTCTTGCATGGCGACTTTCTTTTGCAGTATTTCAAGTTCGGTTGGTTCTGGAGGTGGTTGTGGCGGTCGTTCCGTTGGAATAATGTCAATTAGTTCTCTATTTTCGTTTAGCACAAACTCAAAATAAGGAGCGTGTTTTTTGATTTTCTCAGCTAACAATTGTCCAAGTTCTGTCGTTTCGTCCACCACGTAATTCTCGTCGTTATACCAATCGGTGTCAGGGTAAAAACTATTGGTTTCAAAACCTTTATCCTGCTTTACAATCATTGGCTTTTAACCTCCCACGACATACTTGCTACATTGATTGTAGTGGTAGTACTCAGGTGAGTATTCACAAATTTGATGATTATAGAATTATTACTATTAATGTAACATTCGAGAATTTTTACTGTCGATGATCCATTAAACCCATACCCGTAATAGGAAACATATCCGCTGTCCATTTTTGATGATGCGCAACTGTTTGCGCCAGCCCCAGTAATGGAATAGCCATCAAGGCTAGATCTATTAAAGGCAATCTCCATCCCTATATAGTTAGATCCTGATAGATAAACCCGCCCCGATTGCGCTTCCGGCATAACAGGGATTGTTACAGTATACTCTTCTAAGGGTGCCATGGATTTGCTAAAACCCGAAAGACTACCCCTTTGAAATTTCGCAGCATTGCCTAACCTATTAGCGGGGACATTGCCGCTACTATCAAGGTCCGCAATACCATTTGCAACACCTTTTTGCGAGGATGGGATTGCAGCATTAGCCTTGTCCATGGCGACTTTTACTGCACTTGGAGTAGCTGCAAGAGTCGTGCTTGTGCTTGTTGTGCTACTCGATAATTGCACATGCCCTTTAGTGGTTAATGTCGCATCTTCCGCCAAATGCGCAACAAGGTCTGTCTGCGCGGCCCGGCTCGTATCGACTGGATGAACATGATCTGCCCTGGCATATCTCTTCGATGTCCCTGCAGTTGCCGTCCCGTCCATAACGGGGCTTGTCGAGGCTGCTTGATTTACAACAAAAGCCGTTGTGGCAACTTGAGTAGTTGATGTGTCAACTGCCGCCGTAGGAGCTGTGGGGGTGCCCGTTAATGCTGGGGAGGCCAATGGTGCCCTGGTTGTATCTGCAGGATGCCTGTGATCCTCTCTGGCATACTTTTTTGATGTCCCAACGGCAGCAGACCCATCCATGTTAGGCGTAACAGTCCCCGCTTGCCCGGTAACAAACGCTGTTGTAGCAATCTGGGTCGTGCTCGTATCCGCTGCCGCAGTGGGTGCAGTCGGAGTCCCAGTGAGCGCTGGCGATGCCAACGGGGCTCGGGTGGTATCGGTCGGGTGCACATGGTCTCTCCTGGCTGCAGTGGCCGCTGATCCTGCCGACGCCGTGCCGTTGGCCACTGGATTTGTGCTATCAAAGGCTAAATGGGCATGGTCGGCACGGGCAAGGCTTGTGCTGGATCCGGCGGCATTAGCCGTCCCCAATCCCCCCGAGGGTGCCGCCGTGGGAATAGGATCACTACCTCCGGGCCGGTGAGTATCAGCATGGGAACCTATTTCTCCCGCCGCATCCATCGCCTGTTTCAGCTTTTGATCAATCACATCGACATTGTCGTTAAAATCTTGAATGTTAACAATATCTGTACCGTCCGGTTTCTTAAGTCCATAATTTGCTGTTGTCTGCATGACCATCCTCCTTACTCATAAACTTTCAACTCATTCCAGTTCATAACATTCACGCCATTCCAAGCGAGATGCTTCAGGGAGTCCCACCACGTATAGGAATATTTAAAGCTGTAAGCCAAGTGAGCCGGTTTAATCTGCTCGATCATCGCCATAAACCCGGGCATATTCGTCGGGATACCCTTGGTCCCAATAAAGCGGACCTCAAAGCGGTACTCTGACGGGTACTCAATCACATCCACCTCGCCCCCGGAAAAAGCAATGGCCGTATCCTTAATCATTTGCTTCGTGGTTGTCCCCGACCCGCGCAGTTTGGCCTTGATCTGTTCCCGCCTTCGCTCTATAGATTTCGTCGGTTCTGTCTCTAGACCCAGCTCACTTTCCCAGTAAGCTAAGCCCCATGTGGCGGTATCTACAAAGCATTGGTCCAGCAGGTCATTCATGGAAAATAAAAAAAGACCCAGCTCATTGGACGCAGTCTCCTGTAACTTTTTCATTTCCCGTACGCTCTGATAATACTCGGGTAGATATCTCATGAGGTCGGGCTTTGCATACTCAGGCTGGTCCCCGTCGTTGCCGTCAGTCCCAAAAAGGGTGGTGCCATAGATTTGGTTTCCGTATCCCATCGGCTCACACCCCCTTTAGCTGGTTCCAGGTTACCCCGGGACTCAGTTTCCCCGCGGCCAGGTCATAAGCTGTTTTTACGGCATTGGCCGTGGCTGCCTGAGTGGTTGAGGTGCTTGTCATTGTATTATTTAGTTGAGATATTCCCGCAGCACTTGTAGATGCCGCTGGCAGTCTCGCTATGGCCACCGTTCCGGCATTGATATCGCTGGCATTATGTGTGTGTCCCACCGGAGTAAAGGTGCTTGGCTTTCCCGAGACCCCAGTCCAGGGGACACTCTCCGCCACCTCCGCTACATCCACTTTGCCGTCATTATCCGTGTCATAAATGCTTTTCAGCATATCCCCGACGGTTTGGGCAGCCACCAATAGTTCATTGCCGCTTTCTGTTCCTATATAAAGCTTCTTGGTATCCGTGCAGAAGCCTAACTCCCCTACTGCCAAGGTTCCAATGCTACCCTCAAGGCCACGCCTAATCTGGATCAATACTTTTCTTGCCATCAGCCTCCCTCCTTAGAATGTTCCTCCATCCACAATGGATACCATCAACCTATTTCCATTGGCCGAGTCATAGACAAGACTGCTGGCATCAATATTGGCCTCAATGCCCGTGCTGTTGACGAGGATTCCTTTCCCAGCTTTAGCGCTAACCGAAGTCGAAGCAACGGAGATCCCGTTCCCCGCCCCTACCGTCAATGTCACTGTGTCGGCCTGCCCGCCCCCCGTTAAACCATTGCCGGCAGTAATCGTCTGCAGGGCTCCACCGGTTCTTACCCAAGCTGTCCCGTTCCAGCTGTAGATTTTTTGTTCCTCATCAACGTAGCAGGTCCACCCAATCTGAGGCGGGTAATAGGACCAGGCTCCTGATGCATATTCGGCAATTTGATCCTGTTTCCCGGACCACACACCCGTTGCGCCGCTGGGGATGATATAGCGATCTCCGGTCACTGGACTGCCCGGTGGGGCTGTAGTGGTACGATTCTTCACACTGGCTTGAGGTTCGATGTTGTGCTTAGCTAATTCAATTTCATTACCAATTTTTTGAGCACTCCATAAGTCGGTTATGGCTGTCCCCGAGTCATTGATAAGGCGGTGTTTAGCCGCATCGTCAATATGAGATTTTATTTCAGCCGCAGTTTTCGTGTTAGTACCATCTGATACTTTGTTAACCTGGCCGTTGGTTATGTCTGATTTTTTAACCTTTGCATAGGTTGTTCCATCAGACACATCATCCAAGGTTCCGGTTAAATCTGTTATCTTTTGGGCGTTAACACGCTGCCAGGCCGAAACCGTATCAAAATACAGATAGCCTGCATTGGTGCCACTGGTGACATAGTAAAGCCGCCCTAATGTCCCAGCATTGGGCCGGGCCGCTTCTGTCCCAGATAGTGCTCTGCCGACAAAAACATTGGCAGTGCCGTCCCCGATGTAAACTTCCTTAGTATCTGTGCAAAACCCCATCTCTCCTGATGACAAAGCACCTAGGGCCACTAGCTCGGGCTTGGTACCTCGGCGAATTTTAATTGTTTGTGCCGCCAATGGTTATACCTCCTCTCTAATAAATCCACCGCCGTCGATGATTCCTGTTGCTTTATATCTCTCTATCTCTGCTTGGGTTCGAATCAGACTGTCTTGTAAATTGTTAACATCCTCCGCCTCTACCATATCCCCGGGGGTCTCATAGGTAACATAGACCGTCTCTGTTTGGGCGAAGATTTTAATCGAACGTTTCCAAGGCGTCTCAGAAGGAATGGATACAATGAAGTTTGTCACTGGGATACCTGTAAACTGTGGTCCTGTGTAAACTCTGATTGTGCTGTTCGTAATGTTGTCGTGACCTAAGAAACCCTGGTACACCCCGCCATTAATAGGCAGCTCTTCTTCAACCGTGTAAACGCTGCCGTCCGACTTCTTGTTAAGTTTTTCGGTAAATTGGTCAATCTGATCCGGATAAGGCATAGTTTTACACCCCCAGTTCCACGGTCCCAAATACCGGGATTTCTTCGTCCGCCAGAGCGATATTGGCACTGCCGCCGTTGACTAGCAACGTAGTATAGTCGATGACACCTGGTGTGCTAAGGAGCAGGTTCCCAATCTTGGCATAACTGACATAGGTGTTGATAAAAGCTGTATCCTGCAGATAGCTTTCCACCTCTACCTTAAAAGCGTCCGTTACACCTTGGATAGCATAGCCGGATGCTAAAACGGCAGTCGCCGTAACACTGATCTCTTTAGCTGCTGCCGAAACGACGGTCACAGCGGCTCCAATAGGGCGTACGGTCTCAACATAGTCTGATACAGCGTCCACCAAAGTGGAGGTAGCTGGCTGCTTTTCAGCATCAACAATGACAACCTTTACCGTCCCTGACCCCTCCCAAAGTGGAAAGACCTTAGCGCCTCCCACTCCAGCCACTTCAGACGCCCACTGCCGATATTGAGCAGCATTCCCAGACGTTGCCGGCTGACGAACCCGCTGTAGATAGCGCTGCCTGAGGCTGTCGTCGGTTTCTGCATTCGTTCCCGGAATGAGAATGTCGGACAGCTCGGCCTGCACCAACCCGGGGATATAGTCAATCGGCATCAGCGTACCAAAGTATTGATTGCCGACAGTACCGGCAGTTTCGCACTCCAGAATATACTGACCCGACGCGATTTTTTCTTTGGCAGCATACCTTACCTGCTCAATGGAAAAGCGGCTGCCGATGGCCACATCCAGCGGGGTATCATTTTGCCCGTAAAACATTGCCTTCCGCTGGGCCTTCGTGGCGACTCTACGAGTAACCCCATAATCCATCGTCCTTAATTCCAGGTAATCTCCGCTTGATGTTTGAGCCGAGAATAGCCTTAGGTTGACTTCCAATTCTGCATAAGCCTGGGCCAGTTCTGCTGCAGCCGGGGATAAGGCGTCATAAATAATGCTGCCCTCACGTTTGTCCAGATCCCCAGGCACCCGGTCTAACATTCTGTCCAAGATGGACTCATACGTTTGGCCCTCATACACTTACACCCTCACCTCCTGAGTTATCTCAAAACTCCCGTATTTGCTGATAACTGTGCACTCAATGAGCAGACCATCTCCCGTGACTGTAGTCCGTATATTCTCAACGCCGGTGATTCGGTCATCCTGGGTTAACGCTTCTCTGACCATGCGGGCAGCCTCTGATTTTACAAAGACCGGATTCATTCCGACTAACTTCTCTATCTCAGAGCCGTAGTTTGTTGTGTAGATTAAGTGATGATAACGAGGCGTCCCCAGGATCTTAAAGACAGCCTGTTTGACCGCCTCAAGGCCGTCCAGTCTGCCGGCAATTCGTTCTTTAGCTGCATCCAGCTTCCATGTGAGGGATGGCTGCTCCGTTTCTTCAATCACACCGTTGTTGATGCTTCCGCCGGTCGGTATCATGTTGTCACCACCTTGTCTAAGATTACAAATTTCTGCCCGCCTTGGACCCTGAGCAGCAGGACTTTGTCCCCCACCTTAAGCCCAGGGCGGATGATCAGTTTAGTTGTCAGGGCCGTAGCTGTGGTTCTTGATGATCCATCATCAGTGTACTGATGAGAGTGTGTCAGGTCGACTTCATACCGGGTTAAACTTTCCGGCACAATTAAAAAATCCGCCGGCAGTGTAAAGCGTTGGTCGACTTTCACACTCAGCGGACTTATGGTTAGTATCTCTCCAAACATAACATTCACAGGGTTTGATGCCCCTACAGCATCTATCCCCGCAGCTTTTATTACATCCAATAAGCTTGCCATTATACCACCTTCATAATTGCTTTAAGTTCCAGGCTCATCGTATGGTCTGCACCTTCGAAATAATGCTTACATTCATCCACTAAAAAGGGCTGATTGATTTCGTACTCTTGAATCTGTATCCTTAGATAACTCCCGGCCCTTACTCGGAGATCACCGATAGCTTCGATTTTCAGCGTCCTTGATTCCCGGTTTTTCAATGTGACCAGACTATCGAGCAGCTCATTAATCTGAGCATCGTTCATGTTTTCATCCACACTTTGATAGAGCTGCAACACGCCCCACTTAGCCATATTGGCGCTGTCTTGGGCCTGATAGATTTCGCGCTTGCCGCTTTCCTTGTTGTCTTTGTAAAGCTTAATTTTATTGTAGGTGTCATCATCAATGGATATCTTGTGACTATAATCGGTCATGAGGCTGGCATCGCCAATGATGAAATCCAGCAGTAAGTCCTCAATATTCCGCACCGACAAAGCTCCAAAGTCATCGAAGAACACATAATTTTTGCCAGCATTCATCAGAGTTAAATCTAAGGCTTTGCAGATCGTATCGAAAAGCTTTTGGTCATTTTGGGACATCGTCGGAATTATATACCCCGTATCATCGATCCGCCCAAGTTTGAGCTTGAAGTCGGCGGCAATGGTTTTAATGACCTCAGAGGCTGTGACGTTTGCAAAGACATAGGTTTCATTCGCCATGAGGTACCGTAGTTGATCATAGCAAGTAATCTTAACTGCCTCGTCCCTTCCCCCTTCAATGGAAAAGACATAGCCGTAGAAGACATTGACACCATCCTCAACTTCCTGGACCCGGACAATATCTCCATTGCTGTACTTGAAGGCTGCATCTTGCCCTAAAGCGTTTTTGATTAGCGTAAACTCCAGGCTGCCGGCTTTGCCGATCCTGCTCGTTTTCCAGGTGACGTCCGAGACAATCTGAGAGATATCCCACACGTTTCCATCTTTGTTATCGATCAGTATTTTTAGCACAGTGCACCTCCTATGCCAACTTTATTACTCGGCCAACCTGCAGCCGTTTGATCTCAGCATCAGATATGCCGTTCAATGATTGTAACTCTGGCCAGCGACCTCCATTGCCTAATTGCTTCTGTGCTACAGCCCATAGAGTATCCCCGGCTGCGAGAGTATAGGTTTTAGGTGGCGGCTGCTCATTAGGCCTCGCTGGGGGCTGGGATTGGATGGCTTGAGTGGACACTGAAGCGATTGTCATTGTTTGGGCAACGACAGCCCGGCGTGCGGAGTAAGGCGTGTATCGTTTCAATTTTAAGGTATAGTCAATATCCCCGGAGCCGGCAGATTCCTTCCAGTCAAAACCTTCAATGCTGGCCAGTGTGTTAATGTCAAACGTTTCGGAGATAAAAACAAAACGGATGGGCTCTTTAGATTCCATCCACTTTAGAATGCGTTTTACATATTCGTAAGGTAGCAACAAGGGGGAAACCGTGACAAATGGGTAGCGTTGTGCCGGGAAGAAACTGCTAAACGCATACTCTGAGAGTTTGGGGTTTTTTATGACGTTGATTTCCCCTAGGGCTACAACATCATAGGTCTTGTTATTCCCGCCCTCTCCAATTTCCAGGGCGCTGGGCATGACGGGAAGCTCAATGGTTTCTGAGTATAAGCTCAGTTTGATGCCGTAGGGCATAGGTGATCACCTGCCTTTATTAATATGGCTATTCAGTATGCCTATCGCCTTACAAAAAGTGCTGCGTGACCAACCCTCTGCTGAGGCCTTTTCCAAGATGGAGGTTGCTATTTCAAGACTGTCCTGAATCTCTTGAATCGGTTTGCTTAAATCTACCGTTACGCTTACCAAGCATATTCTCCCCCTTCTTACGCCCATGCTCCTGCCGCAGATGAAGCAATATCAGTCTCCAGCATGGTTTTAATCTTTCCTACTATAGTGTCCACGCTCTGTCCGTTGTGAATATCCCCGGTTGTGACTGCTACTGTCGGCGTCAGCGTTACAAAGTTCTGGATGTTCTTCATTTCGGCTAATTCGCGCATGATCTTTAGGTCTTCGTTGGAGATATCGACTTTATCCTTGATTTTGCCGACTTCATCCACTTTGCCTATATTGGGGATGTTGCCCAAGTCGAAATCCGTCAGCGTATTTGTTCCAAGGTTTGACAGGCTGAATTTGTCCGAAACCTTGTTGCCCCAGTCATACCCGGTGTTGAAAGCGTTAGTGTAATCGAATCGACCAGGAAGGTAATTGTGGGGATCTAATCGCGGAATCTTTATTTCTACTTCACCCACTAAGTCATCAGCCATCCCCTGAAGATCGCCCCTCCATCCATTGATTGCATCCGACAGATGCTTTCCAGTCAACGTGTCAATTGCCGAAGCTATAGTCTCTAATATTCCTAAAACTGTATCCCCCAAGCCAACGAACAATCGGACAATGGAACCTACCGGGTCATTAAACACATTTCTAATAGATTCGGCGACCGTTGCGATTACATTCCAGATTGTCGCGACGACATTAATAACAATTTTAAGGATCGCTAAGACGATGTTCATAATAACCGCTCCGGCGAACATGAATGCCCCTGCAATAAGCCCTGTGGCAGAATAGCTCGTGCCGGCAAATTTATTGATGGCGGCTATTACAACATAGAAGATAGCTATTAATGCGATGATGCCAACAATTATCCATGTTATAGGACATGCAAGCAAAGCCGCATTAAGTCCGTCTTGGGCTATTATTAATGCAATTATTGCCGCAGTTTCCGCCCAAGAAGCAATGGCATGCGCTCCTTTTACTGCCAAATCTTTTAAGGTCGTAAGCCACGCAATCCCCATTACCGCATTATAGGCTATTAAAGCACCCACAACTCCCCAAATAATAGGTTCAATAATGCCCCAATTGTTTTGCACCGCATTTCCAACTAAAATCAAGCCCGAAATTAAACCGTTTATTGCACGAGCTAATATATTGATTCCAATTGTTAGATTATCTATGAACGCGGCCCCACCAGGCGAGTTGATCAAGCTATTTATCTTCTCAATGACAGGACCAAAGGCTTTGAGTGCGTTATTTCTTAACTTATTGAACATATCTGCAAACGTCATAGGCATTGTCGCAAACTTTGAATTTATATCATCCGCCGCATTGAACAAGGCACCTTTAATAATGTCTGAAGTAATCGTCCCCTCTGCAGACATCTTTTTAAGCTCACCTTTGGATTTTCCCGTGAAATCAGCGATAGCGCTTGCCAGCATGGGGGCGTTTTCCATGATGCTGCGAAACTCATCACCTTGAAGCTTTCCCGCAGCCATCGCTTGAGTGAGTTGGTACATACCGGACTGCTGTTCCATGGTGGATGAGCCACCAACCTTGAAGGATTTCTGCATAAGTTCTGTGAATCTAATAATTTCATTATTGTTGGAAAAAGCATCTCCAGCCAGGAGGCCAAGTTTTCCCACACTACTTGCCATGACGCCATAAATTCCATACGCCCTATCTGCTGTAGCAAATATCTTGTCTTGAAGCTGCACGTCCGTTTGAGAACTATCGTTAATCAGTTTAAGTCGGGCCTGCGCTGATATATAGCTATCACTAGTATTCATAGCTGCCCTTAGACCCATTAAACTAATATAAGTTGCTACAATCCCCTTAATATTAGAAAGCATCATGCTTGTATGGTGTGCACCATTTTGAGCCGACGCGTTGAATCTATCCTGTGCACTTGACGCTTGGTTGATAAGGCTTGCACTGCTCTGACTTGATTGGTTAAATCGTTGTTGTGCCCGAGTGGACTGGTCAATAGCCTGCCTTATGCCCGCTTCGGCTGCGGCTATTCTCTCTTGGGCTGCTACAAGCGTCCTGCCAACATTGGTATTTCGTTCGGTAGCACTTTGCATTTGCCGCATACTTGACACCATGAGATTCATTCCCTGCGTTATGTTTTGTAGCGGCCTAGACATTGCGTCGAACATCCTCAGTGTAGCACTGATGGTTGGCACAATTAATCCCCCCTTGCGTAGCATAAGAAAAAGCACCCCCCATTAGGAATGCTCAGTATCGTTTTCTACAAGAAATAGTTGATAAGAATTCCCCTTTTTTATTTTTGTTAACAAGCCTTTTATTTCCAGATAATTAACAAGTCTTTGTAAACGTTCACGTTCAAAATCAGGAAATTCCCTATACAAATCTTTTTGAATATATGTACCAGTAACCCTAATGATATTCAAGATTTTTTCTTTTAGTATTTCATCTTCTCGTATTTTTTCGATTCGATTAATTATGACTTCTTCTTGACTAAAACATAGACTCTGGCTATTGTGCATTTGTTCCCACATATCAATGAAATAGACTTTCCCTCCTTTGCTTGTTTTATAACAGAACTCTTTCAAGCGATTCAATTGCGCCAAGGCAAGATATAACTTTTCTATTTCTTCTGTTGGCGTTAGGTCGAAGGCGTAATTGTATGCATCGTAAAAATCAGATTCAAGTTTTTCAATTTTAGCGTGATGCTTTAGCCAAAAACCGTCAGACAACTCTTCGTCACGCTCACTAAAGTATAACCTCTTTTTTTCAGGTTTTTTTGTATCTTCATTATTCATTTCTCTTCCTGAACATTATTTCTCCTCCAATCAATGAATATTGTATCATCGAAAGGAACTTTATGCAGGATAATCGGCCCCATCACGGAGAACTATTTAGTAAGATTATTACTCATCTATTTAGGAGGGATTTTAGTGAAAATCTGCCTTAATTGTGGAGATAAATTATTGGATGCAGCCAAAAAATGTCCTACGTGCAAAACAAAAGATAAAGGATTTCCAATTGTTGACTCAAACGATAAGGATACTATTAACCGCATTATTGCCGGTGTTCCTAATCCCAAAGACCTAACAATGATCAAGCGAGATTTAGAACAAAGAAGGCAAATTGCGGCAATGGACAAAGAAGGAGTTGCCTATTGCCCCAAATGCCACTCCACATCTTTGAGCGCCAACAAAAAAGGATTTGGTATAGGAAAAGCCATCATTGGAGCTTTGGCGGCCGGTCCGATAGGTCTCGCCGCAGGGAATATCGGTGCGAAAAGAATTGAAATAACCTGCCTTAAGTGTGGCCATCAATTTATGGCTGGAGGTAAATGAGCCTAATTTTCTCTTCCTATTTCTTCTTCAACTTCGCGGCTTCTCTCTTCTCCTTTTTAACCCGGATATCGATCATGGCATAAATCATTGCTTTCTCATTTCTCGGTAGCTCCGCAAACACCCCAGGCAAAATATGAAACTCGTGGAGGGCGTAGTAAGCATAATTAGCCTCACCATCGCCCCCCTCAATCAGTTTTTTGCTTCTTCAACCAAGTCTTCCATAGTCTTGTCGTAGCCGTTGATTTCAGAAACAATACTTGAAAGCGTGGCATATTCGCCGTCTCTCATTTTGGTTTTCATTGCATTAAGCAAGTCTTCGGCACCCAGGACTCCCCAGCTTTTCTGCAATGCTTCGCTTTTAAAATTAGGGTGCACTGTAGTCTCAATAATAATCTTTGTCATAAATGCATCATGATTTGCCTCAACAACTTTTTGCCCTTTGTGAAATGTAATCTTGCGGCAACTTTTCCTGATTTCATCACCGGTTGTGGCCGAGATTGGCCTAAACTTCATTTTCTTTTCCTTTCCGCCAAGACTTACCGGCTTTTCAATAATCTCGGCATCCTCAAAATCTTCCATTAAAAAATCTTGTAAATCATTCATGCTTTATTCCTCCAATTTTTAACTAATCATTTTCAACGAAGGCAGGAACGCCAGGTCTTTAATGATCTGACACTTTGCCTTACTGCCGATACTTTTCATTTACCAACCTCTCGTTTTCGTTTATATAAGTTATCCCTAGGATTTTCTCAACAAGGTCAGCATACTCTCCCGAGACATACTTCCTTATTTCACCAACAGGATAACTATAAAATATGTCCTTATAGATATTTTGGACCCCCGTAATGTTATCAAGGGTCATTCCTGACTTTTTAATCGAATTTATTACCGCGTCTACCTCTTCCCCTAGTTTGTACTCGTCGCAGTCATCAACGTAACAATTCTTCGCTTCCTCAAGATCGCACACTATGAAATCGACATCACTTTTAATAGGTTTCCATTTTGCTAAGTTGAGCTCCGCTGTCCAGTCTTCCCCGCAGAAATTATTTAAATCATTTAATACAATACATGCACACATCTGCTTTACGGCACTTGAAGCCTTTTCGTCAGACACAGAAACCTCTTTAGGCGAATCAAATTTCATTATACTCAGATCCGAAACCACCTCATTAAAATTAACGTCAAACCATTCCCCTATCACTCTCTTGTTCTTATATTTTGCATGCAAATCGACTTCTGCCTTTTCATAATTACCTATCAAGGGAGAGATAAATGACTTTGTTATTTTTAGTCCGGATTGAGTCTCAAGCGTTCTGAGCCTTTGAGTGGGGTTTTTTGCTCTACCAATTTTAACTCTTCCCGTTTCATTTGTAATAACATACACGTGCCCATTCTCATTCATGGAATCTCATCCCTCTCTTTTAGCATTATTAAAGAGACCAGAATTATAATCTGATCTCTTTAAAAGAGAGGTTAGCGGTGTGTCTCACGACATGACATAGCCTCAAAAATGACATAATCTCGTTACCGGCTTATTTAAACTTATCCAAGATATCGGCATCTTCAAAGGTAAATGGCAGCTCCTCTTCGATAGCATCATCGCTGCTTGCATCAAAGGATGCAATGATGACACTGTCTAGGTTGCAGTTCTTTAAGACAGTCGTCTGTTTCCCTATGCTTGAGGTCGTATCCTCATTGGTAATCTGCAGGTCGAAATAAAAATCCTTGCCGGTCTTGATATACTTCAGCATTAAGGACCTGAACAAGCTTGTAACGTAATAAACCGTCAACGTCCCACTGCCTGACCAACCCGTAGATTTCTTGGCAACATTCATTCTCCCCAGAATGGGGACATCGGTTTTGGTCTTTTCAATCGTAGCTTCAATGGACTTAGCGTAGAACAACTCTTCTACTTGACCATTGATCGTCGCAAAGGCCCGGGCTTGCTTCCCTGTGATGACATCTTCCGATTTCATAAAGGCCATGTTAACTTACCCCCTGTTCATAATAAAGAGGCGGATTACGCAACCCACCTCTTTCAAGTATCTCATTAATGTTAAGCCCCCTATGATATTGAGCTCGTACTTTTTGAGGAGAAAGTCCAAATTCATCGGTAAGCTCAATCAATAAACGTTCCTCGTTCCTAAATTCAACCTTAATATTATTCCTTTTGTTCCTTGATTGTTGAAATCGAGTAGCAAAAAGGCAATTGTCAGGAAAGTATCCTTTGTTATTGTCTGCCCTTTCAATAGTAAGCCCATCATGATACCCATTTTGAAGAGCCCACATCTTGAAAGATTGATAACTGTCTCTCCACTCTTTACAAATAGTAATTCCTCGCCCCCCGTAATATGGGTAATCAGGGCGATTTTTATTATAGCACCTAGATCTCATATTCCCCCACGTATTGTACAGCTTTGACCCTACATCTCCATGCTTTGTGCTCCTGTCAAGCAATATGTCCATCTTATAGCATCCACAGGACTTGGTGTGCCCACTCAATAAATGCCAATGTTCAACTTCAACTATTGCTCCGCATTCACACTGACATTTCCAAAAATGAGAATACCTTTCTCCTTTGTTTTGTTTTTGCCTCTTTCCATAACCAATAACATAGAGTCTTTCGAAGAGCATATCGGTCAAATCTCGTTTCGGTTTTAAGCTTGGCACGAGTCATCACCTCACTTTTACCAAGAGGTATATACGCTCTACGCTATCCACTGGTTGCGTGTAGGCCTCAATAAGAACAGCGTCCGCTTCGTTACCCGCAATGACAGTCAGGTCAGTCTGTGAGTCAAAGTTCTGGATGGCATTAATCCCCTGCAGAGTTTCCATATAGTTCACACATTCATTCTTGAGCAGGTTCCTGCCGTCATCATTGTTATTGACTTTCCCGACGTAAAACTCAGAAAAGATACTTACCAGATCATTGTTGATACCGTCTAAAACCCTGATCACGCGGTTCTTGTGGAAAGCTTTACCCTTGTCCACTGTGAAGCTGGTCAGGGTATTAATATCCTGTTCGACTAGCGCCCGGTTGTCGCTGGCCGTGAACAAAAACTCCCCGGCTTTTAACGCTGCAATGATCTGGGTATTCGTGTACCTGGGAGCCACATCTACGGCATCGTCATAGGCTTGGTAGGTTAACGACTCGTTGACCTCAGCTCCCGCTGTGGCACCGGCTACCCAGGCCGTTGCCTGTGCTGCCGTAAGGGTTGTCCCGTTGGAGAGGACCACGCCATTTTTGACGCTGATCACACCCTCATAGTCGGCTATTGGATAATTCTCCAGGACCACCTGAATTTTCTTGCCCTCATCATCTCGGAGCCGTTTGCAGAAAGCTGTGAAGGTTGCTTTCAGTGTGTTATCTGTCGAAGGCAAGGCCAGAGTATTAAAGTCAAAAATCTCGACTGCTGCCAGATAATCGATATAAGCCTGATTGGTAACCGTACCGTCTGCTCCGCCGGTAAGAGGTGCGCCAGCTGTTTCAGCTAAAGCACCGGTGCCGCTGAATATTACCCAGTCATTTGCAATAAGCCCAGCAATATTAGCTACAGTTTGCATATCCTGCTCAACCCCATCTACTAGGGTGGATACATCAAACTTGGTTTCATCGTCGATATTTTCCTGAATGATTACAGAGATGCTGTTCCCGCGAACCCCGCCCCATTTAGCGGTGACCGAGAGATTGCCAGCTGTAGCCGTTGCCTTCGTCCCGGCGTTAAGCCTATACAGGAGGAGTTTTTGAGCTCGTTTCAGGGCTTCGTTAACCAAGAGCAATCTAGGATCTGTAATGCTGTAACCCAGCTTAGTCAACGTGTCTTCGCCGGCTTCAATCGTAATAATCTTACTGGGTTCGCCCCAGCTCAGCGCTAATGGGATCGAGGCTATGCCACGCTCCCCCAGGCTTCCTAGTGCCTGGGGCTCTGACTTGAAATTGATGTAAACTCCCGGCCTCACTTTATTCTGCGTTGTGAACGTGCCTGCTGCCATTTTTATCTAGCCTCCTTCTTCAGAAAATTGTCTAATAACTCAAGGACTTCTTCCTGGGTGTATCGTTGCCCATCCTCCAAGAGTGCATTTAAAACATCCTTTTGAGGATACTTTTTAGACTTCAGTATCTGCTGTTTCGTGTAGGCCTTAGCAACCTGCACTTCTTTTTTGGTGTTAACCATGTACATATCCCTCCTGTTCCATGGTTTGCATGAGCGGGTCGGGCACCGCCTCTTTCGAAACATGGAAATTATAATTAACAAAAAAATGCAGCACCCCGTCAACAACCTCATGGCGCATTCCTGTGCCCCGGATAAGGCCGTCATCTAAACTGATCAGCTCCATCTTGTCATAGAGCTGCTCTGCCATGTCATGCAGCTCCTCATTGCTCCCAGCAAAGTAATGAATATCAAACGAGTGACTGCGCTGATACCGCCGGCCAAGGAGCTGATCCTGTGATACCGGAAAAAGCTTCACAAAAAAACAAGGCTTTTTAAAACCCTGCTTAATCTCTTCGCCGTATGTTTTTGTGCCCGGAAAGTGCTGGTCCAACACTGAAATAATGCTGTTTCGAATCAGGTTCACTGTAATTATGCCCACGTCATCATCTCCTTGGCGGACGCCCATTCATTATTTGCTCTAGGAGCTGGATTTGCTTGCGTTCGAGGTATTTGGGCAGATCCCTTTCGATTTCTTGCATAGAGATCGTCATCATAAATTTACCGCTGACCCAGCCAATTTTCCTATTCCCTACATACATACCCAAAGAGCCATACCTCTCCTTATAAGCTACCTTTGCCTCTTTGGTCAAGTGTATCACTGATCGGTCATAGATGAATTTATTGCCTTCCCAATGCCCCGGTACCCAATGGGAGCGGAAGCCGTATTCAACGAATGAAGCATACTCTAGATTATTAAAAATCTCTATGACATAAGCGTCACCTGTTCGAGTAACATTCCCAACCTGCCATTTTCGGCGGAGGTCACCGTGGTCTGCCAGCATCCGCATCTTAATCTTTCGTAGAGAGCGCATAGCCATTTCCGATAGGAACTCCCTGATAAACCGTTCCATTACGCGCTCGTCTAGGGCTTTTTGGAATGACTGAGCCAACCTTTCGAATTCCTCGAAGCGAAAACTTCCCCAGCGGGCCATTAGGCTTTATCCTCCCTTTGCAGGCTGATTTCCTGATGGGAGCCATAAACAAAGGGTTCTCCCGTCGTAAATTTCAGCGTCCTGCCACAATGAGTGACTACCAGCGTGTCCCCCTGTTTAATCTCTAACTCAGGTGCAATAAAAAGCTTCGTCTCGTAGAGGATATTGTTTGTAGATTCTGTTTGCTGATTACTGGCCAGCGACTTCTGAGATAGCTTACATTTTTGATCGATATGAACTGACTGCAGCTCCTGCCGGGTCTCCCCGGATGGCTTCTTTACGTCGATCATGCGGCTAACTGTGCAGGTGTCTTCATACAGCTTTTCTATGGCTCTACGGTGGCGTTTGTAGTTAATCATGCCTACCACCTAAGCTTTCGGTATCGGTTCAAATCGATTTTGTAATTCAAAACGACTTGATCAATTGAGGACTTCGAAGTATTAGACACCCCGTCTCCTCTTCCGGGGCTTACCTGTGTATCTCCAATTTTCACGGCTTCAGAGCCGCCGACCGTATCGGAGATTTCATCCACATGGGGAAGGTCAATCCGGACAGCGTCAATAGTCATCGATACCCAGGTGAATTTTAAAGAGTTCGGGATATCTAAAAGGTTGCAATAATGCAAAATTCGCCATCCGAGTTCTTCAATGTAATCTTTTATTAAGCTATCCATATCCTCAGTTTTCAACTCCAGGCGATTTTTTACCTTTGTTAGGATAGTTTCTTGGTTGCTTGGATCGCTTGGGTGCATTATCTTTCCTCATCTCCCCTTCTTGCCCGCTTGCTTTTTTATTTCCTGGGGAGCCCGGCTCGTTCTGATCTTTATGCCCTTCCAGATCGGCTTCTTTTTTCTTTTCTTCCGCCAACCTGCGGGCACGGATAAATGCAGTGGCACTCATTTTACTCCTCCAGCGTGGCGATCCTGGCTGCAAATTCAGCCAGGATCGATTGAACGTCTGTTCCTGTAACTCCGGGAATTTCAGATACAGTAACAGCAGAGGCGGAAATAGATCCGCCCTCGCCGCTTTCCAACTTTTCCAGGCATTTAATCACTCCATGGATTTTTCCCACTGGCGTTGTTCTGGATTTAACACTGCTTAAATCTGGCATTTTGCAGCCCCCCTTACGCTATCTTATGGACAAACTGAACTATACGGATATTCTTATTCTCATATACTCTCTCCCAATTATCCGGGGTTTCCAACTCTGCGTTAGTGGGGGATACCCCTGTCACTGAATCCTCCGTCCATTTTACGCCCCGTGGGTGCAGGATAAAATGCTGCCGGTTGACAAGAATATCGTCGCCCTGCAGGCTGTCGCGATCCGTTTCCGTGGGTACTGGTGCAGCCCCATTGCCAAAACCGATCGCCCCTGGTCCAAACAGGTAAGTAGTGTAGACACCGGCTGCATTGGGGTGTCCATCGTCCACGAGAACCCGCTTGCCCAGGTAAGCGGCAAAAGCAGCGCCGGTCACAGGGTCTTTCTGCCATTCAATCAACTGGTCCTTCAGCAGTTTGCTGTAAACGGCGCTGTGCATAGAGAAGGCTGTAAGCTTGTCGGCGGCGTCTCCAAGCTTCTGTTGGGCGTCAACGGTCGTGGTTGCGCTAATGACGGCAGCAGAGCCGGCAGCTCCGGAAATGTCATGCTTGTTGCCGGCCATACTAGGCGTTGCAAATACACCTTTCAATGTACTGAACAGCATTTTCTGGCGATCCCTGTTCCACCATGCCGCCACAAGATCAGCAATAGCCCGAAGGGGATCGTCCCCAGACAGAGCTTTGGCAAGGTCGTTGGCCCCCCACGCTTTGCCCCTGGTATGCAATCGAGACATATCTTTGGCAGCGACAATGTGATTTACCGATAAAGGGGTTGTATCGCTAAGGATTTCAGAGTCACCTGTTAGGTCGTTCCAGAACGGCATATTAAGGATGGTTCCTCCGGTTGCCGCAAGTTCGTCCAATTGCGAATCCGGAACAACAATCCCAGATTGCACCAAGGCCGAAAGTTCTGCTGTGCGTTGAATTAAATAAGGGTTAAATACTTCGGGGACGATCACGTCCGCTATACGTGTTGCTGGCATGTTAACATCACCTCATAAGTTATTTTTATTGTTTAGCTATAGCCTGGAGTTGCTTTGCTAGATCGGGATTATCCCGCAGGAGTCGGCCTTGCTCCGTCAAATTAAAGGTTTCCTTCTTCCATGGATTGACCTGACCATCTCCGCTTTTATGCCTCTTACTTTCATGAGGTTGAGCCCCTTTGAATTGGGGGTCTGCCGGATCCTTCTTCTCGACAAACAAAAAAGCCTTGCTTTCCCGCAGGGCTTTGAGTTGATCGTCTAATCCTGATTTAATAGTCCCATCCTCATTAACATCAATTTTGGTTTTATCAAGAAGTGTGGAAATCAAATCCGGGTCGTGAGCATCACCGGCCACAGAAAGCTTAATTGCCGTCGAGATGGACATATCCCGCAGCTTCGCCTGGTACTCTTCCTCCTTTTTCTTATTGTCTTTTTGAAGCTGCTCAATTTGACCTTTAAGGGTTTCGTTGTCTCCGGCAGACTTCTTTAGATCGGCCAGCTGCCCATCCCGTTCCTTCAACGCTTCTTCGGATTTCTTTTTTGCCTCGTTGACCTCGTCAAAACGAACCTTGGGAATATATCCTTTGAGCTCTTCCTGAGATGCCTGAGCGGCTTTCTCTGCTTGCTCTTCGCTCAACCCTAAAGCGACAAATTGTTCTTTAGTCATTTTATATCCGTCCTCTCATCTTCACTTTTAACCCGGTCGTGTCCGGTGATGACTTTGTAGTTAACGCCCAAAATTCCAAAATGGCGGCATAATAAAAGACACCTCGTCACAGGTGCCAAATCTGGTATAATTTTCTTATCAGCACTTACTCGCTGAATATCTAGGAAAGGAGAACTTTCATATGGGCAAAAATCAATGGGTGTCGCCCAGAGGTAATGGAAAATGGGGCGTTCATGGCGAAGGTAACGAGCGCGATACTAAACAATTTGAAAACAAAAAGATGCCATTGACTATGGCAAAGCCATTGCCAAGAATCAGGGCTCAGAATTAATTATTCAAGGCGGAAACGGTAGAATTCAGTCAAAAGACAGCTACGGCAAGGACCCCAATCCTCCCAAAGATACCGAGCACTAATCGTATGTTGGCGTCATTCTTACCCTAAAGCCATCGCTTACATCTACATCCTCATTTGTGATTGCGGCAATGGTTTTAGGGTTTTCTTCATCGGTTTCAATTACAATTTTTGTGAACTGATTTGATAGAACTCTAAAATCCTCCATATTTGCTCCCTCCTCTCCTGAAATAAAAATACCACCTATCGAAACCGATAGATGGCTTTAACCGTTTTCAATTAATCGCATGGCCTTAGCTCCAGAAATTTCATCCGCTCTAAATACCATGTCCGAGCTTCCAATGCCGTCTCCGTCATATCCCATGACCCTATCCATCAACAGATTATCATTGTCCACGATCCAGCCTTTTTCTTTGTCATGTAGATACGGCACAAAGTCCTCTATCTTGCCAACCTGATTCAGGTCAGTCAAATAATAATAAGTTGTGTCCATTATCTCACCTCAGCGTTTCTATTCCATCCGGGACTTTAAGATTCTTGGATAGCTCATTCATCTGCCTTGAGAGCTTCACGGCTTCGGGATCAGCCTTGTTCTTCATGAGCCTCCATTTTTCATACAGGCTGTGCATCTCTCCATTTTTGAGCTTAAAGCTTTCCGGTGTAT
This sequence comes from Desulfosporosinus youngiae DSM 17734, assembly GCF_000244895.1. Lineage (NCBI taxonomy): Bacteria > Bacillati > Bacillota > Clostridia > Eubacteriales > Desulfitobacteriaceae > Desulfosporosinus > Desulfosporosinus youngiae. The sequence continues at coordinate 5,431,875 of NZ_CM001441.1, forward strand.
GATACTGAACCTCAAACTTTTGCCCATTTGGAGATTGGTAAGTGCAGTTAATGCCCTTGTAGGGATTCGCCTTAACCGGCCAGGTGTTCTTGAGTTTTACGAGAGAATAACCTTTCTTAGCCAGCGCCTGATTCACCACGGCATATTGACCTACCAACTTACTATGGGGAGCCTGATAAGTATAGCGGATCACATCGTTAGTCCCTGAGATAGTATTGTCAATAACCTGAGGGCTCAAGCTCTCCTTACTATCCATGTTGACCTTGCGCAAGTAGGATTCTTTGCTTTTGATCCGATAATCAAGCCCAACCATTTCAGTTTTAGTAGCTTCAGAGACTTCTTTCAAGTCCTTGGTTATGCCCGGTTCCTTGGCAATAATCTTATCGTAAGCATTCAGCTTTCGGTAATCCGCCTTAAGGGTGCCCCACTTCTCAGCTTCAGTATACTTCAAATCCCTGAAGTCATCAAAGGTTTTCGGCGCATCTTTGCCGAGAATCTTTTTATAACGAGCGTACTGCTCTTGATCCGAGTAGACATTAGCAGCCTTTTTCTGCATAATCTCAGTTTGGCCTTGACCATACTTATCTACAACATGCTTCTTGTACCATTCAGGATAAGTCATATTTTCAGAAACGGTATAGGTTTCTCGTGTCTTCGGGTCCCGGGCTATTCTCTCGCCGATACCTTCATCATCGTCGAAATAGGGGACTGTTGTACAACGACAATGGCAATGAATTGGCGGATTATTTATACCAATTTCCTGCTCAGATATCTTAAAGACTTTCCCGTCAAGTCCTTGACAGATTTCACATGTGCCTCCCTTTTTGGTTCCAAGTTCTAGCGTTGCTAGAAATTCATACCGATCAACAACACCGCTTTCACTATAGCTGTTCATTGTGGCCTGCTCAACAAAAAATGCTGTCTCTGTCTGCACCAGTCGGTAAGCCTTTGAGTAGGACACATTCATTCTCTTGGCCAGATCCTGAGTCGTTCGGTCAATGCTATCACCACGAATAAATGATTGAGATAGCTTGGTGTACAACTCTTGCTTCAGCTTGTCTCGATCGTTCCATATCCGTTGTGACCAGTTCGCTCCATCAAGCTTGGCTTTAAGGACCGTTTCCAGACCTTTATGGTCTACACGAGCAAAAGAGACTCCTATGCCTGTGCCTGACTGAATCTCAAAAAGGGTTCGGTAATACGTGTCAGTATAGGCGCTACCCAAGAGATCCCCGGTACCCTGCTGCTTACTCCCGGCCAGCATCTCGACTTGTTGATTGATCTGCATTTGTAGGGCTTCAAAACGGCTGACCCGGGTACGGTAGTATGCATTGTCTAGCTGTTGCGTCCAGCGACCGTCCGCATTATCTTTGGCCTTTTCCATGAATTCTTCAAGTGTCCATCGAAACTCCTTTAGCTCCTTAGCGTTGAGTTGCCGCTTTGCTTCGGCCAGATCGACAATGCCATTGTTATCGGCATAGCGCTGGTAGAAAACTTCTATGTCACGCTGGATAGATCGAATAGCCCGATCGTATTCTTTGCGAAGGGCTTTTGTATACTCATCCGCCTTGTCAAATTGACTTTGGGCCAGCTGCTCAAAACGCTTCTGCCAATACTCTGCCGGCTTCATTCGGTCTCACTCGTTTCCGGACAAACACAGAAGCCCATTACATTGGTATCATTTTCAGGGCAGCTCCCATTATTAACGGCTTCGATCAAACCGGAAACTGCGTCAAATGATTCCTTGTCAATGAGCCCTTGTTCAACTTGGTTTATCAGGCCATCACAAGCCTTTTGGATCAGGCTATTAATCTTCGCTTCCGTCATCTTTTCCAACATTATTCTCACCCCCTAATCCCGGATAATCGCTAAGGCTTTCTTCTCTCTCTTCTTTAACCCGTTTTAATTCATCCTTGGCATCCGTTACCCAGGGGTGATTTGATATGACCGTCTCATCGGAGATAATTCCCACGCTATTCTTAGCATTCGTGATTGTATCCGTTTCGTTCATCAAGATGTCGCGATTTAGGATAAAATCAACGGTTTCCTCCGAGAAATCCTGCCTTGCTGTATTAGCGATATGCTGATCAATAAACCATCTCAATTGCTCTAATCCGGCCTGGAATTCCGCCTCAAAATCGTTAGCATCCATGTCCAAGTCCGAATAAAGGAACTTTAAAGCAATGCCGGAAGGGCTATTCCCAAATTTGTCAGACTGGGTGTCCACACCGCGTCCGAATTCGTAAATATCCTTCCGGTCCATCTCCATGTGATTTTTGTAGGCTTCTGTATTGATTTCCAGGCTCTTGGTCTCTAACCCGCCATCTTCCGTGACCTTAACAGCTCGATATACGGACAAGTTATGCCGGAATTCGCCCAGATCCGTGCCATCATAATCTTTGATCACATAAATACTATTGGGTAAATCGTCAAGATCGTTGGAATTGCTTGATTTTCGCTTGTCATAATCATCAACGAGAGATTTAACATCTTTAATCAAAGGAACCTCATCATCGTTGTACTTAAAACAAATAAAGGGAATGCGCTCCCAGTTGTAAAGCTTTTCCCCGGGCTTCCCGCCCTCTGCCTTATTCACAAGGAGTCTAAAATGGCTATCCCATTCCCCCTGTTCAAAATCGGGTGTAAGCTGATCATCGGACAGAATATATCTCTTCACGCCACTGGTATCCCAAAACTCTACTTTAGTTACAATCGTTTTGGTAATCCCGAGGTACGTTTCTACTTCATAGATCCGTATCAGGGCATCAAGCATCGTATGTTCAGTATCACGCCAAAGGGGGATGATCTCCTCTGCAGGGATTCGCTTAAGCGAAAGAAGTCCCTGGTCATTGTAATAGATGTGGAGCCACGCTTTTCCCTTGATAATGGCCTCTTTACCCAAGTTCTTGAGTGCTTGTAGAAAGGCCTTGTTAAAATACTTCTGCAAAAGCTCTTGGTATGCCGTGTTATCTGTCTGAATAGATAGAGGCTTGGATAAAAGGTACCCGACTTTCTGCTTTACCAGCTTCTTTAGGAAGTTATGAACAAGCTTATTGTTTGCTAAATTCTTATCCTCAACCAATTGACCGCCTTCGCCGATCACCAAGCGCTTTCGTCGTAGGATATCCGGATTATTGGCATAATACCTCTGCCCGACGTACATCCAACCTAGTTCTTCTGATGCCTTCCATTCGCTGATCTCTAGTTTGATGATTTCCTCAAGGTTCATAGCCGTCCGGGATCCGGCTTTTATAATTGTGGCTATTCGCTCATTCTCTGTGATGATAGGCAATTCTTTTCACCTCTTTTCCTCAATCGAAATAGACCCCGGGTTTATGGAACAATATGGTATTGACAAAATACCGATCTGCATCCATGCAGTGGTCATTCAGCTTAGCCGGCTTATCTTCTCCACGCTCTGCCGCCTTTTCGTCCCAGACGTAAGAGAAGAATTCCCGAAACGTATTAAGGCAGGAGTCATTATAAAGAATCAGCTCGTCGCTTAGCGCCGTAGCTACATTCCGGATACCCTCCAGTACATCGTTCTTGGCATTCTTGACCTTGAACTTACCGTGCTTCTTAATCGTGGCAATAAAAGAAGCAGCGCTCGGATCCACGATCACTGCCTTAACCTTTATATCCCCTATGAATTTCTCAAGATCCTGATAGAACTCTTCATCTGTCTTCTGCTTTCCTTTGTCCCTTCCGGAATAATAGTACTCTTTAACCTTATACCATTTCCCTGAGTATTTTCCCCAAAGGCTGAAGGTTGTCGGGTTCTGGGTACCATAGTCACCGCTAACATAGAACATCGTGTACTTTCGATCAACTGCTGGGACCTTATGCCGCACCTCATCGAACATGTCATATATGACGCCTTCAGCCATAACCCAAAGGCCAAGAATGTAACGCTTGAAAAATACCCCAGAGAACATCCGGCGGAACCGATCTTTGACCTTCTGAGATAACGAATAGTTATCATCCATGGTGAAGTGCAGATAATAAATAAGTTTTTCAAAACGCTTATCAATAAATTCCGTCTTGATATAATGATACGGCCCTTTAGGGTTACAGTTAAGGAATATTTTTGCCCCATCCACAGAGCAGCGGCCAATCATCTGGTCTACAAACGATTTCGGGAACAGGGCGACTTCATCAGCCAGCGCTCCCGCTGCGGTTAAGCCCTGAAGGACATCCTGAGACGCTTCATTATTGGCGCCAAAGCAGTAATAAGTGTTAGTGCCAATGACAATAAAGTGCTCTGATCGGTTGTACTCGTATTTGATTCCCCAAGCCTCAAGTATCTGAAACATGGGCTTGAGAACGTTCCGTTTAAGTGCCCCAATACTTTTCCCGGCAAGAACAAAGCCTTCTCCTTCAAAGGTCTTCATGGACCAGCGGAGGAAGCTGCAGATCATGGCTATGGTTTTTCCAGAACGTATGGCACCATCAGCAATAACAATGTCTTTATCTTTGTGAGGGGATCCATCCTCCCACCAATAAAGCAACTTTTTCTGTTTGGGTGAGAAGGGTTTGAAGTCGAAAGCTTTAGTCTTCTTTTTGAATATCTTCCATGCCATCGCTATCGCCCTCTTCATTTTCAAACAATGCAGCTATCTCTGCTTCGCTCATCTTGGTTGCTTTAATAAAGCTATTGATTCCCTCCTGATCATTGCCCTGGCCGCCACCCTTCATGATGTCAATCTCGGTTTTAAGCTTCGAAATGCGTAGTTCCTGCTCTTCCGTCGCCAGGCCAGATTTAAGTAGCTCATCATATTGCTTGATCATGCTGCGAAGCTCTCCCATAGCCCGTGATTGAGCTTTAAGGAACGTGGCTTGACGATCCCAGGCAAACTGGAATTCATATTCGTACTCAGTTTCTTGGGAGGTGGAATTCGTCTTTGCAGTACTTCTGTCGGTTGTTTTTTCATAAGAACGCTTAAGCTCTTTAATCATTTCATCCTTGCCGGTTACATCCATGATCAACTGTGACCGGATAATGGCGGCATATTGAATCGTGATCTGATCCCATAGGATATCTAAAGAACTTCTGGATTTGAGGCTTTCCATCAGCTCCAACGTTTCCGCCGGCAGGTATTTAGTAAATAAGCCATGGGTCTCAGCGTTCTTGTTCCTCGCTGGAGCCCCATGGCCTTTGGCGTTTTTATTATTAGGCTGACCGCCTTGTTTGCGTTTGGAACGTTCCGTATTCTTTTGGAGCGTTCCGTTTAATTGCTCTTCCCATTTGTCTTTATTCTTCCAGCCCCGAATGGTTCCAGCAGGAAGATTTAATTGACCGGCGATATCGACCAGGTCTATTTTCCCCTGGTGTTCTCGGTATAGTTCGAATGCCTTCGCCCGGTCTGGGCTGCGCTCCTTTGGCACATCACCTCACCTGCCGTCTGTCTCTTTGTTTGTTTTGGGTATAAGAAAAAGAGCCCGAAGGCTCTTAGTTAAATAATTCTGGTTTCATCTTTTTAATTACATCCAGGGCCAAAGCACAGTACGCTATTTCCTTTGCTCTTTTGGTAGTTCTAAGATGACTTATAAACAAAAATATTGTGGCTGCTATTGCTAAATAGCTCAATAAAAAAATAGATTGAAGCGGCAAAACATCAAAAAATATTGTTGTAGCAGTAGCGAATACAGCCAAACAAGCAATACAGCTATTTGTAAAGTTTCCCGAATCGTCATTTTCCAATGCTTCTTTTCGTAAAGATAAACGATCCTTTTCTTCTTGCAAACCCTCAGGTGACAGGTTTGTATAATTACGGTTAAGAATACTTCTAATATCCGAAAACTTTAATCCCTTTTCCTTCTTTAGCTGTTTGCACATGTAATTGATTAATGTTTTGTCATTAATCGGAAACAAATTAAACAAGTAAACATCCTCCCTTTTAAGAAAACATTCGGCAAAAAGGAGAAATATTCCTGCTAATTTTAACGTTACCCCTTCATTCTCTCGCATCACCCAATCCCGAACATCTCATGGACATGCTGAATAGTATAAATCAAGAAACCTCTCAATCTTATAGGAATCTAAGATAAAGAGGTGAAGTATATGATCTTAGCATTGTCTATAATTATTTTTTTACTGCTAGTAATTATTGGGGTACTATTCTGGCTTTGGATACCGACCGCGCCTCCGCCATGTCGCAGAAGATTGTTATTTTAACAAGTTTTAGCCTAGGTGTTATTGCCTAGGCTAAAACATTGTGCCCGATATACCCTTATTCGTCCGCATCAGCCGGTCAAGTGCTTTAAACCTCGGACTCTCCTCATACAGCTCATTAAGCTCATCCTTGACCCGGCAAGTCACGCCATCGTAGTTGCCACAGGTGCCGCAATTGGCTGCGGACCGTTTATCTTTCGGAGTAAATCCAACACATTCAAATGCTGGCAATTGCATCACCGCCTAACACAAATAAATAAAGCGAGCCGGATGCGCTCTCATTGTCGAGAACGTCCTGCTCGCTTTTTTCACTGATACTATTTTATCACAGGTGAATCCAAAAAAGTGTGCAAAGTTTTTGCAAAGATTTAATTCATATTGTTTCTGTCCTCCATAAACTTATCGAGTATCTTTCTGCTAAGCTTTCGAGAGCTTTGATAATCTTGGCTGTCTGGGTCATAGTTTGGGCCAAGCCATTCTTTTGGCGACTTGATAAGAGCATTCTTGAGCATATTAAAGGAATTATCAGCTCTCATCTTTTTGAGAAATTGAGGAGTTTCCTTTCCGCTAGTTAATTCTTGAAGTAAATTGTTGTGATCCATAATAAACATAGCCCGATAAGCAAGAAGGGCATATCTCAATTCCTCATAGTCCGGCCTGCCTCCATCTTCTACCTCTTCGATTATCTCAAGTAGAGTTCTCATATTACCTCTTCCTTTCTATATCGCCTTCACCGCATCCAACCCGAAATGTCTGACCGCGAACTTCTTGATTGCCTTGTCTTTGATGTAATACACATTCCGTCTTCCATAACCGATCTTAGGTCCAATCTCATCCTTGGGAGTACGCTCGATATACCACTCTCTCAGAACTTCCCCATACAACTCGCACCCCGACTCCTGGCTAATATCCTCCAGTATCCGGTCCACCTTACTAAGCTCTGCCATCGTAGCATTCAGATTATCTGTCAACGTCTTCAGCCGGAACATGAGATTATACGTATTATCGTCAGCATCCCCACTGCCACGAACCCCTGTAGGCTCCAGGCTGATAGCATTAAGCTCGCTCGGACTCTGCCGGCTGACAATCTTAGCGATCTCACGGTTCATATTCTCTACACTGCGGTAGAGGTCATTGTAGTACCAAAGGATGTTTTCGGCCTCCTTGATGTAGTTCACGATTAAACAACTCCTTTCCTCCCTCGTATTAGCATCTCCCCCAGCGCACTCAAAACCCTGGAATCCTTAACCACCTTACCTGTCCTGCACTTCCAGGCATCACAGGTATATTTTCCGTTGACTCTCCTCGGTGCACAGGCGTTATAGAGTTCGCCGTTAAATTTTAGCTGTTTCATCCGCATTGACTCCGAACACAGGCCGGGTCCGGGCATTGTACGCATCCCCCGGTATGGATGACCGTTGCCCCGCACCAGGGGCAGGCGTTTGGATCGATCATGATTGTATCGCCTCCCCGCCAGACATCTTCCTCCCACAGCTCGGACAATACGGGAATGCTGCTTGTCCAAAATAGCCGCACTCACAACTAAACCCCTCTAACTCTTCCCAGGCGTTCTCCATGCGCTCCCACGTACCAGATTTTTCGTTGATCACCTCGTCATATTCCATTGCGTTTTTGAGGGCAAGTTTTTCGTATTTATGGTGCAGTGCCTTTTCGCTTTCAAGCTCGGCTTTGAGTTTCGCGAACTCTGCAGGTCCCCCGATATCCTCATACTGGGCAAGGCGATTGAGTGCATTCGTCACCTTGTTAAACTCGTCGTACTCAAGATTAAGCTGCAAATCTTCACTGTCCACGCCAATTATATCCGCATTGCCAAATTCATCACGATCCGTTAACCGTTTGTACTCGCTCATGACTCACTCTCCTGTGCCTTTAATATCTCAAGTCTTTGCAGGGCAATATCTCGATCCATAAACCACCTGAGGATACTTTGGACGATAAACCTTAGTCTTCGCTCATCAACGACCACTGCCTCCGAGCGATTCGGCCTGAAAATGAGCTTGTTTTCCTGAGTATTCTCGCCCGCATAATACAGTCCATTAAGTACCACTAGTGCTTTCATCGGTTTTCCTCCTTGCCAGATACTTCTGGATAACCTCACTTGCCTCGATCCATCCAAAACAAACGGTCGAATAGTACCCCTGTTTAGTCGTTTCCTCTAACCACCATGTTTGATTGTCCGATAGCTTACCGCCTTTTACTTTGAACTCAATGTAAAGGCCGTGGAAACCGCCCCGGGCAACCGGCAGGAATATATCACTAACTCCTGCCTTTGCCCCCTCTTTTTTTAACCGCGCTGCTTCCCTGGCGTTTCGCTTACCGCCGTTAGGGATTGAATGGAGAAGAGAAAGTTCAGGATATTGCACTTCCATCAGTTTTGCCCATTGGAATAAGGCTTGCTGTTCGTCACTTTCCCTATGGTTCACTGTGCTTTCCTCATTTCGCCTTCGCGTTCGGCATCATAAATCGTCATTTGATAATCCGCATCCCTGACGGCCTCAGCAAACTTCTCGATACCAAGATCCCAAAGTCCATGGCGATGGATAATGTCCGAAAACTCTTCTACGTCATGCTCTCGGATGTGCCAGTTATCAGGATCGTCTTTATTAGCCCATTCTTTTCTGACGATTTTACCAGTTGCCGGTTCAATGACTTCCATGCCGGTATCACGCTGGATGTGACAAAGTTCATGATCGACAAGGGCTCTAAGCTTCTCCATCGGTCATCTCTCAAACGTAGGCTTTACAATAAAAATGTGAAACATCTTGCCGGTCAAAAATCGCTCAAAACTTGAGCACTTCTTGCATTTACCTGTCCAATCTATTCCGCTATTATCCCTGACGTAATACTCTATAAGCTCTTTGGCGTCTTTAAGGTGCGGGTGATGATCGTCAATGAGTGATTCGGCTATATCTCTAATCCGTGGCGATTTTTCGTAACCCATCATAGTCCCCTCCAATGCTTTTATTGTCAAAATGGAATATCATCATCTAAATTCACTTCATGCCCAAACGAGCTTGTCTTGTCCAGAGACCTTGAATCCGTACTCCCGCCCTCACTGCCTTTTGGACTCAGGAACCTCACGTTTTCGGCAATTACTTCAGTGACCCAGCGTTTCTGATCGTCGTTGCCCGTATAGGAGCGAACTTGTATCCTTCCGTCTACTGCTGCCATTTTACCTTTAGCTAAATATTCGGCAGATAATTCAGCAAGTTTGCGATAAACTACGCAATTAATAAAATCGGTTTCCCTCTCACCCTGAGCGTTTTTATAATTGCGGTCCACCGCTAATGTGAAGTTAGCGACCGCCACACCTGTGGGTGTATAACGCAATTCGGGGTCTTTCGTAAGTCTGCCGATTAATACAACTCTGTTTAGCATGTCGTATCACCTCACAAATAAAAGTTATCGTACTTCCCCGGCTTTGGCGGCTCCGGAGGCTTGTCCCCCGGGTCTTTAGGCTGCTCGTCCTCCCATCCTTTGGCATTTAACCAGGTGGATGGATAAGGAATAAACCGACCGTTCTCCTTTTGCCAATCAGCTGATTTCTTGGCCCGTTTTATGGCTGCCAAGATAACACCCATGAACTGCTCGTCAACCTTAAGTTTGGTAAAGGCCTTTTCGGCTTGACCTTTAGATTTTTTCTTAGGGTAAGCATCCCAGAAACGCGCAAAGGAGTTGTTTGCTTTATTTTCCTTTACTTTACTTTCCTTTACTTTAGGGATTTCTGTATCCTTTATCTCACTGTCAGCGGGATTAATGTCAGCATTTAATGGGTTTTTGTTTACATTAATTAAATGAATCTTGAAATCATCCTTATCTAATGGTGGATCGATGACCAAATATTCACGAATAAGGGTTACTTCCTTGCGCCTTTTTACGGCTTCAATATATCTCCTCTGGATTCCACCACTGGTAAGTATCTGGTATTTTTCATATAGCAAAGAGTTAAACAAATCCCACTTAAGGCAGTCATTTACTACATCGGTGACAATATCAATGTCCACATTGACTCTGCTAGAAAAAAGTAATTGTTCGCGTTCAGACCATTTATAGAAATATCCTTCCTTGTAAACTTTCATGAGTAGCTTAAGTAATATGGCAAAGCCAGTGATTTTGTGCTTCGCTTCAATAAGGAGAACCTTGTCGTCCTGGTCCATATCTACATCAAGAGAAAAGTAGTCTAATCCTTCCTTTTGTGGCCTTGCCATCTACTCACCCTCTCTGGTATTGATAATCTTCCGGATAATTCTGACCTCGTTTAAAACCTTTGTTCCAAACTTCATCATGTTGTCCGCCTCAAGGAATACCCTTAAGTTTTTGGGGGAAAATTAACATATTCGTTCATCATCGCAAAGGGGTTGTTTATGTGTCCGGTAAGCTTAAAATAGAAATCATTGATGATGTAAATGTGCTCGAAATCTTTGAACCAGAGCCCGGCAAACTAGCCTTTGTGATGTATCCCGTTGACCCCAAGGACGAAACAATTCTTGAGGTCAACGTCGATACCGCTGAGTTTTCGTCGCTGCTTAAACGGCTTCTTGATATTACCGTGTGAGCAGCTTAAAACAATGACGCTCTGTCCGAATTGTAGTTCATCCAAATGACCTCTTCCCGCTTCTGCCCAGCTTCGCAGCGGGCAATCCGTTTCTCTGTTCTCCATCCGCGCAACATCCTCAGGTAAAGCTCATTTTCATATCCCGAGATTATTACTGGCCCCGGGTGCAGCATGAGTGTTTCGAGAAGTTCCACGTGATCGGCGTCACTCATCTCATGCTTATAAATCCGGCCATGGCGAGTGCTTAGGACATAGGGTGGGTCGGCATAAATCAGCACATTTTCTTTTCTGTGGCGCTCAATCAGCCTTATCGCTGGCTGATTCTCAATCTGAACCAGGCATCCACTGGTATGCTTCAGCCTCTCTGCCGCTGCAGTTATATATTTGGGTAATCTCAGACTAAACTGAGTAAGGTTCCCGTTGTTGGCTTGAATATTATTCCGCCATCCCGTGCTATCCGACGACTTCGCACCGATAGCCTGCCACATTCTAACCAAGAAACGTCTGGCATCCTCGATGGAATTACCGGTCATTTCATAGCTCAGACGGTATTCCTGACGACTCCATGGAGTAAACTCGATTAATCGGGCCAGTTCCTCAGGATGTTCTCGAATCACTCGGAAAAGGTTCACAACATTTCCGTCCAAATCATTAATGGTCTCAATAACTGATCTTTCCTTCTGGAAAAATACCCCCCCTGATCCGAAATGTGACTCAAGGTAGGTCATTTTTTTGTAATTCCGAGGAAAATTGGAGATGATCCATTCCGCAGTGGACCATTTACTACCTGGGTATTTTAGAACTGTTTTCATATTCAAGCTCCCTCTCACCGTCTCTTTCCTCAACCGGCGTAACCCAAATGGTTTCATTCGTGAGTTCAAATTCGATTTTGGCATCAGCTTTGGCAAGCGCTAAAAGAGTTACTTCACAAATTGCTTCTGCCGAGTCTGACGGATAGGCATTCCCGATATATTCCCGGGCTTTCGCATCGCTGCATCCTTCGAGTTGGAACGGCCTTCCGTCCGGTAGGTACCGGGAGAAGGATTGAAGCATCGCCAGTTCAAAGGTTGTTAAGGGTCTATGCCAAGTACCGTCCACGGCAATAATCATCCATACTCCACTTTCGGTCTCTTCCGGGATTCGAGGATCAGCGACAGCCGCACTCCCGGAATGGACGTCGGCGCTGGTGATGGTACTTGCTGTTTTTTCCCACTTTTGGACCTTATATGATCCGCTTCGCGGTGAGCAATTAAGGCGAGGATCGGCAATACTTTGAGCCCCTGATTGTATATCTGCTATCCCTGTAACAGTTGTCCCTGGTTTATCCCATTCAAGAACTTTTCGCTTATTCGAATATCCGCTGCCCACTCTCGGATCAGAAATAAGGACTGCTCCGCTTCCTATTCTGCCGCCGGTGACTGTTGGAGCAGGCTCCTCATACCTGGTTATCCGATACTTATTACCATATCCCTGAACGTTCTCGATTCTTGGATCTGCTACGCCGGATATACCATTACTGCCGCCGGTTCTAGTGCTCCCTGTTATCGTTGGTCCTGGTTTGTCCCAATTCTGAACTCTAAAAGCTCCTGATCTTGGATTGTAATTAACCCTCGGGTCAGCCACGGAAATTGCTCCATTATTAGGTCTGTGGGAGCCGGTAACGGTTGGTGCAGGATAATCAAAAGGTACCACCTGATAAATATTTGCATAACAATCTCTTTGAAGATCCCGCCAGTCACCCCCTGCCGGTATAAGGGCCAGTCTTATCCAGGTCTTCCATTGCAGTCTTGGTACTCTGTGCATCCATCCGCACGACTCTGTATCTCCTGGCAGCGGTAACGGTCCGATGACATCACCAATCGACTTAAGACTTTTCTTTTGCGGCAAGTAAATAAGGTTCGGTATTTTACCTTGCTGCCTGGCCATGATGAGAAATCTCACCCGGTTTTGCCCCAGGCCTCCGATTTTACCAAGGCTATGCTTAGGATTCATATTTACTGCATAACAATATTTTTTAAGTAAATCACCAATTTGTCTCAGAAGATGTTTTCCCCGACTCGTTATCCGAGGCACATTCTCAAAATGGATAATATCTGGTACCTCTCCATCGCCGTACAAATAGCAGGCCATTAAGACTAATTCCATTCCTCGGACTGTCAACTCATTCAAAGCTTGATATTTCTCAGATTGTGCCGACTCTTCCGGAAGGAGGCCAGACAGGCCTTTGCAAGGCGGACTTAAAAATACGACATTTGGCACTTGATATCCAAAGGCTACCCAGATATCCCAAGGGGTTACTTCCCGCCATTCTGCCGGTGGCTCCTTACCGTGAAAAGCTATATACTGTTCCCGGCTAAATAGGTCCATAACCATGGCTGTATTATCGCCGGTAATTATGTCGTGGTTTAGGCAAGCGACCGGATCACAGTCGATGGCTACCAGCAATCTGTATTTATAAACTTGGCCGCCATATTCAACTTTGGCCTTTTTCGCTCCGTGAGAGAATCCGCCGACACCACTAAATAGAACTGCCAATGTTTTTTCGATCATTTATGATCTCCTCTCAAAATGGCGAGTGATTCTACTCCATCCATCCGAAGCCCACCGTCCTTCCTTGAGACTGACCGATACATTCCGCTTGCTCCAATTCAATTTCTTGAATAAATTGACTCTCCACCTGTAAGGCCATGGGACCGCCGGGATAGGCCTCTCTTTGTTCCGGCCGAGTAAGATACAGTCGATCCTTCGCCCTGGTGATCGCAACGTAGAATAGCCGGCGTTCTTCTTCTATATCTTCAGCTCGCTTACTGGGGAAAACGTTTTGATTCATCCCGATGACGAAAACCACCGGGAACTCTAATCCTTTTGATGCGTGAACTGTCATTAACTTGACCGAATCCACTTTTTCTTGAACGAGCTTTTCTTGGATGTCTTTCGTCCGGAGCCATTTTAAGAAGGAGTAAATACCATTAGGCTCCCCAAGGGACTCCTGAACGTTTTGCCATCGTTCAACCTCGAGTAACATAGCCGAGACATCTTCTTGACGATTTTTTAAACCCTCATTGTCATAATAAATTCGAAGGCTCAGCTGATGAATCGCTTCTTCAATTACATCACGAGCTGTCTCAATGTTCTCAACACGATCCTTGATGGATTCCAGTAAGGCATAAAATGCCTTTTCCTTTTCTGTGCCTATTTTCATAATGTCAGAAAGGCTCCAACCTTGGTCGAGTGCCTTGAATTCTAAGTTATTTATGTCTAAGTCTGTAAACCTCATATTTGGAAAGTTGATCACCTTATGAATATTGGCATCATCCTGTGGGTTGATAGCCACCTCAATGAAGGCGATAATCTTACGGATATCCTGCTTCTTAAAGACATCATTCTGACTAGAGACAATCAACGATGGGATATTCCGCCGATCAAGAACATCTTTGATCGTTTGCAATTGTCGATTCGTTCTCGCCAAAACTGCGACATTAGACCACGCTTCTGACTTCGACTCAGAAGCTATCAAGTCAGCAACCTTTCTGGATTCAGCATCTTCATCAGGCATTATCAGGTACCTAATATCCAAACCTTCGCGGTCGGCAATCAGTGCCTTTTCTGTTTGGCTAAGATTGTGCTTAATAAGTGAATTAGCTGCAGAGACTATCTGCTTGGTTGACCGATAATTACGCTCGAGCTTGATTACTTCACATTTCTGGTATTTATCAGGAAACTCAATGATATTCCGGACGTTTGCCCCTCGAAACTGATAGATTGACTGAAAGTCATCTCCGACAACGAACAGATTTTCTGGGTTAAGTAGATGAATAATCTCAAACTGAATATCATTCGTGTCCTGAAACTCATCGACGAAAATATAACGGTACCGGTTCTGCAGCTCACGCTGCGCCTGGCTAGATTCTAAAACGTTACGTGTTGAAACCAGTAAGCCATCTAAATCCATGGCGTTATTCCTCTTCAACCGGTATCCATACTCTTCAATGACTCTCGCTAAGGATTGATCCAAACCCGATAGATCCTTATAGAGATTGTCAATTACATCCCGAACTTTGATTTTTTTGTATCCAAGTTCATCAACACAGGAGTGGATAATGTCGGTTCGATCTTCTTCGTCGTAAATAGTAAAGTTAGGTTCCAGGTCAACCAAATAACCAAACTCTCGGAGCACCTGGACGCAGAAACTGTGAAAAGTACCAACGGTCAGCTTATAACCCTCTGCCGTTCCAATTAGAGCCATAACCCGTTCTTTCATTTCTTTAGCGGCGAGCCTCGTAAAAGTTAGCGCCAACATATTGCTGGTACCCACTCGTTTCTCTTGGTGGAGATATGCCATCCTGTGGGTGAGAACCCGTGTTTTCCCGGATCCTGCTCCAGCCAAGTTAAGGATGATTGGGCTGTCGGACGTAACAGCCTGAAGTTGTTGGTCATTGAGTCCGTATAGGAGGTTCATTATCGTTCAACCTCCTTGGGCGGCGTTACTTGTACTACTATGGACACTGATGATCCTAATGGCATTGAGGTGATAGTTGTTTGCATGATATTTAAAATCTTCGCAATTTTTAATTCTCCTACCGCAATGTCTTCGGCACTTAAGCATGGTCGGCGTGATAAAGTGGTTCGACCCTCAAATAACAACTCAGGCACTTTGCTCCACCTCCTTGGATTCAAGCGTTCCTAGGTCTGTTATGCCCCAGCCTTCCAATTCAGGAAGCAGTGTTTTTACTTCCTCACCGCTGACCCACTTCGTTTCATACAAGTCGACCACTCCGGCAAGTATGATGTTGTCAATTTTGTCTGAGAGCTTGTCCATGCCGGCCAGAGCCTTACGAAAATTCGTCCGGTCAAGGTTCTCTATGTTGTCTATGGCTAACACCTTCAAAGGTGGATTTGATCGTTCCAAGAAGGTCACCAGCATGGCAATTAAGAGTAGCAGCTGCTGCCCAGTGCTCAGGGCATCAAAGTTGCGCTCATCACCAAAATCGTTTTTCCAGCCGAATTGGAACACTTCTTTACCGGTATCTGATTCGGTTGAAAAGTAAAACTCATTGTCTATGCCCATAAGCCCTAGGTTTGCCTGGATATCTGCACGTATGGGTTCTAGAATGCCTTTTACAAGTTCACCCTGTAGTCCCTTTGGCCCCAGAGCTTCGGACAGATCCTTAATGCATTGAGCATTGTAGGTCGCCGTCTTGGAGTCAATCATGGTTGACTTAAGGTTGCTTAACATGATCTTAGCCTTCTCCTGCTCCTCGAGCTTGGCCTTTAGGTCTTTGATCTGTGCCTTAAGCCCTTCGCTCTGTTTCTCCAGTATTTCCAAAGGGGCGATGACCTCAGGCGGAAGGTTTTTAAGTCTTGCCAATTCTCCCTGATACATCTTTAGCTGATCACTGATCCGTGCCGCAGCATTGATTTCTTCTGCCTTTTTCTTCTCAAGAACAGCAATCGCTTTTCGGGTTTCATCGTTTACTTGATTCAACGTGGTTTGTTGTTTATGGGTTGCTGTACGCTTAAGATCGATATTGCTTTTACTTACCTCAAGGCCCTCAATTTCTTTACGGATTTCCTTCAGCACGGCCTGCTGCTCAGCTTCCTTTTGCCCCAATATGGCTAATTGTTGGCCAAAGACCGTTGCCGCTTTGCTAAAATCCTTATCACATCCAATCTTAGGATGTATAACGCAAACCCTGGCCGCTCCGTCATTATGCGATTGCTCATCAATCTGCTTTAAGGTTGACTCTAAAACACCTTTTTCGGCCTGAATTTGGGCTAGACTCACATAAGCTAGCCGGTCACGGTCCATCGCCTCTCTTAACTGGTTATTGACGGTTTCTAACTCCTGATCAAGAATTGCAAATGCCGCCTTAAAATCGAATTCCTTAATCTGCCCTTGGAGATCCACAATCTTCAAATCGTAATTTATCTCGGGTTTTGGACCAGGCTTGAGCAGTGTTTCAATCATTGTACTGAGATCAGCGGTCCTAACAAGTCTCTGATCGATCGCTCGTTTGCGTTCTCTATCCCGGGCCAACTGACTTTCACTGCCGGTGAGTTGTTGCTGCAGCTGCTCCAGTTCAGCTTTGTGTTGTACGATATTTCGATCTGTCTCGGCTAGCTGGTTTTTCATGTCGGCGAGCTTCTTTACTGCTCCTACAGCATTCTTCTTTTCATCGTTCCAGTGGGTCTGTTTTGCCTTTGCCCATTCAATCATTGACTGTAAGCCTGCCTGGATATCGTCAGCAGCGGGATACTCTTTCATCGCGTCCGTAATTAGTCCGTTCATAATTTTGTATTGATCGGGGTTGTTTACCTCAAGATCCATCGTGAGGAGTTTCGTCCGTAAGTGCTTCTCAACGCTGGCTCGATCCCAAAGATCGGATTCGATAGAGGATAAGCTATAAATAAAATCTCTGCGTTTGGCATCTGATAATGAAAGGAATTCATTAAAGTCCATCATCACCGGGAAGTTGCCGACCTCGAAAGCGATCCTTGCCTCTTTATCCGCCGCCTTCTTTTCGCCACGACTTGGGGATAAATCGATTCCCTGGGAAACTGAAACGTTATTAGCCCCGTCTTTCCCGCTCTTCTCGGTCCTTGTAAAGGTTCGAGTAAATGTTAATGTATCGGTGACTAACCCAACGGACATAGTATCGGCGCTCGACAGCTTGAACGTCTCAGCCGGTAACTTTCCCTTGCCTGGCACGTATCCTAGAAGCGCAATGCCTATGGCTTGTAATCGCGTTGTTTTGCCTTTACCATTGGGTCCTACTAGGATGTCCTTGCCGGTGAGTTTTTGGTTACTCATCTGGCCTTTGAGGTTACGCATGGTTATCTCTGTGATCAAAGCAGATCACCCCCGTTTGAACCTTCTTGATTTTCTTCCTCATCGATACTAGTTGCCAAATCTTCTTCGGTAAGCTCGCTTGATGGTATATCGATAACCTCAACCTTTTTGTTGTTTACGGTAATCGGTTCGCCATCAACAGCTTTTTGAGCTATATCCAAAAGTTCTTGCTGGGAGAAATCGTGGGAGAATCCGACCACGTTAACAACAGCGGTGCGAGCCTTTTCTGGTCCAGTTGGAACGACTAAGGTTGTCGCAAGTGCAGGGTGCTTCTTCATTGCGTTACGTTCGGCAATGGTTTGGGCTTTGCGCTCTGCAAAGAGCTTGTTTTGGACAAAAGTTTCGATGCAGGTCAAAATCTCTTTGTGACTGAAATCAGCCCAAACTCCCAAGTCTCCTTCGATTCGATAAAAGATCCCCTTTTGCTTGTCTTGATCCGTTAACATGGATTCCATACACAATCGCCCGGCTGCAGCATTAAATTTGATCTTTTTCACAAGGTCTTGGACAAAATACATTTGAATGTCATAGAGCAGTGTAGAGGTAGTGATAACTAAATTTCCGATTGGGCTTAAACCTATTGCCATTTTCTTAACCCATACCTTACTGATGCTTCCGGAAACGGGATCTATGATCGGGTAAGGGTTCACAACCATTGATCCATCCGGCAAAGTTATTTTTTCAGGCGTAATAACAGAAACGCCAGCAACCTTGTTCATTTCGTTGTATCCAGCGCCTGTGATCATAACTTTCCCTTGTATTTCAGCGAGATGACCCTTTTTCTCGTCGAGTTTAATTTGTGCTTTGACTGCTTTAACAAGACCGGATTCAGTTCTCTTAACAAATACGGCTCCGTCACCCAAAAGGGCTACTTCCTGAGATTGTTCTTGGGTCTTCGTATCTTTTACTGACATTTTTCGTTCCTCACTCTCTTTATTTAGGTCTACACTTTTGAGTTATCTATGGTACAATCAGGTTAGGATATTTCTTTTCAGCTTCCGCGCCAACGGGAGCTTTTTTCATGAGCAGGTTTATAAGGGTTTCACCGTTCCAGTCAATAAAGTAGAACTCGTATAGCTCTCCATTACTAACTTCAACACCGACTGTCCCTCGGTACTCCATACCGGGAAATATTTGCTGCAGCACTTTGTCTATGTCTTCGCGGTCAGCGTCGAGTTTGGAAATAATAGTGACCTTCATGAGTCCGTTACCCTGGAAGTCAACACCTGTTTGGTCTACCGCCGGGTTTTCAACAAGGCTTTGAATGTCCGAGAGCTGTGTCGGAGTTAGCCTTATCATGCGACACCAGCCATTCTAATCCTGATTACCTCAATAAAAGTTGCTAAGAATTCTCCGTTCGTCAACTCCCTGGAAGTACCAAATACCTTCTTAAGTACAGAGGGATCAGCACACGCAAACGTCCGTGCGTGACGAATACCTCTTTCAACTCTTGTGGCCTTTGTGTTATTCCTTTTGGCAACAGTAGGATATAAATCTGTAGTTAGGCTATAAATTGCATCTGGCTTTTCTTGGAGATATTTGATGGCAGCTTTAATGTACTCATATCCTCTTATATGAGCCGGAACTCCTAACTCTCGAAGAGTGTTGATGACTTCCAGGTCGAATTGATCCAGTTTTTCCAATTGAGCCCCCTCCTTTACTTTTCAATCCAAACTTCCACTTCCC
The DNA here is from genome assembly GCF_000244895.1 of Desulfosporosinus youngiae DSM 17734. Classification (NCBI taxonomy): domain Bacteria; kingdom Bacillati; phylum Bacillota; class Clostridia; order Eubacteriales; family Desulfitobacteriaceae; genus Desulfosporosinus; species Desulfosporosinus youngiae. The sequence goes on from NZ_CM001441.1 coordinate 5,451,159, forward strand.
AGACCCCGAATTCCAGAGCCTCCCGTCGGTTCTCAATATAAATATCTAACCTATTCCCTCGGATTGCTCCCCCTCGATCTGTGACTGTGTACCTATTCTGCAGCTCCGGAATATAGATTTCGGTCCCGAAAGCTATCTCTGGGTCGGCAGCTATGGTCCTGCCCTCTTCAACCCGTTCCCCGCTAGCTGTTATGCCTTTTCCGTCCATCCCCGCGTCATGAGCGCTGTAGGCCGTAACAATCATGATTCGGCGTTCATGCTTTGGCGCTGCACTACGGCTAATCGGCATTGCAGGGACCGACACCGGCGGGGATTGCTTGATTGATGGCGGCAGCTCCGGGCAAATAGCATCCAGTGGAGTAAGACATAGGATCACTGCTACCAACGGGATAACAAAAATCTTTCGAACTTCTAATCACTCCTATCATGGATAGCTTTTCAACATGGGCACATACGATGGCAAACCGGCATTGTTGGTAGTCTCTCAGCCCTGTGCATCCGCCACAGGTTTGCAGGTGACTGATAAATCGTACATATAAGCTCACCGGCGCGCCCTCCCTCGCCTTGCTAAATAAGGGGTAAACAACACCGTATTAAGCCCGAGTGCCCAGCAGCCAGTCTTATCGCGTTCCCACCGGACTCCGCAGACGCGACAGCGGGCAACGGTTTTGCGCCTGCGAAAACTTATAGCCTGTCCACACAAACAAGTCGGGACCAGCATAGGGCCTCACTCCTCTGCTGCTTTTTTCTCCTCCGGGATAGCTATTTCAGACAATCTGCCGCACTCGCCGACTCTGTGAAACTGATTCGCGAAAACAAGTATTGAGTTGCGCATTTTCAGGTATTCGGCGTCATTACACTGCATAGAGCAGAGGTGGTATGCCAGTTGTGCACCTAAGCGTTTGTCAATTTTCCAGCGTAATCCACCGCATCTAAGTGGTAAGCAAGAGAAATCGAGATCGGCCCCGCTGAGATTGGCCTCGCTGAGATTGGCCTCGCTGAGATCGGCCCTGCGGAGATTGGCCCCGCTGAGATCGGCCCTGCGGAGATTGGCCCCGCTGAGATCGGCCCTGCGGAGATTGGCCCCGCTGAGATCGGCCCTGCTGAGATCGGCCTCGCTGAGATTGGCCCCGCTGAGATTGGCCCCGCTGAGATCGGCCTCGCTGAGATTGGCCCCGCTGAGATCGGCCCTGCTGAGATTGGCCCCGCTGAGATCGGCCCTGCTGAGATCGGCCTCGCTGAGATTGGCCCCGCTGAGATTGGCCCCGCTGAGATCGGCCTCGCTGAGATTGGCCCCGCTGAGATTGGCCCTGCGGAGATTGGCCCCGCTGAGATCGGCCCTGCTGAGATCGGCCTCGCTGAGATTGGCCCCGCTGAGATTGGCCCCGCTGAGATCGGCCTCGCTGAGATTGGCCCCGCTGAGATCGGCCCTGCTGAGATCGGCCTCGCTGAGATTGGCCCCGCTGAGATTGGCCCCGCTGAGATCGGCCTCGCTGAGATCGGCCCTGCTGAGATCGGCCTCGCTGAGATTGGCCCCGCTGAGATTGGCCCCGCTGAGATTGTAATCCAAAATCGCTTTTTTGCAGCCGTTTTGCAGGAGTTCCAGCACTTCGACTCTGTTAAACTCTTTTTGATGCCCGATAACCTCAAAATATTTAGCTTCGACCCAAAATGCTCCAGTTCGCCCTTTGGCGTGCTCAATGATCTTTATTTTGATTTGCTCACCGTTTACTCCAGTGACAACGCCCTTGGTCATGTTCTCATCGGTCATGCCGTACTGGATGCTTGCCTCTGGTTTCCCTTTTACAAAATCCCCAGCTTTAATATCCACATCAATTTCCTCCTCACGCGATAATCCCAGTAGCAATAAATATCCTTCGAGCTTTTAGATAGCTCCGAAATGACCTGACCGAGCCGGCAAAACTATCCAGCCCAAGCTTGTCTGGTGCATCCCCACCGGATTGTGCTATACTATGTTCAAGTGTAATTTTTAGCTGGTCTGTCGGGCATTGCCGTGCCTGGCAGATTTTTTTGTTGGCTTGCATTTAGGTCACCTCCTCCTTAGATTTGTTTTCCTTAAGAAAATCAGCCTTAATGCGCTTCTTAGGCAATCTAAGTAAAACCATTGCCCCAAAATCATCCAAACAACTTTCGCCCTCGATAGCTTCCGGAGGTACCAATATTTCGCATGTGATTCGAAAACACTTTTTGCCCTTACTCGGTGAATAAGTTGATTTGGGGTTAATTGGCGCTAAACACATGATGCTGTCAGGATATTTTTTTAGAATAACCTCTGTTACGTTTTCAGCATCCTTGGGACTAATGTCGATATGGCAAGTACTCATGGTTTCATCTCACTTTCTCCCATAGCTTCTAGGGCCCTGCGCCAGCACTCGCTACAATTAGGCGTTTCGCTACAGCCAAGGAAGTCCTGGAAGTCATCCTCCAAGCCAACCGTACTTGGGCAATGGGGTATGTTATTCATCGATTCCAGGACCTTTTCAAGCTGCAGCTTTAGGCGTTTATTTTCAGAGTTAAGTATTGAAATCTCCTTAGGGCTAAACCCTGTTTCCTCGTAGCCTGCAAGTGCTTCGAAGGACGCCTGCACACATTTAAGTGTGTTGTATGCTCCATCAATGGCCTGCTCGTGGTCCCTGACTCCGACCAAATACGGCATACCATTCTTAGGGCTCCTGGCAGTTAACCGTTCGTCCATGGTTTTCACCTCCGGTTCAAAAATCACAATACGCCTCTTCGGCCTCCCACTCAGTATGAAAATCCATTTCCGCTACCATCAGCGTTTCAAGCTGACTGATGGTCTTTTGATCAAGTCCAGCCTCCTTGGCCGCCAGGATCATGTAACCGATTGCGGCTGCGTTGGTCATGGGGGGTTCGCCTCGCTTTCACCGATACGTTCTTTGCTCTTAGCCATTGCTTCGCTTACCTTTTTGCGAACATCAATTGCGAATTCTTTATTTTCGGCTTCAACGCTATCCGCATAAGCTAAAGCTGCAACCCTAGCATTGGGGTCCTTGTCCAATCGAAGAACAAGGTAAATGCCTTCTGGGTCTACATCTTCAAAAACAGGTTCAGGAAAACAATGACATTCATCTACTGACCTTGCCGCACAATGGCATGTATATCTTTCTCCTACACATTTCTGGATTTTGTATTTGTTTTTCCAACCTCCGTTTTTGTATCCCATTGGTTTCACCCTCCCCCCTGCACTACGCAGGGATTTGCGCGTCATCAAACGTTTGCGTGGAGTAAATCGTTAAACTCAGATCGTCGCTATCATATCTAAGCCATTGCACTGTCTCGCCGTTTTTGCCCTCACGGATTGGCGTCGGGCAAATCTCTCCGCCAACAATGCGTTCGACGGCGGTGACTACTGGCATCATGTCGGCATCGGTTGTCCCGTGAACATGGATACCACAGTAATCTTGTCGTTGACTGATATTAATGCTCCCTACCTCCGGCATAGCTTTGAGTTGGAATAGGTCCAGGATCTGTTGATCTGTGAGTTGGGGCATTGGGTGCACTCTCCTTTCTGTTACAGGGTTTTCCCCCTATCTGTCGAATAGTGGTAATTGTCCGGATTTCCAAAATTCGATCATGAGAGGAGGGTTGTAATATGGTAGAGACAAGCCAAAAGATTCATGATCTCACATTGCTCTTTTTGAGCCAGAACCTAAATGCCAGCGGGTTATCCGCAGCGGAACTCACCAAATTGTACTTGGAAACCGAAAAAGAAATCTCCGCTGTTTTCAAAGAATCAAAAGGACCCGGAGTATCATTTAAACCTTAGAGGGACTTGTTATACTCAATCCCTAACGAGATGTACCTTTGAAGCCGATCATGCAATTCGTTAAGATGCGCTGGGTCGGCATTTTCTTTTATCGCTTGTACAGCTGCTTCAACCTGGTCCTGGATGACTGCTGGCAATACTTTCTTTTCTAGGTTTGCTATGCGCTCTTGAAGTTGTTTGACTTGATCTTCCATCCTTTCTCACCTCCTTTCCTTATGTGATGCCGTTTCGCTCATAGAGCTGGGACTCCGGATTGAGTAAGAGCTTGCTCATGCGCCCCTCCTCTCTCTGCCTCCTCCTTGAGTAATTGCTTAAGCACTAAACCTGCTAACAAATCGATCCCTCTTTCAGGGTTAGGGTGTGGGACGAAATTGACGGTAAGATTAACCGTGATCTCTTGTGTCTTAGGTGACATTCTCTTACTCCTCCCTTACTTATTAGCTCTTGCCCCGAGAGGCTCGCTTCTTTCTTTATCACTATTAGTTATATTATAGGGTAAAAAAATATTCTCCAATGTACAATTAAATAGTTTGGCCATTTTGATAGCAAGAGTGGGGCTTGGCTTTTTCACCCCTTCCTCCATTTGATACATCATCCCTGCACTTATTTTCAACTTTTCAGAAGCTTCTTTCGCTGTTTTAATCCCAGCCTTTGTTCTTAACTGAGTAATGTGATTTGCCATTCTCTCACCACCTTTATGGTTATTTTATAACTAAAAGAGATAATAATCAAGCGTAATTATAACCAATAGTGATTAATCGGGAGCTATTTCCTCGAGAATGCTCTATATAGCTTTATTTATCTCGATATATCACTAAAAGTTATATTGATATATTTATAACTATCGGTTATAGTTATAACCAGAGGTGATAATAATGATCGGAAGCAGGCTAAAGGAACTCCGAGCCAAAAAGCAGATTACGCAAGAAGAGTTAGGTAAAATTGCCGGGGTGACTACTTCAATGATCGGCATGTATGAGATTGATGCAAGAAAACCAAGCTTTGAAGTAATAGAAAAAATAGCTGATTATTTTAATGTTACCGTTGATTATATCTTGGGGAGGGAAAGTAGTGCTGAGAATGAAAAGTTAAAACCTCTTACCCCAAAAGAAGAAAAGGATATCGCTAAGGATCTAGAAAAAATGTTATCCAACCTAGAAAGTGAGGATTCTCTCGCTTTTATGGGTGAGCCTATGGATGATGAAACTAAAGAACTTATGAAAATATCTCTTGAAAACTCCATGCGCCTTGCAAAACAACTTGCAAAGAAAAAATTCACCCCGAAAAAGTATAAATGACGCTTTGACGGAGGCTTTACATGGATATTAAAGAAAAAGTGGACAAGCTTACACGCAGATACCATACAAATGAGCCGTTTGAAATTGCTGAACGCAAAAATATCCCCATCATCATCGAACCATTAGGCGATATCTGGGGGTATTGCCATAGTTACAAGCGAATGCAAATCATTCACCTTAACAGCGAATTGGATTATATTGATCAGCGTTTCAGCTGCGCTCATGAATTAGCACATATTATCCTTCACCCAAGGATTAATACTGGTTTCCTCCGGATGCATACCTTCTTTTCCGTCGAGCGAATCGAACGAGAGGCCAATTGCTTTGCGGTAGAATTACTTATACCAGACTCGATGATCAGATCCTATGAGCACATATCCCGATCCATCTATGAGATGGCCTCAATTTGCGGGGTGCCAGAGGAACTGGCAGATTTGAAAAAGATTGAGAATCAGCGCACTAAATTTTTTTACCCTTTTCCCTGAACATACGTTCTATTTATTGAGAAAGGAGGATACATAATGAAGAAAATTCGCATCCGCGCGGCACTCTACGCACGTTATAGCTCAGATAATCAACGTGAAGAATCTACCATAGCTCAACTTCGAGCAGGACGGGAGCATGCTAAGAAAAAAGGCTATTTAATAGTTGCCGAATATAAGGATGAAGAAATAACCGGCAGATATGATCGACGGGATGATTTTCAAAAGATGATTCGTGATGCAAAGCATGGTCTCTTTGATGTAATTATCATACACAAATTTAACCGTTTCGCTCGCAATAGGTATGACTCAGCCATATATAAGCGCATGTTAAAAAAGGCCGGAGTTCGCGTAGAAAGCGTACTACAGCCTTTAGATGATTCTCCTGAATCAATCTTATTAGAAGCTCTATTGGAAGGAATGGACGAGTATTATAGCTTAGATCTTGCCCGAGAGGTCATGAAAGGCATGTTCGAAAATGCGGAGCAGGGAATACACACTGGAGGGAGACCTCCTTATGGACTAAAAGTCAATCCAGATACTCATAAGTATGAAATTGATGAAACCAGATACAAAGCTGTCCAGATCTACTTTGAAGGACGAAAAGACGGGATATCGCGTAAAAACATTGCTGAAAAGCTTAATACTTTAGGGTATAGGACACAAACCGGGAAAAAGTTTACTAGGGACAGTTTTTATGGCTGGGATACTAATAGAAAATATAATGGTGACTACGTATTTAATGTGGCTAGTTCTAAAGATGTCGATGGCCGACGTAATACCAGCAAAAAGAAACCCATTGAAGAACAGGTTATTAAAGAGGGAATCATCCCTAAAGTCCTCGACTCTAAACTTTTCGGGGAAGTGAATGAATTGATAAAGAAGAATAAATATAAGCCTGGCCGAATGAAGGCCAAAGTAAACTATTTACTTACAGGGAAAGTCTTCTGCGGAAAATGCGGAGCATCGTACAATGGGAACTCTTATCGAAATTCTAAAAGTAAAGAAAATACCCTCTTATGTTATTATAAGTGTTCTGGAAAATGCAAAAACCCAAGTATGCGGAAGGATGATCTTGAACACATAATAATTAACCAGCTCTCCGTTCATTGTTTCTCTAAAGAAGCTATGGACAATATTGTCATAAGGGTCAAAGAACTTTATCAGGAGCGTAGAAAGGAAACTCAGGACGATATTGGTCCGATCAAGAAGGAGATAAAAGAACTTGAGTCTACTATTGAAAATTGGATGCAAGCATTAGGAAAAGGTATAAGGGGCCTTGAAGAAAGAATTGTAGAAGCTCAAAATAAAATTGATCTTTTCCATGAAGAACTGGATCATATAAATATGCTTCAAAAAGAAACAGAAATAAACGATAAAATGATTTACGACTTATTAAAAGAAAAAAAGGATGCTCTCTATTCCGATGATGAAAACGAAAAGAAGAGCATCCTTCAAGAATATGTAGATAAGGTTATAGTTAACCCTTCAGATAATATCAACACCTTTGACCTAGAAATAACCTACAGGGTTTTTAATGGTGGAGGCGAGGGGACTTGCACCCCTGTATCGAAGAACGACCACAAAAGCGTCTACGCGTGTATCCTTTATTTTAAGTTTCGCCAGTCGTGACTCCTAAAGGCCAGGATTCAGTTCAGGCTAGCTCGATAATCTTAGCTAATGTCTCCGAGCATTGACATTAGAGCGTCCTACTTAAGTGACACTCTGACCCTTCATCGTAGGTTCTGAAGGCAGAATGCTAGCGGCACTTAGGCTGCTAGAGCGTAATTGTTTTCGTTAACTATTTTTGTCCACCGTTTAACGAGACCAGGTGGAATCTCGACGCGCAACTCTTGCCACCGCTTCCCCGAGCGAGTCTAAAACGCCCCCGTAAAAATTGCTACACGCATAGTATAACACATTTACGCATAAAACAAAGATGAATATTCGTGGAATATCTAGTTTTTTATGGAAACAAGCTCAATCTAAAGTAATTGTTTTCATCAGACTATTTTACACTAACTCGCATCCAAAGTACGGATGAACTTTATCTCCATCGATTGTGCGGCAAAATATAACCGGGTTTTCGACAGTTGCCAACTAAATAATTATAGCAAAGCCGCTTACCAGCGGCTTTTTTGGTGTCAAATCCCAAAAAATATGTGTTGTATGCTGTTGTATGCAATGATATAATAAGTCTATGAAATTATATTATGACAAACGCTCAAAAGATCCTATTTACTATGTCCAACAAGGCTTTAGAAATGGAAAAAAAACAACCACAAAAAATGTTGCTAAAATTGGGAAACATTCTGATCTCTTGAAAATTACAAGTGATCCTCTAACTTATGCAAAGGAACAGATACAGAAGTATAACGATGAACGGAAGAACAACAAGGTCTCAATGGAGGTGGTTATCGATTTTGATGAAACGATCAAATCAAGCAATGACCTTGTCTCTTCAAGTAACCAGGTGAACATAGGGTACTTTATTCTGCAGAAGATATACCACGATCTTAAACTAAACACCTTTTTCAAGCACGTTACTTCCGATTCAAAGATGACCTTTGATCCGAACCTCGTCAACCGCTTTTTGACCTATGCAAGAATTCTTGAACCAGATTCAAAGCTCGGTACCTATGACCATCTTCACAGGTACTATGAACGTCCCGCTTTTGATTATGTCCACATACTTCGTACCATGGATATCCTTGAGCAGCATTATGATGACTATATCGCCCACTTATTTAAGCATAGCCATGACATTGTACCCCGTGACACTTCCGTCTGTTACTTTGACTGTTCCAATTACTATTTTGAAATTGAAGGCGATGATGACGACTATATTGACGAGGTGACCGGTGAGATCTTAAAAGGCTTGCGGAAATACGGCCCTTCAAAAGAGCACAGGCCCAATCCTATTGTAGAAATGGGGCTGTTCATGGATTCTCGTGGTATCCCGATTTCCATGTGTATCAACTCCGGTTCGGACAATGAACAAACCTGTGCTATTCCCCTTGAAACGAAAATGGCCCAGATGTTGGATGGCAAAAAATTTATTTACTGTGCCGATGCAGGCCTGGGCTCAATGAATATTCGGAAATTCAATTCCATGGGAGGACGATCCTTCATTGTGACCCAGTCCATCAAAGAGTTGTCAGACACGCTTAAAAAAGCGGTTTTTAATGATTATGACTATCGGCTTCTATCCAATGACCAACCCGTCACCCTTGAAGAAATGAAGACATTTGATAAGAAGGATGAACGAAATCTGGAACGATATAACAATCGTGCTTATAAAATGGTGGAAGCAGATAAGGCGATCGATCTTGGATTCTATGACGAGAAGGTCTTGAAAAATGGCAAGATAAAAAAAGTCAAATCCAAAGCGATTGTAAAACAGAAGCTTATCATCACCTTTTCAAGGAAAATGATGGAATACCAACGATATATAAGAAACAAACAGATCGCACGGGCAAAAAAGATTCTAACCAGCAACGATCCTGAATCCATAAAAAAAGGTCCCCATGATGTTACGCGTTTCATTAAAAGAACCTCACGATCAACATCCGGAGATAACGTTACAGACTTCTACTCGATTGACCAGAGTGTCATTGAGGAAGAAGAAAAATACGATGGCTATTATGCTATAGCCACCAATCTAGATGACGATGCTAAAACCATTATTGATATAAGTTTTAAACGATACAAGATCGAAGACTGCTTCAGAATCATGAAAACAAACCTCTCAGCTCGCCCCGTTCATCACCGCAACAGAGAAAGAATCATCGCTCACTTTATGATCTGCTATACGGCTCTCCTTATTTATCGACTTCTCGAGGCAAAGCTTGATGATTATGGAACGCACTTCACCACAGACAACATCATTGAAACACTAAAGAACATGGAAGTCGTCAACGTGCAGGATATGTATTATCAATCAACCTACAATGGATCTCAGGCATGTACTGCCTTAAATGCTGTGTTTGCTCTTGCATTAGACAAAAAGTTTTACCAACCTAAAGAACTCAATAAAAAATTAAAAAATTTTACCATAGGCATTTCCATACAACATTTTACGAACACAAAAAAGAGACTGTAAACCGCACAGATGAGCGGTTACAGCCTCTTTAATTTATTCCAAACTGTCGAAAACGGGATAGTATAACACATTTACGCATAAAACAAAGATGAATATTCGTGGAATATCTAGTTTTTTATGGAAACAAGCTCAATCTCAAGTAATTGTTTTCATCAGACTATTTACACTAACTCGCTCGCATCCAAAGTACGGATGAGCTTTATCTCTATCGATTGTGCGGCAAAATATAACCCTATCAGCCAAATCCATCGTTTATCCGCTGATTAGTATTAGATTCATCCGTTTAAGTTTATTAGATATCAGGCAAAAGGCAAACGTTAAATAAAGAAACGAAAAGAAACTTTTTAGTAGGCTTTATTGCGATCTCTCAGCGCCCGCTCTATATCACGTTTACCTTCACGTTCAGCAAGAGCCTGACGTTTGTCATAATTTTTCTTTCCTTGACCAACCGCCAATTCGACTTTTGCCATTCCTTTCTTCAGATAAATCTTAATCGGGATCAAGGTTAATCCTTGCTGCTGAATTTTACCAATTAACTTATTTATTTCAGAACGGTGAAGCAACAGTTTGCGTGGCCGAAGCGGATCATGATTGAAGCGGTTTCCCTGTTCATAAGGGCTGATATGCATCTGGTGAACCCAAACTTCTCCATTGTCCAAACGTGCATAACTATCTTTTAAATTCACTCGCCCGTTACGAATGGATTTAATCTCTGTTCCGGTAAGAATGATCCCTGCCTCCACTCTATCTTCGATATAATAATCGTGGAAGGCTTTTCGATTTTCGGAAATTACTTTGATCCCTCCAGAAGGCATTACGACTCCTCCTCTCATCCAGAGTTTCAGTATAACACGATTTACCTATTATAACCAGGGATTATGACTCCAATTATAATCCAGATACTCCGGATACTCTTTACACAAACTCGCTGCCCAAAATCCTTCAGGCTTAAGTATTACCTATAATTCCAAGGCCTCCGATATCCCCTGCATCGCTTCCAGACCAAATCCCAGGAACTCCTCCAAGGTAAGTCCTAGTTCGCTGCAGCTGAGAATCTGCTGCCGATTGGCACCCTTGGCAAATGCTTTCTGATCGAACTTCTTGCGCAGGAAGGGAACATCCACACCTGCCAGCTTTTTATCCGGCCTGATCAGCGCACCGGCGACAACGAGGCCCGTCATAGGATCAGTTGCATAGAGAGCCTTATCTAATAACGAGTTACGCGGAAGGCCATGTCGTTCATTATGAACTTTCACAGCATAGACAAGCTCGTCCGGAAACCCCATTTTCTCTAAAATTTCAGCCCCTTTAAGGGAGTGTACCTCGGGCTGTTCCTTTGTATCCTCATAATCGATGTCATGGAGAAGCCCTGCCATCCCCCACAAATCCGGGTCCTGATCAAAATGCTTAGCCAAACGAATCAGGACTACTTCTGTTGAAATCATATGTTTCAGCAAGTTTTTATTATCTACATACTTCGTTAATTCAGCATAAGCTTCTTCCCTTGTCATCATATCCATCCTACTCTCTTTCGTATAAAAACTTTTTTAAATAAAATACTAAAAACCCTCAATCCCACTCTGAGATGAACGCCAATTGGCATTCTGGTCTTTGCCTAATCTCTATATCTTAACAAATCCATTATTTCCGAATTATATCCCCTTAAACCCTGCGGCCCCGTGATTTATCACTATAAGACTCCCTTCGCCGCAGACTGCCGGAGAAAATCATGAACTTTAAGTGTGACCTCTTCCCGCTCTGGACCAAGTGTTAAAATGTGCCCAGAGTTTTCCCAATAGATAACTTCGGGGTTAACCTGCTCGATTTTCTTCCTGATAATTTGAACACTGCTTGGATTCACTGTGAAATCCTTCCTACTTTGCATCAATAATGCCGGGCAATTAATCAAATGAAGTTTACTGCGTACCTGACGAATTCCCCTGTTCAATGAAACCAGGCCATCCACTGGTATCCGGTCATAAACAAACCGCTCGGTTATTGGTTGTGATTTGGATTCTAATGCTGCCTGATCAGAGGTTGACTTACCAACAAACTTTATAAACGGTCTGACTAGTCGGGCAAAGCGAGTTCTTCGATCAGCAAGCACCATCGGCGCGTTCATAGAGATTAACCCATCGATTAAACCGAGAGTCGCCAGATGAAGGGTCAAAAGACCTCCCATAGACAGTCCAATCCCAACCACTGTGTTGCAGGACTCCCTTAGTTTTCTCACACCGCCTTCTGCGTCTCTTGCCCAATCTTCCCAACCCTTTTTTGCCATTTCTTCAGGAGTTGTTCCATGTCCTGAGAGAAGTATCCCAAGGACTGTCCAGCCAAACTTGGCCAAGCCTTCACCCAACAGGCGCATTTCCGAGGGAGATCCCGAAAAACCATGAATGAGTAAACACCCAACACGGTTTCCAGGAAAATGAAAGGGCTCGACTAACCGTCTTTGCAGTTTCATCTAAACACCCCCTAAGTTGCTATACTATTCCTTATTCAATATCGTAAACTATCGATTTCGAACATTCAATTATTTATAGTTAGTATCAACTGACGTTCAGCCATGATCTCCCGAAACCCTTGCTATTGCTGGATTTCCTTAAAAAGCACCTAAATGTAGCCTAGACCTTCCGCAGAGTTTAAGCCCGCTTGTAGCAAAGCCCTTTCAGGCCGGAAATAAAGGTTGGCTAAACTCCAGTAAAAGGGCGCTGTTTCCTTCCAAACAAAGAATAGCACAGAAGGACACCTCGTATGAAGTGCCCTTCCTTAATTTTGCTTTATTAGCGTAAAAGTAGAGTAAGAGCCGCAATGACCAACCTCAATTGCTATGTCATTATTAAGAACTACCCAATACTCTCTTCAGACTTAGCCAAGCATAGCTAGACCCAAGGAACTCAGCAAAAAGACACCCGCTAAAACCCCCGTGAGTTTGGCGAATAATTCATCCATACCCTTCTTTTTACCAAAGATGGCCTCGCCAGCGCCGGTAATAGCTCCTGATAATCCTGCACTTCTGCCGGACTGCAGTAACACAGTCGCAACAAGTCCTAATGAACTGAGGATTAAAAGAATGACTAACGCAATTTGCAAATAACTCACCCCCTAAGATAACCCATCGTCATATATCACTACAACCTTGTAAATTATCAATAGGCTCATTTTAACACAAAGCTCCTTAAAACTCAATAAACCTTGAATCTTGCGCTATCCTGTGCTATCTCTAATCCTATCTGGCTAATGCCTTACGGCCGCGATACGGGTTTTCGACAGTTGCCAACTAAATAATTATAGCAAAGCCGCTTACCAGCGGCTTTTTTGGTGTCAAATCCCAAAAAATATGTGTTGTATGCTGTTGTATGCAATGATATAATAAGTCTATGAAATTATATTATGACAAACGCTCAAAAGATCCTATTTACTATGTCCAACAAGGCTTTAGAAATGGAAAAAAAACAACCACAAAAAATGTTGCTAAAATTGGGAAACATTCTGATCTCTTGAAAATTACAAGTGATCCTCTAACTTATGCAAAGGAACAGATACAGAAGTATAACGATGAACGGAAGAACAACAAGGTCTCAATGGAGGTGGTTATCGATTTTGATGAAACGATCAAATCAAGCAATGACCTTGTCTCTTCAAGTAACCAGGTGAACATAGGGTACTTTATTCTGCAGAAGATATACCACGATCTTAAACTAAACACCTTTTTCAAGCACGTTACTTCCGATTCAAAGATGACCTTTGATCCGAACCTCGTCAACCGCTTTTTGACCTATGCAAGAATTCTTGAACCAGATTCAAAGCTCGGTACCTATGACCATCTTCACAGGTACTATGAACGTCCCGCTTTTGATTATGTCCACATACTTCGTACCATGGATATCCTTGAGCAGCATTATGATGACTATATCGCCCACTTATTTAAGCATAGCCATGACATTGTACCCCGTGACACTTCCGTCTGTTACTTTGACTGTTCCAATTACTATTTTGAAATTGAAGGCGATGATGACGACTATATTGACGAGGTGACCGGTGAGATCTTAAAAGGCTTGCGGAAATACGGCCCTTCAAAAGAGCACAGGCCCAATCCTATTGTAGAAATGGGGCTGTTCATGGATTCTCGTGGTATCCCGATTTCCATGTGTATCAACTCCGGTTCGGACAATGAACAAACCTGTGCTATTCCCCTTGAAACGAAAATGGCCCAGATGTTGGATGGCAAAAAATTTATTTACTGTGCCGATGCAGGCCTGGGCTCAATGAATATTCGGAAATTCAATTCCATGGGAGGACGATCCTTCATTGTGACCCAGTCCATCAAAGAGTTGTCAGACACGCTTAAAAAAGCGGTTTTTAATGATTATGACTATCGGCTTCTATCCAATGACCAACCCGTCACCCTTGAAGAAATGAAGACATTTGATAAGAAGGATGAACGAAATCTGGAACGATATAACAATCGTGCTTATAAAATGGTGGAAGCAGATAAGGCGATCGATCTTGGATTCTATGACGAGAAGGTCTTGAAAAATGGCAAGATAAAAAAAGTCAAATCCAAAGCGATTGTAAAACAGAAGCTTATCATCACCTTTTCAAGGAAAATGATGGAATACCAACGATATATAAGAAACAAACAGATCGCACGGGCAAAAAAGATTCTAACCAGCAACGATCCTGAATCCATAAAAAAAGGTCCCCATGATGTTACGCGTTTCATTAAAAGAACCTCACGATCAACATCCGGAGATAACGTTACAGACTTCTACTCGATTGACCAGAGTGTCATTGAGGAAGAAGAAAAATACGATGGCTATTATGCTATAGCCACCAATCTAGATGACGATGCTAAAACCATTATTGATATAAGTTTTAAACGATACAAGATCGAAGACTGCTTCAGAATCATGAAAACAAACCTCTCAGCTCGCCCCGTTCATCACCGCAACAGAGAAAGAATCATCGCTCACTTTATGATCTGCTATACGGCTCTCCTTATTTATCGACTTCTCGAGGCAAAGCTTGATGATTATGGAACGCACTTCACCACAGACAACATCATTGAAACACTAAAGAACATGGAAGTCGTCAACGTGCAGGATATGTATTATCAATCAACCTACAATGGATCTCAGGCATGTACTGCCTTAAATGCTGTGTTTGCTCTTGCATTAGACAAAAAGTTTTACCAACCTAAAGAACTCAATAAAAAAATTAAAAAAATTTTACCATAGGCATTTCCATACAACATTTTACGAACACAAAAAAGAGACTGTAAACCGCACAGATGAGCGGTTACAGCCTCTTTAATTTATTCCAAACTGTCGAAAACGGGATTTTAACACAAAGCTCCTTAAAACTCAATAAACCTTGAATCTTGCGCTATCCTGTGCTATCTCTAATCCTATCTGGCTAATGCCTTACGGCCGCGATACACTGCGCTTTCTCCAAGTTCTTCTTCAATTCTAAGCAGCTCGTTATACTTAGCAACCCGCTCCGTCCGTGCCGGAGCGCCGGTTTTAATCATGCCTGCATTAACAGCTACCGCAATATGAGCCAGGGTAACATCTTCCGTCTCACCGGAACGATGAGAAACGACCGATGTATAACCTGCGCGCTTAGCCATTTCAATGGCATCCAGAGTCTCAGTCAGAGTTCCGATTTGGTTAGGCTTAATAAGAATTGAGTTGGCACAGTTTTCCTTGATCCCACGGGCTAAACGTACTGGATTGGTTACAAATAAATCGTCCCCAATCAGCTGAACCCGGTCTCCCAGGCGCTTAGTCAGGTTGCTCCAGCCTTCCCAGTCCTCTTCCGACAGACCGTCTTCAATGGAAAGAATGGGGTAACGGTCGATCAAGCCCTCATAGTAATCAATCATCTCATCCGAGGTTTTCTTGAGCCCTTCCCCTGCTAAGTTATAAGTTCCATTTTCATAGAGTTCCGTCGCCGCCACATCCAGGGCCAACGCTACATCTTCACCCGGCTGATACCCTGCCCTTTGAATGGCATCGACGATACAAAGCAAGGCATCTTCATTGGACTCCAGGCTCGGGGCGAACCCCCCTTCATCCCCGATTGCCGTGGCAAGGGATTTTTCCTTAAGAACCGCTTTCAGGCTATGGTATACTTCTGTACCCATGCGCAGAGCCTCAGCAAAGCTCGATGCTCCAACGGGCATAATCATAAATTCTTGGATATCCACATTGTTATCGGCATGTTTCCCGCCGTTT
This sequence comes from Desulfosporosinus youngiae DSM 17734, assembly GCF_000244895.1. NCBI lineage: Bacteria > Bacillati > Bacillota > Clostridia > Eubacteriales > Desulfitobacteriaceae > Desulfosporosinus > Desulfosporosinus youngiae. Next base: position 5,467,088 of record NZ_CM001441.1, read on the forward strand.
AAGATATTCATCAGCGGCACGGGGAGCTCTTTGGCATTTACTCCTCCTAAATATTGATAAAGAGGAATACCCAGCGATTCTGCCGCGGCTTTAGCTGTTGCCAAAGATACTCCGAGAATCGCATTGGCCCCTAGTTTGCCCTTGTTTTCCGTTCCATCAAGCTCGATCAAAACCCGATCTAAGCCGGGCTGGTCAAAGGGATTCAAACCCTCTACTTCAGGGCCGATGGTTACATTGACATTCTCAACCGCCTGCAAAACCCCTTTACCCATATAACGGGTCTCATCTTTATCCCTGAGTTCAACTGCTTCAAAGGCTCCTGTGGAAGCACCTGAAGGAACGGCCGCACGCCCTATAATCCCATCGGTAAGAACGACATCGACTTCTACGGTTGGATTCCCCCTCGAATCCAGAATCTCGCGTGCATAAACATCTGTAATAAAGCTCATTGATCAATGTCCCCCTTTTTTATTAGAAATCCTGCTCAGGAGTTCTAGCTAAATTAGATATACTTACCTCTTATACTAAAACTAATAGTTAGGGTCTGCCGTTAACTATTGATTCCCCTTAAGACTTAAGCCTCCAACAGGGATTTTCCCGTCATTTCCTTGGGTACAGGAATCTGCAGCAATTTAAGAACCGTGGGCGCAACATCACAGAGCGCTCCATCGCTCCGCAATCCTTGCCCTTTTAACCGATTATCGACCAAGATAAACGGTACACAGTTGCACGAATGCGCTGTTATGGGAAACAATGTTTTGGGATCTATCTTTTCTTCGGCATTCCCGTGGTCTGCAGTTACGATGAGAGTGCCGTTCATTTTCTGAAGCTCCTCATAAATCTGCCCCAGACACTGGTCCACCGCTTCCACTGCTTTGACAGTTGCCTCAAAAACACCTGTATGCCCTACCATATCCGGGTTGGCGAAGTTCAGAATGATCACATCATAGTCTGATTCGCGAAGCTGTTCGAGGACGGTTTGGGTTATTTCCCCGGCGCTCATCTCTGGCTGCAGATTGTAAGTAGCGACTTTTGGCGAAGGGATAAGGATTCGCTCCTCCTTAGGATAGGGTTCTTCAAGTCCGCCATTAAAGAAGAAAGTTACGTGAGCATATTTTTCTGTCTCGGCAATTCTCAGCTGCTTTAATCCGTTATCTGAAAGCACTTCGCCCAGCGTGTTGTCTAAATCCTGCTGAGGAAAGGCCACGGAGGCGCAAATCGTTTCATCGTACTGAGTCATACACACAAAGTGGACCTTTGGCCGGTCAGGTCGTTCAAATCCCGGGAATTCCTCGTCGACAAAGGCCCGTGTGATTTCCCGTGCGCGATCAGAACGGAAATTATAGAAAATAACCGTATCCCCTTCTTGAACCCGGCCCACTGGGTCCCCTTCTTGATCATCAATCACGGTAGGCAGCACGAATTCATCCGTCACCCGCGTATCATAAGAAAACTCCACCGCTGACAGCGCACCGGCCGCATGCTTTCCTTCGCCATTGACAATCGCCTTATAGCCTTTTTCTAAACGCTCCCAGCGTTCGTCCCGGTCCATAACGTAGTATCTGCCGCTGACTGAGGCAATTTTCCCTATGCCCAGCTCGTTCATTTTTTCTTCGAGTTGAAGAATGTAATCTTTGGCACTCTGAGGCAAGACGTCTCGGCCATCGAGAATAACGTGGACATACACCGTTTGTAACCCCTGGCTTTTAGCCATCTCCAACAGAGCAAATAAGTGCTCGATATGAGAATGAACCCCTCCATCCGAGAGTAAGCCCATCAGATGAAGTCCTTTATTATGTAGCCGGGCATGCTCCATTCCCTCGCGCAGGACGGAGTTCTCAAATATCCTGCCGTCTTGAATCGACTTAAAGATACGAGTCAACTCCTGATAAACGACCCGCCCCGCTCCCATATTCAGGTGCCCGACTTCTGAATTTCCCATTTGGCCGCTCGGCAATCCCACAGCCTCACCCGATGCCTGAAGAGTGGTGTAAGGGTATTCCTTTTCCAGACGTTGAAAGTTGGGTATCTTCGCTTGGGCAATGGCATTTCCTTCGCTAATGTCCCGACAACCCCAGCCATCGAGAATCATCAGGAAAAGTGGTTTGGCAACCTCCATGACTATATCCCTTCTACGCGGGCCGCCAGAGGACCTGCGTTTTTGATTAACTTTGCAAACTGCAGCGGATCAAGACTGGCTCCTCCGACCAGGGCCCCATCAACATCCGGCTCCGTCATCAGCTCGGCAATATTTTCTGCCTTGACACTTCCCCCATAGAGTATGGGTACTTTCTCAGCAGCCATTCCCATACGTTCTGTCAGAGTGGCACGAATCGAAGCGCACATTTCCTGAGCATCTTTGCTGGATGCCGTTTTCCCCGTGCCAATCGCCCAGATGGGTTCATAGGCAATGATTATCCGGCTTAACTCGTCCGCCGATAAGCCGGCAAGTGCCCGGGTCACTTGCCCCTGGACTCTCTCCACAGCCTTCCCTTCTTCGCGTAAGCTCAAGTTCTCTCCGCAGCAAAGGATTGGGGTTAATCCCGCCCTCAGTGCCTGCTGTACCTTCCTGGCAATTTCCTCATCGGTTTCCCCGAACATCTCCCGCCGCTCTGAGTGACCGAGGATTACATATGTACAAGCGACATCCAGCAGCATCTGAGCCGAGATTTCACCCGTATAAGCACCTTGGTCCGCCCAGGCCATGTTTTGAGCGCCCAGGTGAACAATACTTTCTTCCAATTCATTTTTTAAAGCAGAAAGGGCTGTAAATGGAGCACACAGGACAATATCGATGTCTGTAACATCTTTAACCTCATCCAGGAACTTCACGGCATAGTCCTCTGCTTCATGAACTGTTTTAAACATTTTCCAATTGCCGGCGATAACCGGTCGTCGATCAGCCAATTTGTTCTTACCCCCTTATTGCGAGGCACGATGTTCGATGCGCGATGCGCGACATCCAAACTTCACTGACCTCAAATAACCTTTAGTATCCTGAAAAAGTTTATTTCATTCTTTATGGTGCCAAGCCCAAAAGCGTCTTTCTCCGCTTCGAACCCCGCTTACCCCTTGTCCTGAAGAGCCGCAACACCTGGCAGCACTTTTCCTTCCAGAAACTCAAGGGATGCTCCTCCCCCTGTTGAAATATGGGTCATCCGATCCGCCACACTCATTTTCTCTACCGCGGCTACGGAATCTCCGCCGCCAACAATCGTGGTCCCACCGCAAGCGGCTACTGCCTGAGCAACTCGCTCAGTTCCTTTAGCGAAGGCGTCCATTTCAAAGACACCCATTGGACCGTTCCAGATCACAGTGCGGGCAGCCGCAACAAGGGCTTCAAATTTCCCGGCACTGGCCGGTCCTATATCTAAGGCCATTTCATCTTCTCCAATTTCAGACACGTTTACTGTACGATGAGGTGCATCCGCCTGGAAAGCCGGTGCCACAACCACATCAATTGGCAGTTCTAACTTGACCCGTTTAGTTTTTGCTTTCTCAATGAGATGCTTTGCCAGCTCCACTTTTTCCTCTTCGAGAAGGGATTTTCCCACGTTAAAGCCTTGTGCCTTAAGGAAGGTATTGGCCATCCCTCCGCCTATGATCAAAGCGTCCACCTTTTCCAAAAGATTATCGATAACCCCGATCTTATCGCTCACTTTAGCACCGCCAATAATAGCTACAAAGGGCCGTTCCGGATGTTCCAAAGCATTGCCCATGAACTCGACTTCTTTTTGCATTAATAAACCGCAAACAGCTGGAATGTAGTGGGTAACCCCTTCAGTAGATGCATGAGCACGGTGAGCGGTTCCAAAGGCATCATTGACAAACAGCTCTGCCAACCCAGCTAATTCTTTGGCAAAGGCGGGGTCATTTTTCTCTTCTTCAGCATGGAAGCGGACATTTTCCAATAAAAGGACCTGCCCATCTTGCAGCTTGTTGACGGCCTCCATTGCCACATCCCCTACACAGTCTGTGGCAAAGGATATTTCTTGGGCCAACTGACTGCTTAGATGCTTGGCAACGGGTTCTAATGAGTACTTCGGATTAACCTTTCCCTTGGGACGCCCCAGGTGAGAAGCCAGAATGACTCGCGCGCCTTCTCTGATCAGATGCAAAATAGTAGGCAACGCTGCTTGGATACGTTTATCATTGGTAATGTGTCCTTGCTCATCTAAGGGCACATTAAAATCCACTCGGACAAGTACACGTTTCCCACGTACCTCCGCATCGTTTACACTCTTTTTATTCACACAAAAAATCCCCTTTCACTTGACCCAAGGGTTTAATCTTACTTCGGATTTGATCCATCATTTCTTTACTTACCTTAGTATACCGAGAAACGAAATTTACTACTCTCCCAAGTTTCAAAAACTCCCTATCTACCTCATTTAATTCCGGGCTTGTTCACTACTTCTCCATAAAGTTGCCATTTCCTGCCCGAACAAGACACTTTCCTTCCTCATATTAAGAAACTTGGCTGACGCCCACACACACGAAGACACTGTCGACCCACGGGTTAGCTTATCGTAACGAAGACACTGTCGACCCACGGGTTAACTTATCGTGAAAGCTCCAGGCAATGGCGGCAGCCTCAGTTGCACTAATGCGCTGACTATAGCTGAGCAGCACTCGTGTCGTCATGCCTGATGAGCAGTAACTTTCCAGAGAGTATGAACGATAAGTTATTCTTCCTGCCCTGAAAAAGACCCCAAAATTACGCAGCAAACAAAGCTCAGACCCGCAAGCAGGGCAGCTTCGTCCACAGAAGCGAACCCATTGCATGGAGAGGCAGTAAAAGCCCACAAGACGGTGCGGGGAAACGAAGCCACGGGTTCACATCAGGTACTACCCAGAGGTTTGGCACGAAAATGTCCGGTGGACATTTTCGCTGAAGCGGCTATCCCCAAAGAATACTTATCCGCTGAAGATCGTCCCGCACCGGCGAGTGGGCGAGCCTCGGAGTGCTGCGGTACGAAGACACTGTCTTCGCACGAATTAACTAATCTTGCACGGATGTAGACGAAGCTGCCCGACCCAAGCGCACTCTCGTTTTCATCCTCTACTGGTGTCACCTTAGCGGCATGGGCGGCTGACCGGGTATTACAATATACTGACTGTCCCCTCATAAATTACTCCCGCAAAGGCATCTACCGTAATCCTCTGTCCATCACCTATGATTGCCGTTGCTTCTGCTAAGCCTATAACAGCCGGTATGCCGTATTCTAAAGCCGCGATGGCCCCATGAGAGGTTAAGCCGGCCTCTTCAATGACTAACCCTCCTGCTTTAGCAATCAGCGGAACATAGCGGGCATCCGTCGATCTGGCTACTAGAATATCCCCTATCTCAAAGGAATCCTGCTCAGGCAAATGGACTATCCGAGCAGTCCCTGTATAGGACTTTTTGCCAATACCCATCCCCTTGGCCAAGATCCCGCCTGCCACCTGGACTTTGATCATATTAGTTGTGCCGGCTTTGCCAACGGGAACTCCTGCCGTAATCACCACAATATCCCCTGTCTTGATGTACTTTTTGCCAAGTGCCGCCGTCACTGCGACTGACAATAACTGATCCGTCCCAAGGCTTTCCTGAACCACAAGGGATTCAACCCCCCACTGCAAAGCGAGTTTTCGAGCAACTTCCGGAAAGGGAGTAGCTGCCACGATCAGTGACTTAGGACGATATTTGGAAATCATCCGGGCAGTCAGTCCGGATTGGGTAGGAGTTATAATGGATGTCGCCTTAAGGTCGCCGGCGATACTATAACTCGCGTAGCTGATGGACTCCGCGACATTAAGCTGGGGATGACGAGTTGCCTTTGTTTCCAAAAGGGTTGTTTCGGCACGCTGAGCGATTTTATCCATGACTTTTATTGCCTCAATGGGAAATTGTCCGGCAGCCGTTTCGCCTGATAGCATAATGGCATCCGCTCCATCCAAAATGGCATTCGCCACATCACTTGCCTCCGCTCGCGTAGGCCGTGGCTGCCGCATCATGGAATCCAGCATTTGGGTAGCTACAATGACCGGCTTGCCAAGCAGGTTGCATTTTTGAATCATTTCTTTCTGATAAACAGGGACATCTTCAACCGGAACCTCCACCCCTAAATCCCCTCGGGCAACCATTAGCCCATCGGCAACCTCCAAAATAGAGTCCAAATTATTAATTCCCTCTTGGCTCTCAATCTTAGCAATGATGTGTACCGTTGCTCCCATTTCTTCAACAATTTGCCGCACAGCTAAGATATCAGACGCTTTACGGGTAAACGAAGCCGCAATAAAATCAATTCCTTGGGTAACGCCGAAACGAATATCTTCAATATCCTTTTCCGTAACACCAGGCAGTTTAATCGAGACTCCCGGAACATTAACTCCCTTTTGTGATTTTAAGACCCCTCCATGACACACCCTCGTTAGAATCTCTTCTTTCCGTACCGACACAACCTCTAAATCCAATTGTCCATCATCAATTAATATATGCGTCCCCGGAACAACATCATGCCATAATTCAGGATAAGTTATTCCTACTCTTTCCGAAGAACCAAGAGCAGCTTTCGTATCCAAAATAAACTCTGCACCATTGGCCAGGGTAATTCCTGACTCCGGTACCATACCTGTCCGAATTTCCGGCCCTTTAGTGTCTAATAAAATTCCAAGATGTTTACCCGCCTTCGCGGCTTCCTCCTTTAACACACCTATGCGCAGCCCATGTTCTTCATGAGTTCCATGGGAAAAATTCAGGCGGGCGACATTTATGCCCGCCGTTAATAATTGTTGAATTTTGTCTCTCGATTCGCTGGCCGGACCAATCGTACCTATAATTTTTGTCCTTCGCATTTACGATCCCTTCCTTACCCCATTTGGGATTAGCCTCGTTCTAATTTTCACATTTACACCCGCCATAATAGCCCTTAAATCCCCTCTTCCACAAATGGGGCCAATGTCTATTCGGCCTTACAAGCCTTTCAGGACAATCAGCTTGACTAAATCCAAAATTCGGTTGGAATAACCCCATTCATTATCATACCAAGCCAGCACTTTGACCATACGCTCTCCCATCACCATGGTTGATAGACCATCCACAATGGAACTGGCCGGGTTGCCATTAAAGTCACGAGAAACGAGGGGTAATTCTGTGTACTCCAGGTATCCCTTCAATTTCCCCTCCGCGGCTTGACGTAAGGCAGAGTTAATTTCTTCTTTGCTGGTTGGCTTCGTTAAATTAGCCACAAAATCGACTAGAGATACATTTGGGGTGGGAACTCTGACGGCTAGCCCATTCAATTTTCCCGCCAATTCCGGAATGACCAATGCAACGGCTTTGGCTGCACCCGTGGTGGTCGGAATCATGGATTGATAGGCCGCCCGGGATCTGCGCCAATCGGAATGATCGAGGTCCAGAATTCGTTGATCATTCGTGACAGAATGAGTGGTAGTGATCATCCCTTGTTCAATTCCGAACCCATCCAATAGGACTTTAACTACGGGTGCCAGACAGTTTGTTGTACAAGACGCGTTAGAAATAACATGGTGCTTAAGCGGATCGTATAAATCATCGTTGACTCCCATGACAATCGTAATATCTTCGTTTTTAGCCGGAGCGGAAATAACGACTTTTTTGGCCCCAGCCGTCAGATGCTGAGCAGCGGCATCCCGTTTCGTAAAACGCCCGGTTGACTCGATGACAATATCCACTCCCAGCTTGGCCCATGGTAAATCTGCAGGATTTCGCTCCGCTAAGATTTCAATTTGTTTCCCATCAATCATCATCATACGTCCGTCTATTTCCACTGAGTTGGGGAGAATTCCGTGCACAGAATCATACTTAAACAAATGAGCTAATAAATCCGGACTTCCTAAATCATTAATAGCCACCACTTCAAAGGGCATAGTTTGATTCAGAATGGCACGTAATGTCAGCCGGCCAATCCTGCCAAATCCATTAATTGCTACACGAACACTCATAAAAATGACCTCCCTCAATAATAAGTTTTTCTCGCTTATACTCCTTGTAAGCTCCGGACTCTCGGCATTAACCGAGGCGGGTGGAACATAACAGCCTATGCTCTGCCATTTTTAGCTTAGAACTCGAATTGTTTGCTGCGATAGGCCTTGAGATACTTAACACAAAAATCATCCCGGCCGGCCAGCGTCTCCGCCGTAATCAAGCTTGCCATCATCATTTTGTCCAGAGGATTAATAATCAGACCATCCAACCCTTTGCCAATGGCCATTATGGCGAATACATGATTCATGAATTTCCGTTCCGGCAGGCCATAGGATATATTAGACAGCCCGCACATTGTATGAACCCCTTTAAAACGTGTCATAATGGCGTCAACTGAATTAATAAATTCTATCGCGTAGGTACTGTTTGTGGAGATCGGCTGAACCAAAGGATCTACATAAATGTTATCCAGGGGCACATTATTTTGTACCAGTCCGTTTATAAGTTTGTCGGCAATTCTCAACCGGTCATTCATGGTTTCAGGCATACCTTCATCACTCATACAAAGTGCCACAACTTTTAAATCTGTGCCTGCAACGATAGGAATCAACTCATCATAACGTTCTTTCTCCAAGGAAATCGAGTTAATCATGGCGACACCTTTGTGTACGGACAAAGCCGCCTCAATGGCCTTTGGATCAGGGCTGTCAATACAGCAGGGACAATCAACCGCTTCCTGAACAGTTTTCACTAACCAACTCAGATATTCAGGCTCCTTACCAACAAAGATACCGGCATTGACATCAATATAATTTGACCCGGCCTCGAATTCTTCCTTAGCTACCTTTTGGATATAACCCAGGTCTTGAGCTTTGATAGCCTCTCCTATGGCTTTACGACTGGCATTAATTAATTCTCCGACAATGATCATTTTCTTTCCTCCTCAACAGCCTTGTAATTCAGCTTTTATACCCGTTTCGTATCTTCTCTTTCCTATAACATTGCTAAGATCGCCATAACTACCTCAACCTTCAGCGCCTATTACCGCCGGGCTCAGGAGAGTCCGTATCCCTCCAGGAAGTACCAGATCGGATGGCGCACTTGCACTCCGGTCCCGTGTGCTATCTGGATGTTACAGGTTCCACATTCGGTGATGATCTCCTTGAAATCGGAGGTCTGCACTCCACTCTTCACTTTATCAAATAAAGGCTTGCCGATTTGCATTCCTGCAGCATAGTTTTCTTCTTTAAAACTGTAGCTGCCCGATAAGCCGCAGCACCCGCTGTCCAGATCCTTCACCTTAAAACCCGAAATTAAATGCAATAACCGCACAACCGGAGTTCCGATGCCCTGAGCTTTGAGATGGCATGGAACATGATAACCAACAATGTTGGCGGACGGTCGGAAATCTTGGCGGAGCTGCCCTTTCAGGTAAAGGTTCCATAAAAATTCAAATAAATCATAGGTTTTAGCAGTGATCATCTTCGCTCCGGGACTGCTATATTTGGGGTATTCCTGTTTCAAACTCAAAGTGCAGCTCGGACAAGAAGCAATAACCGGAATTCCCTGTTCCAAATAGGGAGCAAATAACCGCAGATTATGCAAGGCATTAGCTTCTGCCTGAGAAAACTGATCATTGGATTGCAAGGGGACCCCACAACAACGGAACCTCGGAGTCAGAACAGAAAAACCATTATGCTCTAAAACCTTAACTACGGCTTTGGCCGTCAGGGCATCATTATAGGTCGAATAACATCCCGGGAAATAGATCACTCGCTTGGGGTTAAGACCAATCTTGGACTTCATCGCAAATTTTCGATGATACTCTGGCAAGGGGGCATTTCGTCCGATTCCCAGAGACTTTTCCATCAACACCCGGACTATTTTTTTCTTGAGAACAAAATTCGTAACTGGAGCATAAACCGTCCCCAACATGCCTAAATATTCTGCCCTTCCCAGTACCAGGGCACGGAGACGATAGCGCAGACTCTTCTTCTTTGTTCCTGAAATGAACCCCTTGCGACGCGCCTCCATAATCAGATCAGTTATGTTAACACTGGAAGGGCAGGTGATCTCACAGGTTTTGCAATTGGAGCACGCTGCTAGAACTAATGGATCAAAATAAATTCCTTCCAGGCGTAATCGTTCGGCGTCCGGCCCGGCGGCCTTCGGACCCGGAAATAAGGTATTAACCCTTGCTACGGGGCACTCTGCTGTACAGGCGCTGCACTTCAGGCAAGCGTCCAATTTTTCTGCCCGGTAAACTGCTTCCATTAATTCTCCGCTCATCTCTCCCCTTCTTTCCATCCCATCAATTCAAGGCTTCCTTTTGCCCTATAATTTACTTCCGGCCAGGTAACCGGTCGTAAGAGCGACTCCGCCGCCGCAATAATCTGCCCAAGGGTCCCAATGGGCCAGCGAGCGCCCACAGACAAACACATTGTGCAAATAGATTTGGCCATCTCTTTTGAGGGGCTGAAGTTCCTTGTTCACCTCTATACCCATTTGGGCATAAGGCTGAGGTTCTAAAAAACCCTCGGCTGTCCAAGGCTCAGGCGTAAAGATCGGACAATCAAAGACCTGCTCCCGGATTGTCTGCGGTCCAACCAAAATTCCTCCTCCAAATAGTCCTCCCGAAGCCAGAACAAAGGACTTGGCTTTTAATTGAAACGTCTCCCCCATACTATGAATAGCAATACTTTGACAATAACCATCTTCTATAACGGCTGCTTTGGCTTTGCCGTTGATGATTAATTCCCCGCCGAGATCTTTAAATTTCTTTCTGAGGAATTGATACAGGTCCATTCCCGTCGGTGAAGGCGGGAAAAGAGTTGGCTCGACAACTGTGCTGCCAAGGGCAGCCAATAGCTCCTGCAGAATTGGCTCAAATGAAGCACTTAACCCCGGAAACACCAAAACTGCCCCTTCATCCGTCCCTGCCGATTCTTGAATAGTTTCTTGGATGAACCCCCTTAAATAATCCGCCCCTTCTTGTGAAGACCAATATCTGGCATAATCCGGGGCAAGTATACTCTTTCCTAAACGATACTGGGCAGCAAACTGCTCCACTTGCAACGGTTTAAGCGTTACTTTAGCTTTAGGAAAATTGGCTGCCAGATTTGAGGCAAACAATTCCGGAAAAAAGTCCTTCAGCCCGTTGGGGGCTATTAAGATAATCCTCCTCGCCTTATGCAAAGGCTGAGCAGATAATCTGTGAGGTACATACCCTGCCGTACGGATCTCGCCAAGAGGGGTGAGAACGCTTTCGGCCCTGCCCCATGAGCCCTGATAAAAAGAACAGATTTCCTGCCACTTGCTTAGGGATTCAAGGGCCTGAGCTTCTGAAATCAGTGAAAAAGGATGCCCGAGGTGATCTCTAAGAGCTGCAAAATCCCCAAAATCCAAAATCCCGGAAGCATAGGACAGACTGCCTGCCCCTTCGGCTGCCAGAATAACCTTCTTTCCCCGCTCAAGCGCTGTTATACCCGCCACTAGACCGGCTAGTCCTCCGCCAACAATAATTCCATCCCACACTATCATTTCCTCCGATCCCTTGGGCAGGTACTTCCTTCTCCAAAACGAAGGAGTCCGCCGTATATGCCTCGGGCCAACTCAGTTTCCCTCAGCTGCGCTCCCCAGAGCACCGGACGGATTCCCTTCCAGCGCTGATCCAAAAAGCTCCGGAGTTCTTCACGAAAAGGTGCGTACTTATTCTTTTCCCGCCTCAACAAAGGCAGCGCCCGGTAACCACAGAAAGCACCCTGGCAAGTTCCCATACCTAATCTGGTTTTGCGCCGGATATCTGAAAGGCAATGTACATCTTCATCCGCTACGGTTTTTTCTACCTCGGCTAAACTAACCATTTCACATTCGCACAACATCTGCCCTTTAGCGGAATCTGACTCTATGTCATGCAAAATGCCCTCAGCCTCCGAGCCGGCTCTTTCCAGCATCTTGGTTACCGCTCCCCAGGGCAGCACCTTCTGGGCAAGCTCCTTGAGAGCAGGGGATATTTCAGGCAAAATAGTTTCCTCAGCTGTGCGGCAGGGAAGAAATTTGCCTAACTTATGGGTCACTTGATCCGCGGTTCTTTCTGCCATAAGCCGATAAGTCGTAAATTTGCCCCCCACAATACTCAGAAAGCCCGAAACCCCTTGTTCTTGATGATCGATTATGGCAAAACCCCGGCTTACTTCCCGGCCCTTATCCGGTGCTTTAGGGTCACTCTGGGTTTCCTTATACAAAGGCCGCACTCCGGCAAAGGCCCGAATGACCCGGAAGCGTTCTATTTCAGGCAATAAACCTTCGCCCAACTTCATAAGTTTCTCTACATCAGCCACGGCAGGCACATTATCCCCCGGGGAGTTAACGGACTGCGATGTTGTCCCGAAGACAGTAATACTTTCGTGAGGAACAAATATATCCCCATCTCCAGGCGCACGCAGCCGGTTAATAACCCTCTGGAACAACCTCTGGTTAAAAGCCAGCAATGTCCCCTTATCAGCCACGACATCCAGGGTCACTCCAACTGTAGCCGCTAACTCCGGCGCCCATGCTCCGGCAGCATTCACCACCACGGCAGACATTGCTTTAAAGGGTTCCCCTGTCCGCACTAATCGTCCGCACACACCCGTGATACGATTTCCTTCCCGGACCAGCTTTTCGACCTGATGATAGGTTTTATAGACCCCGCCATAAGCAGCCGCCGAATGGGCATTGGCCCACACTAATTTAAACCCATCCACTGCTGCATCCGGCACTTCAAAGACCCGCACAGCATCCCGTCTTAAAAGAGGCTCCTGAGCATAGGCATCCTGTAAGGGAATCTCCCGCAGGTCAATGGAGGCTTCTGCGCATTTTTGCAGCCAATTTTCTGTGTACTCCGGATCATCCTCAGCCATTTGAACGAACCAGCCACCACATTCGACAATACAACTTGGCGCTATCCGTTTCAGAATACTATTCTCCACAGCACATTCCGCAGCGGACAAAGGGTCCTTAGCTGCATAACGGGCGCCGCTATGCAAAAGTCCATGAAAGCGGGAACTTGTCCCATGGGCCAGATCCCCCTGTTCCAACAACAGCGCAGTCACACCACGCATGCTCAAATCACGCAGAAGCCCGACCCCGGTTGCTCCTCCTCCGATAATGATCACTTCCGCCCAATAGTCGACCATTTTATCTCCCCCAAATATCAAAAGCCGCCAATCCATCCCGGCTAATAATCCCATGTTGGCCGAGATCTCTGGCGGCCTCTTGAATTCTTCCAGCCGTACAGCAGTACTTTAGTCAGACGCTATCAAAGCATTGGCGATTTCAACAGCACTTGCTGCATCCGCAGCGTAAGCATCGGCACCGATTTGATCACAAAACTCCTGAGAAACCGGAGCACCGCCAACCATAATCTTTGGCTTTAATTTCAGTGTGCGCAAAGTGTCAACAGTATTTTTCATTTGCCCCATTGTCGTGGTCAGCAAAGCTGATAAGCCAACGATTTGCGGCTGGTATTGTTCAACTGCTTCCACAAACTTTTCTGCTGCAAGATCTACACCCAGATCAATCACCTTATACCCTGATCCTTCAAGCATGATAACTACCAGGTTTTTGCCAATATCGTGCAGATCACCTTTGACTGTTCCGATAACAATGGTGCCCTTTTCTTTAACATCGGAACTCACTATTAGAGTTTTGATGACATCCATACCCGAGTGCATCGCCCGCGCTGCTATAAGAACCTCAGGCACGAAAACTTCGTTATTTTTAAACCTGGGGCCAATGACATTCATTCCGGCGATAAGTCCTTCTTCAAGAATTTGAGAAGCACTGCATCCTTCTTCTATAGCCCTTTGGCACAATTCCTTGGTTTCAAGTGCGTCACCTGCAACAACTGCATCTCTGATTCCGTCTAAGATCTCCATATTATTCCTCCTGATGATAGAATTGATATTTCCAAGCTAGCCGAAAGAAGGGGTAAAACGTTATCTTCTTGGTTTGTCGATAACCTGATAAACCACTACTATGACGATTAGCAAGAACCCTTTAAGAACCTGCTCCATGTAAGTACCCACACCAGACAACGTTAGAACATTCAATAATAGCTGGAACATGATTGCTCCAAGTACAGTTCCGATAATCGTTCCTTTTCCGCCGATAAGAGAGGTGCCGCCCAGCACTGCTACCGCAATGGCGGACAATTCAAAGCCTGTTCCCTGGATAGGCGTTATCCGATTCGTCTGACTGCTTAACAGCGGTCCCGCCATGGCAGCTGTTAAACCCGCCACTCCGTAAGCCATCAGCTTAATTTTGTTGATATTAATACCCGATATCCAGGCAGCTCGTTTATTGCCGCCCGTGAAATAGATTTCCTTTCCGGTTTTGGTGAACATCAAGAATATGGAAAGTACCATTCCAACCAAAAGAAATAGAATGATTGGAACAGGTATACCTGCGATTTGGCCCCGTCCCAGCCATAAGTAGAAAGGCAGGTCATAAAGAAAGATTGATTGTCCTCGGGTAACTACGTTGGCAAGCCCTCCGAAAATTGACATAGTTCCCAAGGTTACCATTAATGAGTTAATCTTCAACCTGGTTACCAGCAATCCATTAATGATTCCAAGCAGTACTCCCGTAAGGCAGGTAACAACTAATGCCGGTCCCGATCCATATCCGACCATCAGCCCGCCGGTTACCAGAGATAGAGACATGATAGAACCGATGGATAAATCGATCTCTCCGACTAATAAAACCACGGTTGACCCAATGGCCGCCAATCCCACGATGGCCGCTAACCTTAAGACATTGAGCAGATTATCTTTTTGTACGAGTGCTGGGACAAAAAAGCCTCCAATAATCATTAACCCGGCTAGAATCGCCAATAAAATAAAGTTATGATTCTTTAAAATTGCTTTCCATAAACTTGCTTTGTTAATGTCATTGGTTATCACCATGTTTTCCATGTCATAACCCCTTTCCCGCTATTCGATCAACGTATTATTCAAGCAGTAGGTTAATGATGATCGGCCGAGTGAATAATGTTAAGGATATCTTCTTCATTAAACTCTCTGGTGTTTCTCCGCACTTCGGAAACAATACTGCCATTAATAACGATGAGAATTTTATCACAGATGCTTAAGAGTTCTCTTATCTCCGGGGAGGCCACTAATAAACTCTTCCCGTTATTCTTTTCATTAATAAGCAGTTTATAGATTTCATTTTTTGCTTTTACATCGACTCCCCGGGTTGGCTCATCCACAAGGATAATATCTAAATCTCTTAAGAGCCATTTGGCAATGACTATCTTTTGCTGATTACCTCCGGATAAATTTTGGACAAATTGATGGATGGTCGGGGTTTTAATCGACAGGGCCTTAACATATTTTTGGGCATTTTCCTTTAATGTTTTCGTATCAATAAGCTTTAATTTATTGCATATATATTCAAGAGAGCTTACTGCAATATTTTCTTTAACATCAAGGGTTAAAGCCAGCCCCTCCTTTTGCCGGTCATTGGTAATCATCCCTATTCCTGAGTCTATGCCATCCTTGGGATTCTTAAATTTAACTCGTTTACTTTTTACATACATTTCACCCTCATCAAATGTGTCAATTCCTTGGATTGACAGCAGCAGCTCCGTAATTCCAGATCCTTTCAGGCCTGCAAATCCAACGAGTTCACCTTTATTAAGTTTGAAACTTATGTCCTTGTAGATCCCATGCTTTGTAAGGTTAACCAGATTCAAAACCTCTTGTCCCTGTTCGAATTCGGGATCTTGTTCACCTGTCCCCAGATCCTCATTAAGAGTTACTCCTAACATTAAGGCAATGATCTCTTTTTCCGACAACTCCCCGGTTGGCATAAGTTCACCAACGTTTTTGCCATCTCTAAACACCACGATAGAGTCCGATATCTCGATTATTTCCTGGAGTTTATGTCCGATAAATATAATGCCCATCCCATTGGCTTTCAGGTCCTTCATTATTTTAAAAAGATGATCGACTTCGCTCTTATTCAACGGGGCAGTGACTTCATCAAGGATCAAAATTTTCGGTTTAAGAAACATGGCCTTGGCAATTTCCACAACTTCCTTTTCGACTAAGGATAAATCTTCAACCTTTTTATCAACGTCAATCTGAAAGCCCAAAAACTCCAGTACCTTTAAACTTTCTTGCTTCATTTTCTCTTTGTCTAAAACAATCCCTTTGCGGGTAATTTCTTTATTAAGAAATATGTTTTCCACAACGGTCATGTTAGGCACCAAGGTCGGTTCCTGATGCACAATTCCTATACCTAGTTCTTCCGCAACATTCGGGTCAGATATGGTGACTTTGTTGCCTTCTATAAAAACTTCCCCCTGATCAGGAGTGCAAATACCTGCAATAATGCTGGATAATGTTGACTTGCCCGCCCCGTTCGTCCCTACCAAGGATACAATCTGCCCCTTCTCAAGGGTAAAGTCTACGCCTCTTAAAGCCTTAACTCCCGGGAATTCTTTGTGAATGCTTTTCAGAAATAATAAAGGCTTCTGCATAACTATCGTTCACCTTCCTTATCGACCAGGGGTAATCATTCCTATTTGCGTGAAAAAACACGCTGGGATGCCGCCCCAATAATAATCAACCCGATCACGATGGTTTTATACCAGGCTACTAAGCCTATCAGTGACAATATGTTCAACATGATACATAGAATAGCGCTGGCGATAATTGTATTGAAGATCTTACCCTTGCCGCCTTCCAAGGTTATACCCCCAATGACCGCGATCGCTATGGCTATTAATTCGTAGCCGCTCCCTTGAGTTGTCTCCACCGATTCCAAACGAGAACTATATACCAGTGCAGAGATGCCCGCACATAATCCGCTTAATCCAAAAGCAGTCACCTTCCAGAACTTTGCATTAATGCCGGAGTAAGTGGCAGCTTTTTCATTACCCCCTGTGGAATAAATCCTATGCCCGACTTTCGTATACTTCAGAACAAATATTACTAATACCCCGACCACTAAAAACAAAAGAAAATTTACGGGTAAACTGGCAAGCTTGCTGCTCCCCAGCCATTTTGCACCTTCCAAATTAGTAAGATAAAGTGAATACCCGCCTGAAAGAATGTAGGATAAACCGCTCAGCACGTATAACATGCCTAAGGTGACTATTAATGAAGGAACTTGGGCTTTTACACTAATGATTCCGTTTAATACTCCTATCAAGGCACTGATAACCAGGACGAATAAAACGATAAGGTGCAGTCCGTCTACTACGTAATTTCCGCCCACGATTACGTCAGAGCCGGAAACCGCTAAAATCTTTTTAGTCAGCGCTATGGCCGCTATCGGAGCAAAGGCCATTAAGGCTCCTAAGGACAAATCAATTTCTTTAACGAGCATCACCAATGACTGTCCGATCGCCAACAAACCATAAATTGTGATATTGATCAAAATACCCTCAATATTCGTTTTTCCTAAGAAGACTGGTGAAAGAACTGCGCCTATCATCAACTCGAATATCAGAATTATGATTAGCATATTATCAATGATCAACTTTGCCCCAGTTCCAGTTCTCCCCTTAATTGAAGCAGTATTACTAGTCATATTGACTCTCCTTATTTTCGTATGAAATAAAGCGAATAAATGAATATTTATAAGTAATTCCTGTATCTGTCGGAAACGGGTTAGTTTACCCGATGGATTGTCGTACCTTCTCCGCAAGTCAGCAGAGAAGGTACGAGATGGTCAATGTTTATTTAAGAGCGGGCCCAAAGGTATACTCATACCATTGTTCGGGTGTTTGGGTCTGCATTCCGAAGATAACATCACCTTTTTGCGTAACCATTGGAATATTGGGGGTAATTACATCTTGAGGCATTTCCCCTGTTTTGGAGACAATGTTAAGGAGTACCCGCATACCAATATCTGCGATCAGCGGAGTGTAGGGTGTATTCACTTCAAATAATCCATCTTTGACTTGGGTTACAGCTTCTTTAGAATCGTCGATGCTTAAGAAGATTATCTTCTTACCATCTTTTCTGCTGTTGAGTCTGTTGGCCATCTTGGCCGCCTCTAGAGCCGCAAGAGCTTCATGATCTCCGGTTCCAAAGAACATATCAACGTCAGGGAATGCTTGAAGTGCGGACTGGGCGTTGGTAAAGGCTTCTTCTCTGGAATCCGTGTCATGATAGGACTTGAGAATTTCGATGCCGGGGAAATAACTTAACACTTTTAAGAAATGGCCGGTTCTTACGGCATCAGCAGTACTCCCCAATGGTTTCCTGAGCATGATTGCTTTGGCATTTAAGTCCCCTTCTTGGGCTAATTTCCATACAGCATACATGCCTGCTTGGGCTCCATTGGCCGGAAAGTTGCCGGTAATTCTGGACGTGATATCTTTAGAACCAGTGGTTCTATCAACGCTTACCACAGGAATGCCTGCTTCCAAAGCCCTGGTAACCGGAGGTCCTGTAGGGGCCTCAACCATTGGCCAAACAAGGATACCGTCTACTTTTTGAGCAATAAAGGTGTCCATAATTGACGCCCATTTATTGTTGTCAAACTCTGCATCTTGTACGTTTAATTGAACATTGGAATGTTTATCGGCCTCCCATTTGGCGGAATCCGCCCAGTTTATCAGCCACGGATGACTGAAGCCGTGAAACACAACTCCAATATTGTATTTCTTATTGGCATCCCCGACCGGTCCTTCAGGAAGGGGTATATAATCAGTGAATGCTAATTTTAAGTCATTTTTACTGAATGGTCCCGTAATTTTAGTCCCCGAACCTTTTGTCCACTCAAAATCCTGATAGGTTTCGCCTTTAGGGTAGGATTTGCTGTACATTTCGAAGCCCTCATCTTTATAGATTTGGGCAATCTGCTTATTGGCCTGGGATAAAGGAAGATCTATAAAGAACTTCAATATTTCCGCATCGTTCAGTCCTTTGCTTTTAAGCCCTTCGAAAAACTTAAGAGCTTCCTCTCCTTGAAGATTGGCGACTTCCTTATACAGCTGATCAATTTTTTCATTCCCTGATGAAGCAAGTTGTTCCGATGTTTGGCCATTCCCTTTGTCAGCATCTCCAGAGCTGCTTTTTTGCCCGCAGCCTGCCACAGAGAACATTGTCACAATCATCAGCGCTGCAATTAAAGCCATTGAAAGAACCTTTTTTCTCATTTTAACGCCCCCCCTTTAATTTCCTAAGAATCACTGAGCCTAGTAACTTGTTCAGCTAAACCTGAACACCAAGACTTTCGCCAAAGTCCTTCTCATAAAAGGAACATTCTGTGACGAAAGAGAACTCTCTCTGCTCTTACCACGCCCCTTTCTTCACATCTTTCCTACTAAAATATTTCGGATTTGATTCCGCGCAAGATCCATAGTTTAATGCTGCAGCTTCCAGGCTTTGGCGTCTCATTCGATCAAATCAATAGTTGTTCACTGTTTCATACATAGCAATAATGTTTTCCAAAGGAGTATCTTGCTGAATCCTATGTGAAGGACTAAAGAAATACCCTCCCCCTTTGCCCAAAACATCGATCGTTTTCTTCACCAGTTCTCTTATCTCTGCCGAACTGCTCTTGGGTAAATCCATTTGAGTATCTATCGCACCATGAAAGGTTAATTTATCCCCGAACCGTTCTTTCAATATCTTGATGTCCATATCTTTGGCAGACGTTTGGATCGGATCCAAAACTTTAACACCTAAATCAATGAAATCCGGAATCAAGCTAATGACGCTGCCGCACGAATGTAAAATCAAGGTAGCACCATATCTGTCGGCGAGCTCAGTTAGTTGTTTTAAACTGGGGGCAAAAAATTTAAGAAACATGTTTCTGCTAATTAAAAGACTGTTTTGGGTTCCGAAATCATCTTTATAAAATAAAAAGTCAATCTTCCCGTTGGCTTGTTGGAGCATCTTTTCATAATAGTCAACTAAAAACTTAGTTATATGGTTGATTGTTTCTAACATCAGCTCTTCATTTAACGCTAAATTTATCATGGTTTTTTCCATGCCAAATAAATAGGTCAGCAAGTGAAATACACCATGGTATCCTTCAGCGTGTATTCCTGGAGTGGAAATCGCATACCCTTCAAATTGATAACACTTACTTTCTATCTGGCTAAAATCATACAAATCGACAGTCGGCCATTTGTGATTTCTAACCTCTTCAACCTTATCAACGTCACTGAAGGGTGAATAATTAACATAGACATCCCGACTTATTTCCGTAATCAGCTCCCGGCGACCAACCCCCCAAATATCCAGTTCAGTCCCATCGTCCAATTTTTTGAGTGCTGGTCCGATATAATCCGGAATAACCTCCCGAAAATCAACGTTTAAATAATCAAGCAATTCATAATAATCCTTTTTGTAATAGTTACATACGTCAGCAATAACTTTATCCGTGGCTCTAAAATTTATCGGGCACCGGTCCGGTTCTTGATGATTGAGTGACATTAGAACTCGTTCTTTGGCATTCATGTTGATATCCTCCAAGCTAGTTGATTTTCGAATTTAATCGTTATTGAACATGATACTTGTATAAAAGCGCGTGAAGATCATCCATCTCTTTGGTCAGATTTTGATAAACACGCTGCCTTATGGCAAAGAACTCTTCATACATTTCGTGGATTTTTTGATCCGGTTCTATAGTGCCTGTGGTTTTAACAATGTCCTTGAGCGGATCGATAATATTATCATAAATTCCTGCTCCTTTGGCTGCCAGAATTGCATCTCCCAGGGGAGCCGCTTCATTTATGTTCGTTGTTTCTAAAGGAATGTTGATGACGTTTGCTGTTATCTGATTCCAAAAAGCACTTTTGGTTGGTCCGCCATTTAAGATCAGCTTATCGATTTTCACCCCGGCTCCGATGGCGATTTTTACGTTTGAGTAAAGATCGAAGGCGATGCCTTCAATGATTGCCCTGATCATATGGGCCCGCGTTGTTCTAAGGGTTGTCCCGAAAAAGACGCCCTTGGCATTTGAATTCCAGTTAGGGGATAAGGTATTTCCTAAGAAGGGCAGGAAGAGCTGACCATCTGCACCTGGGCTAACCCTATCTGCCTGCTTGGTCAGCAAGTCATATTCATTGATGCCCGCCCGGTTGGCAATTAATCTCTCGTCATCGCCAAACATGTCTGCAAACCACTTAAGGGAAGCGCCGGTGAAAGCCATTGGACCATCAAACATGGTTAAACCTGGTATAACGTGAGGCCATTTTAAGATTCTATACTCATGTACTCTCTGTTCAGTAGGGATAATAATGCCCAGGTTAGATCCTGTTCCCATAGAGTAGAATGCCTGTCCGGCAACCGTAACCCCACTCCCCAATGCAGCCGAACTTATATCGGTTCCACCTGCCACTAACAGAGTTCCCTTTTTAAGTCCTGTTTCTGAGGCGGCTGCAGAGGTGACCTCTCCGACTACCTCATAAGAACGATAAATCTTGGGATATTTCTCGATTGGAATCCCGATAGCATGGGCTATTTCCGGATTCCATCGTTCATTCTGATAATCGTAAGGATAAAAGAGTCCCGCATCTCCCGTGTTAATTGTAAATTCGCCGCATAACTTATATGTGCAATAACCGGCCGGAGATAAGAATTTATAAGTTTTCTCAAATAGTTCCGGTTCATGGTTTTTCATCCAAAGAGCTTTTGGTTCAATAAACCAGGGAGCGATTCTGTTTCCGTTATTGAAATTGATCTTATCCTCGCCAACTTTAGTACGAATTTCCTGGCACTCGGCTTCTGATCTGGAATCCATCCAGATCATGCCAGGGCGAATAGGTCTTCCGTCCTCACTGATTGGCAAGGTAACACCCACTAATCCCGAGATACCAACGGCGGCTATATTTTCTGCATAAGGACCTTGCTCAAGGCATTGCTTGATGGCTGCTACCACTGCTTTCCAATAATTATCTCCTTCTTGTTCGGCATACCCTGGTTTTGGCAGGAACAGCGGGTGTTCTTGAAAGCCTGAAGCAACTACAGTATTCGTCCTTGTATCAAGAATACAAGCCTTTACATTGGTTGTTCCGATATCGATTCCTAAGGTTAAATGTCCGCTCATTTGCAAAAACCCCCTAAATTTTTATTTCGAGAATCTTTTCTCTAAATTAAATTAACTTTTGCACTTTTTAAACTACGGAGACCTAAGGTTTACGGTAATAACAATTTCTTAGCGATACTAGTATCCGTTATCAGAGTGTTAATCACCCCACTCTTCAGAGCAGCCCGGGTTGCACAAATCTTTTTTTCACCATTGCAGATTGCCACCGTATTTTTAATTTTCTTAAGGGACTCTATGCTGACATTAATGATTCGATCCTGAATTTTGTTTGGTACCAGGTTTCCATTAACATCTATGAAGTTGGAATTGATATCCCCCACAACACCTAAACTCTTTAAGTAGTCTATATCTTCAACCGTAATTTCCTTTGTTTTATAGATCGTTATATCGGAATCTATGTAGCCAATAGGTACTATTACTAAATCCAAACTTTCAAATTGGTCAACGATCTTTTTGATAATGCTTTCTTTTAAAAAGATCTCTTTGCTGGCTTGAGAATCGAGGATAGCCGGACAATTTAAGATATACCCGGTGGCACCTAATTTGCTGCTGAGTGAGGATACAATAGCATTAGCATGAATATCATTGGAAATCAGACCGGATCCGCCAATTGCCGGGAAAATCTTCATGCTGTATTCTTGAGTGGCCGTCATTTTTTCTACGGTACCTTTAATCGTCCGTCCCCAGCCAACGCCTATTTTCATTCCTTTCTTAAAGTATCTATCGATGACCGAATTTAGTGCATTCCCAAACCCACTGTATAAAATCTCCATAGAATCTGAGGTTGGCAGAATAATGCATTGCTTTAGCCCGAAATTTCTCTCTAACTTTATTTCGAGTTCACTGAAATCCTGGGGAGGTGCATGCAATTCAATTTTTACGATTCCTTCCTCCCGAGCCTTCATCAGCATTCTGTAAACTTTAACCCGCGAAATATTGAGATGTTTCGCGATTTCCTGCTGATTCATATGCTCTTCATAATATAATCTCGCTACTTTTAACAAAAAATCCATTGCCCATTCACCTCAACATCTTAAACTTCTATGGAATAATCATCGTGTGCATTTGCACACTATCTGTGCATAAGCATAGCATTTGAATGTAAAGTTGTCAATAGTGTGCCAATTCCCTTTATTCTGCGAAGAAGGAATATTTTTATACAACTGCTTTCCATACTCTGACCTAAGACCCTGATTGTGGCTGTAACTAATTTGGAACATTTGAGCAACTCAACCTTAGCGAAACTATTTTTTGCGCAATAAACGATGGGTGCAGGAAGATCAATCTTCCTGCACCCATCGTTTGTTTGTATAACACTCTTTTCCGCCCTTAATACCTCTTCCTGACTGACGTCGAGGGAATTCCTAGTTCATCGCGGTACTTGGCAACTGTCCGCCTGGAGATCTCCATCCCTCTTGCCTTGAGCAGATCAGCTAATTTCTGATCGGAATAGGGGCTTCGCGGATTTTCTGAGGCAATAATATCCCGAAGGACAACTTTAATGACATCTGTAGTGACTCCTGAGTCATTTTGATGCCCGCGGCCCATACTATTGGCAAAGAAGAATTTAAATTCAAAAATCCCCCGCGGAGTCTGGACGTATTTGTGAGCCGTCGCCCGGCTGACTGTGGACTCATGAACTCCGATTTCCTCTGCGATATCTCTTAACGTAAGCGGTCTCAGATGACGAATTCCATTGCGAAGAAAATCCGTTTGCCACTTCACAATAGCATCGGCAACTTTATAAAGCGTCAGACGTCGCTGCTCAATACTGCGGATAAGCCAAGCTGCGGCGTTTAACTTCTGTTCAACGAATTTACGAGTATCCGTTCCCTCATCCTGACTCAGGGCATCACGGTATGTCTTGTTAACCCCTAAGCGAGGGACCGTAATATCATTAACGAGGATGATGAATTCTCCTTCGATCTCTTCAATCACTACATCCGGTACTATATAACGTACTTCCCCCGGACCTGAAAAACGCAGGCCGGGTTTGGGGTCGAGCTTTCGTACTAAATCAGCCAGTTCCTGAACTCGGCTTAATGAAATTTTCAAAGCTTGAGCAATTCGTTGTAAACGTCCTGCTGCCAAGTCTTCAAGATGCTTTAGGAACTCCGGCAACTCAGGAGGATAGTCTGGAATGAGCGGCAATTGCAAATACAAACATTCCTCTAAATTGCGAGCCCCTACACCCAGGGGATCGAGACTCTGGACAACGGTCAACGCTTCCTCGACCTTTGCAAGCCGGACATTCATTTCACGAGCAATATCATCTAATGCTAAGGTGAGATATCCTTTGTCATTCAAATTCCCAACAATGTATTCCGCAATATCTAATGAAGCTGTGAGCTTTTGGACATGAAGTTGTTCCAGTAAATGCTCCAAAAGCGTTGGTGCTGCGGTAATAAAGGGATCAAACCGCTGTTTATCGTCTGTTGTTACTCGTTCCTGGCGGACTCTATTTTCATCTTGATCATGGAAATAGTCCTGCCAATCCACTTCCCATTTTTCATCGGCGGAACTCACCTCTGCTGCAGGGGGCTCTGCTTCCCCCTTAATCTCCGTACTTTCTTCTAAATTTTCCAGTAAAGGATTTTCTAAAAGCTGTTCCTCTACATACGTGGAAAGGTCAAGTGCGGACAACTGTAAAATCGTAATTGCTTGGCGCAATTCTGGAGTCATAATGAGTTTTTGGGTTTGCTCAAGACTCAGACCGTAACCTAACCGCACCTAATTCCCCCCTATACTCAATTTTACGCTATCCTTCCCAGCCGTAGTATCCATTTCCAGACATACTTCCTAATTGAGTGTTCCCTATTGGGTTTAGAATAAAACGATTCACTTAAGTTACTTTCTTTTGATTTCTGATTCGCTCTGCCAACTCATCAATCTTTCTCATTCGATGATTGACGCCCGACTTTCCAACCTTAGGTTTCAACATTTCTCCCAATTCCTTCAAGCTGGCTTCGGAATACTCAAGACGCAATTCTGCTATCTCACGCAGCGGCGGCGGCAATGACTGAAGTCCAATAGTATCTGCGATAAATTGAATGTTCTCTAACTGACGGACGGCAGCATCAACAATTTTATCAAGATTAGCAGTCTCACAATTAACAAGGCGATTTACCTGATTACGAACATCTTTTAGAACCCGAACGTTTTCAAATTCCAATAGGGCGTGATGGGCACCAATGAAGCCAAGAAAAGCCACAATCTGTTCACTCTCTTTAAGATATATCACATACCAATGCTTACGCATACTTACTTTGGCCCCTAATTTGAACCGATTGACTAATCGACATAGTGCTTTGGCATGCTGCTCATCATTACTGACAATCTCAAGATGATAGGTGCCTTCCGGATTGCTTATCGAACCTCCGGCTAAAAAAGCTCCTCGCAAATAGGCCTTTTGATTACAACGCCTTTTGATTAGCCCCGGATCAATTCCCGGATAAATCTGGCCTTTAGCATCAACTAAACCCAGGTTCTGCAAGTCTTCGATTCCGCGGGGATGGATTCTGACTAAATATGAATTGTTTTTACGCAGTCTCAGTTTGCGTCGAACCACAATATCTACCCGACGCTTTAACACATCCTTGGCCAATCGATAAATCTTGCGGGCCACTGGTGCACTCTCCGTAATCACATTCAAGGTGTACTGTTGATTTGCACTAATTTGAAGTGTTCCATCCATTCGAACCAAAGCTGCGAGTTCCGCCAAATCACAACAAGATTTCTGGTCGCCTAAGCGAGCAAGCTCTTCTTTTGTAACAGCACTAAAGGACAATTCTCCAGCCTCCTTTCTATATCGAGGCTCGATGCACGAGGCACGAGGTTCGAATACGCAAATCAAGCGTTACGCATCGAACATTTTTTAACCCTTAGATGAGTTCGGTTAAATCAGAAGGTAATACTGAATAATTATAGAATTGTTTAAGGATTTTTTCGGAGCTTGCGAGTGAGCAAATAAGCATCGACCAGAGCAATACGCTCTCCAATCGGTTTTAAACGAAAGAGCAAACGAATGAGTTCCTTCGCCAGGCGGTCCGAATCGTGGCGCACTACATTCCCCTCTTGGACTAAATTTGCTTCAAAATATTTGACACCCAGATGCTGAACTACTTTAGGATCAGAGACAACCGGAACGGCTTCTTCCTGACTGTAACGTTTTAAAAGCGGCTCAGTAATCTCTCCGCGAGAGGCCAGTACTGCATCGACAAAGCCTTCACCGCAGTGATCTAAAATAGCCTGCAGGTGGTCCGAGACCTTATAGCCATCCGTTTCTCCTTTTTCTGTCATAACATTACATACATAAACAACCGGAGCGCTTGCTTCTCGGATTTTTTCCCTGAGACCCAGAACTAATAGATTCGGCAAAACACTTGTGTAGAGGCTTCCCGGCCCCAAAACAACAAGGTCCGCTTCTTCAATTGCCTGTATAGCATCAGGTAAAGGAGTACAATCACTGGGTTCCAGATAGACTTTGTCAATTTTCCCCTTCGTGGCCCGAACCGAGGTTTCTCCAATGACACGGGTGCCATCTTCCAAATCGGCCATCAGAACTACTTGATCCAAGGTAGTGGGGAAGACCTTCCCACGAAGAGCAAATACTTTACTGACCTGTTCAATTCCTTTTTGAAAATCCCCAAAGGTGTCAGTTAGTCCTGCCAAAAGCAAATTTCCTAAACTATGTCCCTTGAGGGCACCGCTTTCAAAGCGATAAGAGAAAAGGGTGTCCATAATCTGATCTGTCTCTGCCAAAGCAACCAGACAATTGCGCACGTCCCCCGGGGGTTGTATGCCTAATTCATCCCGCAGCTTCCCCGAACTTCCCCCATCATCGGTTACTGTAACAATAGCAGTAAGGTTACAGGTATATTGCTTTAGCCCCCGCAGAAGGGCAGAAAGCCCAGTCCCGCCGCCAACCACCACAATCTTCGGTCCTCTGCGCAGATGATGGCGAGAATAAATTCTATCAACAATTTTTACTTCATTTTCGGGAAGCACAGACGATATGATCGAATAAAGCATGCGTTTAAATCCAAGTATAATTGCGAAGATCCCCAAGGCACTGATGATGGCACCCGTGGGCACGGTTATATGCCGCGTGCTTCCCGTCAACCGATAAATAACCTCCCGGAATTGTAACTCCACGTAACCAATCGCCACACCATCATTCATAACCGAAAAACCCGTTGCGAAAAGGAAAATCCCCAGAACTGCCAGCAAAAACCAGCGTTTCACTTTTAAATCAGGATAAAGCCATTTCAGATAGCGAAGTATTACTTCGTACCTTTTTGGGTTCATTGCGCTATTCCACGCTTTTGGTTTTTTGTGGCGTCCCGGTGTTTAACCGTAATGGCGTAATTCTGTTGCTTTAAAAAGTTTCCGACCTTTTCCGCAATGGCTACGGAACGATGCTGCCCTCCCGTACAACCAATTCCAATGACCAAGTGAGTTTTTCCCTCTTTAATATAATTAGGAAGAATATACTCCAGTAAATCCAAGTATTTTTCCATAAAATCCTGAGCCATTTGATTCCCAAAGACATATTCCCGAACTAATTCATTCTCTCCGGTTAAAGGACGTAATGCCTCTACGTAAAATGGATTGGGAAGAAACCGCACATCCATAACCAGATCGGCATCCATCGGTATTCCATATTTAAAGCCAAAGGATACTACAGAAACCGCCATTTGTCCCAAACCCTGGGATTTGCAAAAAAGCCCCGCTACTTGGCTGCGAAGTTGTTGTGAACTTAAGTTAGAGGTGTCTATAATGCTGTCCGCTCGGGACCTCAGCTCCTCCAACTGCTGGCGTTCGGCCTGAATTCCGTCTAAGACACGCCCATGAGGGGAAAGGGGGTGCCTGCGCCGGGATTCTTTATAACGACGGATTAAGGTTTCATCTGAAGCATCGAGAAAGAGCACTTCCAGGCGGAAACCCTCTTTCTCTAAATTGCTTAAGGCTTCACTCAGAGAAGAAAAGAATTCTCCCCCACGCAAATCACAAACAATCGCTGCTTTGGAGACCTTTCCTCGAGACTGGGCACAAAGTTCGGCGAATTTGACCAGGAACGTAGGGGGTAAATTATCGACACAGAAAAAACCTTGATCTTCCAGACTTTGCATGGCCTGAGTTCTTCCGGCTCCGGATAATCCTGTGATAACAATGAGTTCTAATCCTTGTTTATTCATTTTTTTCACCTCCTCCTCTATATTATGGCTGACTCTTGACCAATATGGCTTTTTCGGCTTGCTCCTGGGCAGTGTTTAACTCATCTTCAGGAGTTGCATTCCCTGCCAGTACATTTGTCCATGCCGAATCCTGTATAGCAATTAATTTCCACTCCGGCGCATTCCCTTCCAACACCCAAGCTTTAGCAAGGGCCATGTTCGCCTGAGGAAAGACCCCTTTCTGGGCTTCCGGACGTTTATAATAACTCATATTTGCCGGAAGGAGACTTCCCGCTTCCAGCAACGCACCCTCCGCTTCCGGAGTGAGCAGTGCTTTTTGAACGGTTTGAATGGCTTCCTTCATATCTGGAGTCGTTTTAATGGCTGAATTTGCGATTCCCAGTGTCTTGCCTATAAGGGATTGCCCTTGGCCTGCCAACAAATCGGAAAGAGGAATGCTCCCCCAAGGAACATTTAATTGGGTTAAGTGTCTGGCAGCACTGGCCCCGGCTATAACAAAAGGGGTTTCTCCATTGGTAAACGCAGTAAGCGCCGCCGGGTCGATACGCAGGACCTGGGCA
The DNA here is from genome assembly GCF_000244895.1 of Desulfosporosinus youngiae DSM 17734. Taxonomy (NCBI): domain Bacteria; kingdom Bacillati; phylum Bacillota; class Clostridia; order Eubacteriales; family Desulfitobacteriaceae; genus Desulfosporosinus; species Desulfosporosinus youngiae. The sequence goes on from NZ_CM001441.1 coordinate 5,495,851, forward strand.
CTCCGCCAAGCCGACAATTGTTGAAGAAAGGCAACATTGTTCGGATCATTTAGGCTTACATTTCCATTATTCATCAACCGCCCGCCCTGTCCATTCCACCATGCCGAAAGTGTGGCGGTATCAGCAGCGGGGATGGACAGCCCTTTGCCCGAGAACAGACCTGATAAATTAACAGGCACTTCGGCTGTATCTGTTCTAAAATACAGCAAAGGAATATCTGTCAGCCAAGGAAGAGCATAACTTACCTCTCCAAATCGAAAGCAGGCTAAGGCTGCAGGAAACCCTTCCTCATCGGTATAGGCGACAGGAGCCAATGCCCCTTGTCCATAAAGCTGATGAATAATCTCCCTTGAAGCTATAAAGATCTCCGGCCCTTCCCCTCCCGCTTCCGCTTGGTAAGAAAAAGCCGCAAAGTTTTGTTCGGGAACATAGTTTAGTTTGACAATCACCTCAGGATGATTTTCGGTGATCATTTGCATCTGGCCTTGTAAGGCCTCTGCCTCTGCACCCTGTAAAGAATGCCAGATATCCACTACGGCAGGAGCGGGTCCGCCTGGTTGTCCTGTCTGTGGTGCTGAGGAACACCCAGTGACAACAATAAAACAAATAGCTATATAAAAGCATCGCCATAGGATTTTGCTTAGCATTTTACTGCACTCCATTCATGAGCCTTCATACCGATAGGCCTTTACATTCCCTTGTTGATAGTGAAAAAGATACCAACAAGGTCTGTCTGATCCATCAGCTTGTAATATATCTGTCGTAAAGTAAGCAACAGCTGTATTGCGGTGCCACTGTCGCCGGTCCATACCCTTGACCCCGGGAATTACCGTCTCCCAATAAGCCTGCTTGCGGATCATTTCCTGCTTTGCTTTCCACTGACCCGCTTTCTCCTCTCCCTTCAAGCTGACTTCATTCTGGAGAAAGTCCGGGATGATATTCGGACGCTCCCACATGTAATAATCAAACCTTAGGGCGTCACGGATTCTGTTCCAAGAGACAGTGTCTGTTCCCTCCTTTGTTTCAGGAGTATGAACCTTTTCGAGAAATTCCCACAGTTTATCAAAGAGGGCTTTGCCTTGCCATTGACGGTGAAACCAACCCTTTTCCTGCCAAAACTCCGCAAACCCATGGTAAAAATCAAACGGAGTTGGAAAAAGCTTAAGAACTTCACGTACAGCGTTCGTAAACTTCCCTGAATTATAGTATTTATCAAGAACATCTTCCATGCGGTGTAATTGGAGCAGTCCACAATGTGACATGACGTTAGTTTCTAAAATTGTATAGGGCGGATCAGGGTTGAACAGGAGGCCATAACGATTGCTTTGCAAACGCAGTCCCGATCCTTTAAGTACTTTTAGAAATCCCAACTGAAGCATATCCGGATTTACTCCGTATACATCGTTGAATGAGGTTCGGAAGTCTGCCCAGCTTTCCTCAGGTAACCCGGCGATTAAATCAAGGTGAAGCGGGATCCCAAATGACTGCATTTCGGGCACAAACTTTTTCCACTCTTCAAAATTTTGAGGTCGGGAAACGACTTTGAGGGTTGGCTGGTACGTCGATTGTACTCCAATTTCCAATTGAATAAGTCCCTGAGGATAGCTTTTTAAATAGTCCATCCATTCTGCATCAAATAAATCCCCAGCCATTTCGCAGTGAACTCGTATCCGCTTAACATCTGGGTGTATAATACTTTCTTCCTTCACAATGTCCAGAATCTTTAGAGCGTGCCGCTTATTGGCATTGAAGGTTCGATCTACAAACTTTATAGTACGGGCACCATTTTTCAGTAACTGACAAAATATCTTGCGAAACCTCTCCGGTTCTAAAAACCGAACCCCTTGAAAGGTTGAGGACAAGCAGTACTGACAGTTAAACGGGCATCCCCTGGTCGTCTCAACATAGACAATCCGTCCGGTAAAGTCTTCATCTTCAGCATAAGGGAAGCTCAGATCATTTAAACTAAGGGCCTTTACCGGAGCAGGGTTAATCATGATTTTTCCGCCCTTTGTCCAAGCCAGACCCGGAACGTGAGCAGGGTCACGTCCATCCTGCCAGGTCTGCAGCAGTTCTAAAAAGGACTCTTCGCCCTCACCAATAACAAGAGCATCTACCTCTGAATGTTCCCGAAGAAACTCCTCTGCCTCAAAGGATACCTCAGGGCCCCCTATGACAAATCGTACCTTCGGGCAGACCGGGCGAAGCTGCCTGATAACCGCTATAACTTCTTTTAAGTTCCAAATATAACACGAGAAACCAACGACGTCCGCCTTAGCTTCGTAGATCTCCGCAGCAATCCGATCCAAATGATCGTTAATGCTGAATTCCCTAAGTAAGACGTCCTGGTAAACCGTACGAACTCCTTCTCGCAAATAACGAAGAGCTAAATTAGTATGAACAAATTTTGCATTAAGAGCAACTAAAAGAACACGCAAGAATGACAACTCCCTTTGTCCTAAGTATATCTGTTTAACGTCCCTAATGCAATTGTTATGCCAGTTTGAGGGAACCATATGTATAGGTATTTCTGACTATTTCGTTTATTATTCGGAGAGTGTGTCGTTTAACTAAACAACAAGAAAACCTACAGGGGTAGGGGCAATTCATGAATTACCCCTACCCCTGCAATAGCTTGAACGACTTACTTTCTATTTTGAACTGCTCCGCTTTACCAGGCCAGTGTATCCCGGACGCATGCGGTTAAAATAACACGTCCATGCTAATATCCCCCAACGTTGAACATCCGGTTAAGACCATAGCCTGTTTTAATTCGTTCGTCATTCTCCTTATGGCTAAGGCAACCCCTTCTGCACCTCCACCGTAACCTGCAATGATCAGGGGTCTCCCAACCATAACAGCATCAGCACCAAGCGCCAACATTTTTAGGACATCAAGCCCCGTTCGAATTCCGCCATCAACGATCACCGGAATCCGTCCCTCCACCGCCGCAGCTATCTCCGGTAAAACCTCCGCCGTTCCTGGCGTATGATCAATCACCCTTCCGCCATGATTAGAAACGACAATAGCAGCAGCACCTGCTTCGACGGCTATTTCAGCTTCATCCAGGGTCATAACTCCTTTAACAATAAACGGCAATGAGGTGTTGCCGATAATCTCTTTCAGTTCCTCTTTACTCTTGGGACTGACCGGGATGGTTACCAGACCCGCTGCATCGACATCCATACCCACAGCAATAACTCCTGCTTGCTCAGCTTGCCGCAGATAATTAACCACTTCCTCCCATTGACGGGGCTTCATAAAGGGAATGCCCCGGCCTTGAGCTTTAGCAACTACCTCAACACCAGCCTTATACATTGCCGGGTCCGTCGCATCTCCGGTGGATCCTAAGGCGCCTGAAGTAAGACAGCCCTGAATTACGGCTTCAGCCCATTCTTCTTCATTCAAAGCTCCACCCATGTTAAAGTTATTCCCTGTAATAGGAGCACCGAGAATCGGAGTTTTCAGTTCCAGGCCGAAGAGTTTTAGGGTTGTATCGGGCTTTTTGACACTATGCAGTGTCCTCAGATTAATGCGATAGGCTGCTAATGCCTCCACATTGTTTTTAAAGGATGCCCCCGTTCCCATTCCGCCCATACCTGGAACTTCCCCGGCACAGGCCTTGCCATTACACTCCGGACAAACCCTGCAAAACCCTTTGAGCTTTTCCCGCGCTGTTTCGCGCACTGTTCTGATGTTCATAGCTACCTCCACTTAAGCTTTTTAAACATTAATGTTTAGCACAAATCGTTCAATAGCCTCCGCCACTCCGTCTTCTTCATTTGTGACAGTTACAATATCCGCTAATTCCTTTACTTCCGAACGGGCATTTCCCATGGCTACCCCAAGGCCGGCATATTGAATCATTTCTAAATCGTTGAAGCTATCTCCAATGGCCATTACCTCTTGCTGCTGAATTCCAAAACGGTCCGCCAAAGCGGCCAAGGCAACTCCTTTATTCACAGAGCCTTCGATTATTTCGAGAAAATGGGGTTTGGACTTGGTAATATGCACCTTGTTTCCGTAATGCTGACGCAAGAAGGGGGCTAATTTATCCAGATCAGACTCCGCCGCGATACAGAGGATTTTCTCCACCCCTTCCGGTTCCTGAGAAAGCAGCTTCGACAGGTCAGCTTCCTCAATTCGAACACTGGCGATCCGCGCGTACTCCTGTGACCATTCATTGAATGTTTGCGTAATCACTCGATCCTTGAGATAAATCTGAGCATAAATTCCCTGCCGGCTGACATCCTGAATAATCTCAGAGGCTAGAGTGCTGGGAATTACACACCGAAAAATTATTTCTCCGCTGACAGCCTGCTGAGTCATCGCCCCATGATAGGTGATCACTGGAACATCCAGTCCCAATTGCTTGGCATAAGGTCGTGTCGATATAGGCATCCGCCCGGTGGCAATCGTCACTTTTACCCCCTGCGCCTTAGCCTTTTGAATTGCTTCCACCACTCGCGGAGAGATTGTCCAATCATCCCTCAGCAATGTGTCATCAAGATCCATAGCTACTAAACGAATCGTCAAAGCCCTCACCCCTCCTCTGATTCAAACCCTATTCGTTAAGCAAATAACGTTTTAGATACTGCCCTGTATAAGAGGCCGGAAAATCCGCAATGTCCTCCGGTCTCCCCGCAATCAGCACCTCTCCACCCCGATTGCCGCCCTCAGGACCGAGGTCAACCAGCCAGTCCGCGGTTTTGATGACATCCAGATTATGTTCAATGACGAGAACGGTGTCTCCCCCATCCACTAGGCGGTGAAGCACCTGGAGAAGTTTATCAATATCTGCCGTGTGTAAACCTGTAGTCGGTTCATCGAGAATATAAATTGTTTTCCCTGTACTGCGCCGGCTCAATTCTGTAGCCAGCTTAATGCGCTGAGCCTCTCCTCCCGACAAAGTGGTTGCGGGTTGACCGAGGCGTATATAGCCAAGCCCCACATCTTGAAGGGTCTGAAGTTTGCGCGCAATCTTTTGGACTGCCTGGAAGAAATCAACCGCTTCATCGACCGTCATATCGAGGACTTGAGAAATGTTTTTTCCTTTATAGCGCACTTCCAAGGTCTCCCGGTTATAGCGTTTTCCCTCACAAACTTCGCAGGGCACATAGACGTCAGGCAGGAAATGCATCTCGATCTTAATGATTCCATCTCCCTTACAAGCCTCACAGCGCCCCCCTTTGACGTTAAAGCTAAACCGTCCTTGTTTGTACCCCCTCATTTTTGCTTCCGGAGTTATCGAGAAAAGTTCGCGGATAAAATCAAAAACGCCCGTATAGGTTGCAGGGTTTGAACGGGGGGTCCGTCCTATGGGAGACTGATCAATCTCAATTACCTTTTCCAGATGCTCCAGTCCCTTTAACTCCTCGTGTGCTCCAGGGCGGACCCGGGCCCGGCCAAATTTAGACGCTAATCCCTTAAATATAATCTCATTGACCAATGTGCTTTTTCCCGAACCTGAAACTCCGGTCACACAGGTAAACATACCCAAAGGAATACGCACATCGACATTTTTTAAGTTGTTTTCCCGGGCGCCCAACACTTCGAGCCACTTACCATTCGGCTGCCGCCGTTCCTTAGGTACAGTGATCTGCCTGGCACCGCTTAAATATTGACCCGTTACTGATTCCTGATTGGACTTAATCTCCTCGATCGGTCCTTCGGCCACCACTCGCCCGCCATGAGCCCCTGCACCGGGACCGATATCAATGATATGGTCGGCAGCAACCATCGTATCCTCATCATGCTCTACTACGATCAGGGTATTTCCGAGGTCCCGCAACCGCTTAAGGGTTGCCAGCAACCGGGCATTATCCCGTTGGTGGAGGCCGATGCTCGGTTCATCCAGGACATATAGGACACCCATTAAACTTGAGCCAATCTGAGTTGCCAGGCGAATCCGCTGTGCTTCTCCGCCGGAAAGCGTGCCTGCGGCACGTGCCATGGTCAGGTAATCCAGTCCTACATTCATTAAGAAACCCAGCCGTTCTTTGATTTCTTTTAAAATCTGGTGGGCAATGGTTTCTTCTTTAGGCGTAAGCACAAGAGAATTCACAAAACTAATCGCCTCTGTAATGGAAAGACGGGACAAATCATCAATCGAGATTCCGCCAACCTTCACCGCCAAAGCTTCAGGTTTTAGTCGTTTTCCCTGACATGCCGGGCAAAGATGTTCACTCATATACCCTTCTATTTCAGAGCGCACATAATCAGAGGTTGACTCACGATAACGGCGATCAAAAAAGGGAATCAGTCCTTCAAAATTGGTATTGTAGGTCTTTTCCTGATCAAATATATTTTGATACTGAAAGGTTATGGGGGTCTCTGTTCCATAGAGCAACCCCTTCCACTGGCTCTCATTGAGTTCCTGAATCGGAGTATCCATCCCGAAACCAAGGTTATGGGCCACGGCCTGCATCATTTTCGGGTAATAAACTGAGCTGGACTTGGCCCAGGGCGCTATTGCTCCTGCTTCTAAAGACAGGGAACGATCCGGAATGATCAGGTCAATATCCACCACCAGATTTGCCCCTAATCCTGTACACTTCGGGCAAGCTCCATAGGGACTATTGAAGGAAAAAAGACGCGGTGAGATTTCTTCGAGAGCAATCCCGCAATCCGGGCAGGCAAAGTTTTCGCTGAAACGCAGCTCGTCTCCATCAATGATATCTGCGATGACATTTCCCTCTCCAAGTTTAAGGGCTGTTTCTAAAGAATCCGCCAAACGTTCCGCAACTTCAGGTTTCAGAGAAATGCGATCAATCACAATTTCAATAGAATGCTTTTTATTTTTTGCCAACAGGATTTCCTCACTAAGGTCCCGGGCCTCCCCGTCAACCCGCACCCGAACATACCCCGCTTTACGAGCATCTTCAAAGACCTTTTGATGTTCTCCTTTTTTCCCTTTAACCAGTGGGGCTAATATCTGCAGTCTTGTCCGTTCCGGGAAACTCATTAATTGGTCCACCATCTGTTGAACTGTCTGCTGAGTAATCCCTTGACCACACTTTGGGCAATGGGGATGACCGATCCTTGCATAGAGCAAACGAAGATAATCTGAGACCTCAGTTGCCGTACCGACTGTGGAGCGGGGGTTGCGGTTGGTCGTTTTTTGGTCAATAGAAATCGCCGGGGAAAGCCCTTCGATAGAATCTACGTCCGGCTTGTCCATTTGACCCAAGAACTGCCGTGCATAGGCGGAAAGTGATTCTACATAACGCCGCTGTCCCTCAGCATAAATTGTATCGAAGGCCAGGGATGATTTTCCCGAGCCGGACAACCCCGTGATAACGACTAGTTTATTACGGGGAATGTCAATATCAATGTTTTTTAAATTATGGGCACGTGCTCCACGCACGCGTAGATAATCTTGGGTCATGTCTTGCCTCATTTCTTGCTATTATATGTTTAAGCTTGGGGACCGCTCTCTACTTGCACTTTCTTGCTTCTGATAAATGCAAGCGGAGACGGTTCTTAACTTGCTTAGCTTGTACTTTGTTTAATCCCCTAAGAGTACCATCCCTGTCCTTCCTTTTGGTCATCGTTTTCGGGCAGAGCCTTGTTTCCTGTGCGCTTTTTGGTCATAGCGGGTGTTTTTCCTGCCTTTTCCTTGTTGACTGGTCATTTTGTATTTGTTTTCTTCTCCTTTTAAATCAATCATAGCATCCCGGATTTCGGCCGCCCGCTCAAAGTCTAAGTCCCGGGCCGCGAGGCGCATTTCGGCTTCTAAGTTCTCAATTAACTGAGCAAGCTCGTCCGGAGGTAATTTGTTCCCATAAGCCTTTTGCGCCTCGGCCACTTTCGTAGCCTCCGGCCCGGCATATACAGCCTTGCGGATGGTTTGCGGAGTAATTCCTGATTTCTCGTTCCAAGCCATTTGAATTGCCCGGCGCCGGTTTGTCTCATTAAGAGCCTTCTGCATCGACTGAGTGATTTTATCTCCATACATAATAACTTTACCTTCGGCATTTCGCGCCGCACGACCAATGGTCTGAATGAGGGAACGATCCGATCTAAGAAACCCTTCTTTATCCGCATCAAGAATCGCCACGAGAGAAACCTCCGGCAGATCCAGTCCTTCCCGCAAAAGGTTAATCCCTACTACGACATCGATCTCGCCCAAGCGAAGTTCGCGGAGGATTTCCACCCGTTCAAGAGTCTTAATATCCGAATGAAGATACTTTACTTTGATATCCAAGTTGATAAAGTAATCCGTCAGATCCTCAGCCATTTTTTTGGTTAAGGTTGTGACCAGGACACGTTCATCGTTCTCGATCCGTTGGCGAATTTCTCCTAACAAGTCATCAATCTGACCTTTGGTCGGACGGAGAATAACTTCCGGGTCCAATAGCCCCGTGGGGCGAATGATCTGCTCGACAAGCATCGGACAATGTGCCAATTCATAGGGTCCTGGCGTGGCACTGACATAAACGCTTTGTTTAATTTTCCGTTCAAACTCAGCAAAGGTCAAGGGCCGGTTATCCAGAGCAGAGGGCAGGCGAAACCCGTAGTTCACTAAGGTGGTCTTTCGTGAGCGGTCCCCTTCGTACATCCCTCTTACCTGAGGAAGGGATACGTGGGATTCATCCACAAAAAGAATAAAATCCTCCGGGAAATAATCAAGTAAGGTGTAAGGAGTTTCTCCTGGTTCACGGAAGGTCAAGTGACGGGAATAGTTTTCAATACCATTACAAAAACCCATTTCTCTAAGCATTTCAAGGTCATAGCGGGTTCGTTGCTCCAGGCGCTGGGCTTCAATAAGTTTGTTTTCGGAATTCAAGATTTTCAATTGTTCTTCGAGTTCTATCTCGATATTCTCTGCCGCCAGCATAATCTTTTCTTGAGCAGTGACATAGTGTGAATTCGGGAAAATGGAGACATGATACCGTTCCCCCAGGATCTCCCCTGTCAGCATATTAATTTCATAGATATGCTCAATTTCATCTCCGAACATATCGACACGAATCACTCGTTCGCTGGAGGAAGCGGGGTAAATCTCCACAATATCTCCACGTACCCGAAAGGTTCCCCGGGTAAATGCTATATCATTGCGGTCATATTGGATCCCTATCAGCTTACGTAAAATCTCATTACGATCAATAACTTGTCCCTGTCTCAGGGAAAGGACAAGGTCTCGGTAATCCTCCGGAGAACCTAAACCGTAAATACAGGAAACGCTGGCTACTACAATCACATCACGACGCTCCAGCAGCGCGGCAGTTGCGGAGTGACGCAATTTCTCAATTTCCTCATTAATGGAGGCATCTTTTTCGATGAAGGTATCACTCGAAGGAACATAAGCCTCGGGTTGGTAATAATCATAGTAGCTCACGAAGTACTCCACGGCATTCTCAGGAAAGTACTCTTTGAACTCACTGTAAAGTTGGGCAGCCAAGGTTTTGTTATGGGCCAGTATTAGGGTTGGCCTTTGCACCTTGGTAATAATATTTGCCATCGTAAATGTCTTACCCGACCCAGTAACTCCCAGCAATGTCTGGTGGTTACTGCCATTTTTTAGACCTGCGGCCAAGGCATCAATGGCCTGGGGCTGATCCCCACCGGGTTGGTATGGGGCATGTATCCGAAATTCCATGCTCCGCTCTTCCTTTCAATAATAAAAATCTCTTAAAATGGCTGGCTATTATAAATGAGTTATGTATAAGTATAATCACTCAGTGTAATTGCTAAACTCCGATCTACTAAATGTATTTTACATCTACCCAAGCGCTTATACAAATCGAAAGAGACTTAGCTATTAAGTGTAATCTGACGAAAACAAACAAAAAGCCGAACATATATTCGGCTTAAGCAATATCATTTCTTTTTTAAACTGTGCTCAAACTAGTTTACACCCAGTACTATAAATAAACCGTTATTTTCCCTCTTCTTTCCCTTTATCCTTAGCCTGATCCCCCTGTTCTTTCGAAGCGTCTTTAGATTGCTCTGCTTGTTGCTTTAACATTTCCGGAGGAACCGTTTTAACTTGTTCATTTACGGTTTTCTCCGTGCCTAATACTTTCCCCTCAGCATCCAGATAATCTCGTGTTGTTTCTGTTTTCACCCGTTCCGTAACTTTTTCAACCCCCTGAGGAAGGCCGCCTTGCTGATCTCCGGACTGTCCCTCTTCCTTCTTTGTATCATTCTGCCCTTTTTCTTCGTCTTTGCTTTGCTCCTTTTCTTTAGAACCTTTATCCGAGGCTTGCTCCTTTTTCTTTTTATCTTGCTCTGCGCTTTGCATCGTTGTCGTATAACTTTTCTGAGTGACCGCCAGATTAGCTGGAGTAACTGCCTTAACCGCTACAACCTTAGCCGGTATTTCTCCTTGCTCGCTGGTAAGTGAATGCTCTACTTCCAGAGGTTCTTTCTTAATAACCTTCTGCGCCCATTGATAAGCATTAGCCCCCTGCAAATATGGAGCGGTATCAATATCCCCGCTTTGAGAGCCCTTGGACATCCTATCCAACGATGGGATACTAGCTTGTCCGCCAATCAGACTTATTTTTTTGTCCAGCTGCATTTGTTTGAGGACTTCACTGGCCTGCACGGCTAACTTTTCATTATGAGCCAAAATCCCTTGAACCGTATCCGGATTTTTCTGAAGAAAGTCTATCAGGCTTGTCCTGGCAACCGATTCGGAGCCTTTTGGAGTAGCGATGGTGTGTACTATGAGCTTGGGATACTTGCTCAGAACTGCCGTATTGCCTGCTAAGAGTTCTTGAGAGCCGGTTTCGTTCGGGTCTCCCTGTAGGACAATGACTTGACCTTCGCTCGTTTTACCTACCAATGTTTGGGCCATAAGCTCACCGGCTTTTTCTTGGTCCGGAATTATTATTCCTTCAGGCTTTACTCCGGACGGAAGCTGAGTTAAGGCTAAAACAGGTATCTCTTCGGCTTGGGATTTTTGTAAAATACTCGTATCTCCCCCTTGATAAATTAGAATCTTGGCGTCCTTCAAAGGGGATTCTTTTTCCGATTCGCTGTCCATATACTTTATTTGTACATCTTCTTTCTTGGCCAGATCTTCAATCCCTTTAGAAATAAGTAACTTATTAGGGTCCTCATTATTTAGCGAAACTGCAATAATGGTTTGATCCTGAGTCTTAGCTGAAGTTTTATTTTTATTTTTTCCTAAAAGGTCTTGTAGACCACAGCCACTTATGGTTAAACTAAGACATAGAGGAAAAAAGATGAATAAGAATCGCAACTTCTTTGACATGTCAACACTCCTTTCGGGGCTCTCACGCAATTCTTGAAATTAGTTTTCCCTCGTCGCCTTAAAAAATGCAGTATATAAATTCTTTACTGCTTCACAACTATTAAGGAGGGCTTTTATTTGCCTATTAAATTGGAACACGTATTAAAGCGTGTACAAGCTCTTCCTCCTCTGCCAACATCTGCTTTACGGGTTATTGCCTTAACTAAAAACCCTGACACAACTGTAAAAGATCTGGAAACCGTGATCAGTCAGGATCCCTCACTCGCTGCAGGGATCTTACGACAAGCTAACTCTGCGTATTACGGCTATGCAAGGCGAATCTCATCTCTCCAAGAAGCCATCGTCATGCTTGGTTTTCAGGTGACACAAGGGTTAGCAATGGCTTCTGCCGTCGCCCCGTTACTTAAAACCAATCTTTTAGGTTATGAGATCGAACAAGAGGGCCTCTGGAAGCATTCAATGCTGACTGCCATGACCGCCAAACGTCTTTGTCAATATAAGAAACTTCCTTATGGAGACACCGCCTTTACTGCAGGTTTGCTTCATGATATCGGAAAACTGGTGATCTCTGTTTATGTTCAGGAAGTAGGCAGTTTTCTGGTCGAGAAAGTAAAGGAGGTAAAGCTTTCCTATGTTGAACTTGAGGAAAAAGTTATAGGCTATAACCATGCTGCTGTCGGCGGCTTCCTGGCAAGAAGCTGGTTTCTGCCGGAAGATCTTGTTTCCCCAATTTCTTACCACCATTCTCCTTCACTTGCCCCAAGTTATCCTGAACTTGCCAGTGTCGTTCATGTTGCTAATGGGCTGGCCAATTTACTGGGAATCGGCGGCGGCGTGGATAGTTTGCTAAATCCTATACAACAGGAAGCACTTGATCGACTATCCCTTGAGGAAACCGATCTGGAATATTTGCTGGCTGACCTTGGAGAATTTCTTGTCGATCCGAGCCTATTTAGTTAAGCTTAAATAGAATCAACTTTTGATGTGTAAATCACATAAAATTTGATTAGTTAAGGTTTCCCTATAGCTATCCACTTGATCAAAATTTACGGCTTCCATATAAATCCCTTTAAGCTGAGACCTGTTCGTTTGCCAAGACGCCAAGGTCTCTTTTAATGTATTACTTAAAGGCCGATCCAAACCTTGATCTTTCAAGTTCTCCGGATTTCCTTGCCAGATTGCTAAATGCCGCTCAGGAAAGGCAATCCCGATTACTTCATCTGGATTGAGGGGATGCAGAACGATCTCAATCAGCTGTCCTAATTGCTGGGCTTCGCGCAGAACCCAATCTAAGGCGTCTAAGGTTTCATCCCCTTCCAGCCGGATTTGATCAAAATCCGTCAGGAAATGGGGCGCAAGATTCAACCACCCTTCTGCAGTTAAGCCGTGCAGGAAAAACGGGTTGATGACACTCTTTTGCAGCAGCTTCAGAGCATTTTCAGCCAGCGGCCAAGGGCCGCTATTTTCTTTCTTTACTTTTAACTGAGCTGAATTTCCCAATATCCAAGACATAGTTCCTTTTTCCCTAGACCGCTTTGAGCCCCTGGCGCCTATCACCGAGCTTAGTTCTGAAGCCAGCTCATCTTCCAACCTTATTTGCAAATCCAGCAACCGTTTCTCAATCTCTATTATTGACGCACGCTGCCTCTCTAATTTTAGTTCATTACAAAACAGACTGAAATCCGCGAATTTCTCAACGACACCCGGAGCTTGCCAACGAAGCGGAGAAACCTCCATGGCATCCAGCATTGCTAAACCCATCCGGGGCATGACAAAACCTGCCATAGAATTCGGGTCGCGTACTGACCTTAAAAAATCAACGTCATATCCCCGATCCAACAATTCTAAGCCAATAACTTTTATCATCGTCGATTTTCCTGTCCCGGGTCCTCCCACCAGAACATAAGCTCTTTGCCAATTCGGCATCATGTTGGGTAATAAGGATATGTACCCCCTTGTAGTTAGCCCCTCGGCAAAGTAATGTCGCACCCCGTTCTTATTTTTCATGCTTATTACCCCCGTCGTTTTTTCAGTCAGCGTAGTCTATGCAAAATCGTGGTCCGAGGTTCTAGGCTCAGGGTTCGAACTAAAAATTTCAATTAATTAAAACAAAAGGATGTGCAACAACATTTAGTGTTACACATCCATAATATAAGTTCTATTTGAGTTTCTCTCGCAGAGTCTGCAGCGCCTTTTGAAGTTGAGGGTCAAAATTGGTGTCTTGAGGAGTAATAGTGGCTTGTTGTCCTTTGGGCAGCTCAGCCACGATATCGGGTTCGATTCCCTTCTTGTGGATATCCAACTTATTAGGGGTTAAATATTTAGCCGTTGTTAGTTTAACACTGGTCCCTCCATCTAAAGGGAAGATCGTTTGCACAATCCCTTTCCCAAATGTTTTTACTCCCACCAGGTTTGCCGTTCCTTTGTCCTTGATCGCTCCGGCAACGATCTCGGCGGCAGAAGCGCTTTCCTCGTTTACAAGTACGACCATCGGCATTCCCAGATAGGTACCTGTTGCCATCTTTGTATCAACGTTCCCTTGTTTATCAACTATATAAACAACCGGACCGTCGGGAATGAAGTAACTGGCAACTTGTACGGCCGCATTAAGCTCTCCGCCGTGGTTATACCTCATATCCAGGATGAGTCCTTTAAATTGCTTGATATTCATTGTATTAAAGGTGTCCTTAAGTTCCGTACCGGTATCGGAGCCAAACTGGGTAATACTGATATAGGCTATGTCCGGGTGCCCGGGCAAGGCCTGCCCGTCAACGGTCGGAACAGTGATGTTTTCCCTGGTTAAACTCACTGTGAAGGTCTTATTCGTGCTCTCTCTGTAGACTGCCAGGTTTACCTTTGTGCCGGGCTCCCCACGCATCAACCCTACTGCTTTATCCTGGTCCATCCCAGCTGTATCGGCATCGTTAATCTTACTGACCACATCACCCGATTGGATTCCAGCCTTGCTGGCCGGCGAATTCTTAATGGGGCGTAATACAACTAGCTTTTTGGGATCCTTGAGGCTCAGAACAATTCCTATCCCACCGAACTTTCCCTCAAGTATTTCAAACAATTCTTTGTTCTCTTGAGCATTCATGTATGTGGAGTATGGATCTCCTAAGATTTCTACAATCCCTTTTGTCGCACCTTCCACTAGCTGAGATGTCGATACATTTTCTAAGTAATCATGGCGGATAAGCTGTACAACATGCACTAGCCGCCCCACGTTATTGACGTTAGCAATTACAATCCCACTTACCAACGTGGTCACCAGAACAGAAAAAATCAGGAAGATGACTCCAACACGTTTGGCAACTCGTTTCATGTTCCACTCTTGCAATCTATTAAACCCCTTCCCTTTCTTACACTGCCAGAAATATAACGTTCTTAGACCTGCTTCTATTATATGCTTATACTTATCCAGAAATACTGCTTATCCATTAATTAGGAAAATACTGCAGAGGGTCAGTCGTGTTTCCGCCCACTCGGACTTCAAAATGCAAGTGTGCACCTGTGCTCCATCCTGTCGAGCCCACAGCCCCAATCACTTCATTGGCCTCAACGGCTTGACCTTCACTGACATCCAGGCGGGACTGATGCCCATAGAGTGTCGAGATCCCACTGCCATGGTCAATAATTGTCATATTTCCGTAAGCCGTATTCCATCCGGCTACAATGACAACTCCTGCTCCGGCGGCATAAATCTTAGTCCCGGTCGGAGCGACAATATCCGTACCGGTATGCAAACTGCGTTTTTTCGTAATCGGATGAGTCCGCCAGCCAAAGGGGCTGCTAATCTGATAATAGCCGGGTACCGGCCAAGTTGAAATTGTGCCATTCCCGCTCTTTCCTTTACCGGCCTGGGCCGCCTGCAATTTGCGAATCTTTTCTGACAGGGCTTTAGACTCGGCTTCCAGCCGATCAACCTCATCAAACGCCGCTTGTTGGGCTTTAAGATTCTGATCTAAAGCATCTCGCTGCTGGGATTTTTTCTTCTCCAGATCCATGCTGACTGCAGCCGCCTGGGCTTGAATCTTGGCAGCTTGATCCCTTTTGACTTGCAGCTCGCTCTTTTTCTGGTTAATCTGAACCTTTTGCTCTTCAATACCCGCCAACAATTGACGATCGTTGTCCACTAGTTTGGTGAAATATTCCATACGTGTAATGAAATCGCTAAGGTCTGAGGACTGGAAGAGCAGTTCCAAATGGCTAATCTGCCCACTCTCATAAATTCCCCGGGCTCGTTTTCCCAGGGCCAGCCGACGGTCTTCAAGTTCCGCTTGTTTTTGCTCCAATTCCTTTTGGGCTAAGGTGACCTGGTTTTGTGCTTGTGTATAAGCAAGCTTCTTCTGATTCAAATCTGTTTGAGCCTGTGCAACTTCAGTTTCTAATTTAGCCAGCTGATTTTTCATTATGTCGGACGTATAGGTAAGCTTGTTTAGCTTCCCTTGAGCTTGATCTTTCTTGTTTTGAATGTCCTGCTGCTGTTCAATACTTTCTCCAAGCTGATCGGCCCGGGAAGGCGATGCCATGTTCCCAAGCAAAAGAAGACTAACCAGCACGGTTGGTATGACTTTCTTCCCAAACAAACTGCTCCACCATCCTTACCTAAAATTCTTGTCCCTTTAAACACGAGCTTCTATGTGTCAAATACCTAAACCGTCATATGTAAGCTGCCTGCAAGTCGGGAACCGTCCCCCAACTTGCCTGCGCTTCCTAGGTACGAAGGAATTTCTGCAGAGAAAATCCGCTTCCTATTGCACCCATCGCCATGCCCGCCAGCAATAGACCAACCGAAACCTGACGAAAGAGAAGTTCATTCTGAACAACCGGCAAAAAAGTTAATGATGATTGGACATACATAACGATGGAATTGTAACCTAATCCAACAATGATCGCTGCCAGTGCACCTCCAACAAGACCTAATGCTAATCCTTCAATAAGGAACGGCCAACGGATAAAGCTATTACTTGCACCCACTAATTTCATGATCTGGATTTCCCGGCGGCGAGAAAAGACGTTCATTTTAACATTAATGGAAATAAGCACAACCGCTGCAGCACCAAAGGCAGCGACTACACCAAAGCCAATCCATCTCAGCCATTGTGTAAATTTTAAGAGCTGCTCCACAAAATTCTGCCCATAACGCACTCTCTCAACTCCAGGAAGGGCTTCCACAGATTCAGCCAAAGCTATAACATTCTGGGGATCGGCTGCCTTGACCGTCAACTTATCGGGAAAAGGGTTTGTTCCCCCTAAATCAGCCAGTATATCCTTTTCCTGCCCTCCCATTGTTTTGCCGAAATCCTCGAGGGCTTGCTCCTTGGTTACCCAGGTCACTGATTCGACTCCCTGCATTGCCTGAATCTTACTTTGTAAAGCTTGGACTTCTTCCGGGGTCGCGCTCATTTGCACAAATGTGGCAATCTCTAACTCAGATTCAAAAGATCTTGCCATATTCGAAGCATTGGCTAAGAAAAAGATCGAATACCCCAGGATGACCAGTGAAACCATGACAGTAATCACGGAGGCAACACTAAGCCAAGGATTGCGTCTCATAGAGTTTAGTGTTTCACGAAGAATATAGCCAGAGGAATCAAGCATCATAGCCGTAACCTCCTTTTTCTTCATCGCGAGCAACCCGGCCGTTTTCTATAGCGATAACTCGTTTTTGCATTTTATTGACAATCGCCCTGGCGTGAGTGGCCATGACGACGGTCGTTCCTCGTTTGTTGATATTATAAAGTAAATCCATGATGTCCCATGCTGTCTCCGGATCAAGGTTGCCGGTAGGTTCATCTGCCACCAGCAAGGCCGGATTATTAATAACTGCTCTAGCTACACAGACGCGCTGCTGTTCCCCGCCGGATAGTTCATGGGGATAGGCATTTTCCTTGGCCTTAAGTCCAACCAGTTCTATGGTTGCAAGCGTACGGGTTCTAACCTCACGCTTAGCCACTCCGATAACTTCAAGGGCAAAGGCAACGTTTTCAAAAACCGTTTTATTGGGAAGTAATTTAAAATCCTGGAAAATAACCCCAATACCACGTCTCAAATAGGGCACTTCCCGTTCTCTCATTCGCACCAAATTTCTGCTATTGATCTGAACCTGTCCACGTGTCGGAGTCTCTTCACGGTATAATAACTTTATTAGGGTCGATTTACCGGCCCCGCTGGGCCCCACCAGAAAAACGAAATCCCCTTTGCCAATTTTCAGATTGACATCGACAAGGGCCCTGGCACCATTCGGATAAATCTTGGACACATTTGTCAATTGAATCATCTTGTCCTCCTTGATTTTCTTAAGCCACGCCCTTTTTCTCCATAACCCTTAGTTTATTCGACACCAGCTGTGGATTTCCTGTCTATATAGCTAAAACAATCCAACGTTTTCTCAGAGACAAAAAATAAGTTCAAAAAAGGGACCAGCCTAGGCTGATCCCTTTTTCCTGACAACATAATCCAGTTCTTAATTGCTTTGATATAGTTACCCCTGTTTTTTAGCAAGTACCTCATGAACCGCTTTCACCAGGTCACCTTTGGTTAACCCGTACTTTTCAAGAAGCTCCGAGGGTTTCCCTGATTCTCCGAAGGTATCTTTCAAACCAACACGGACGATCGGAGTAGGCTGTTTTTCTGCCAGAACTTCTGAGATTGCACTTCCCAATCCACCGATAACGTTATGTTCCTCTGCTGTCACTACAGCTTTGGTCGTTTTGGCAATACGCACAATTGTCTCTTCATCCAGCGGCTTGACCGATGCCACATTAACCACACTGACGTTTATTCCTTCGGCGGCAAGTTCAGCAGCGGCTTCCAGGGCCATCGAAACCATAACCCCATTAGCCATGATGGCTGCATCGGTTCCTTCTTTCAGGACATTTGCCTTCCCAATCTCAAACTGATAGTCATCGCCAAAAAGGAGCGGTACATCCAGGCGGCCCATACGAATGTAAACAGGGCCGTAATAGTTGGCAGCAGCTAAAATTACCTGACGGGTTTCTTCCCCATCAGCCGGAACCAGAACAACCATGTTGGGAACAGCGCGCATAATCGCCACATCTTCAATAGCCTGATGGGAACCGCCGTCTTCTCCTACTGTAATTCCGGAATGTGTCGCTGCGATTTTCACATTTAGCTTAGGATAAGCAATCGAATTACGGATTTGCTCAAAGGCCCGTCCAACCGCAAAAATTGCAAAGGTGCTGGCAAAAGGGATTTTACCTGCGGCAGCTAACCCTGCGGCAGTCCCAAGCATGTTTGCCTCAGCAATCCCCATGTTAAAGAAACGTTCCGGATAGTTTTTACCAAAGTCAGCGGTCTTGGTTGACTTTGATAAATCGGCATCCAACACAACAACGTTGGGATTTTCGGCTCCTAAAATTAAGAGAGCCCTACCATATGCTTCACGTGTCGCTAAATTATCAGCCAAGGTTCGCCGCCTCCTCCCGCAGTTCTTTTAGGGCCTGGTCTGCTTGCTCAAGCGAAGGAGCATTCCCATGCCAGCCTGCTTGATCTTCCATGAAGGAAACTCCTTTCCCTTTCACTGTCTTGGCAATGATCATCGTAGGCCTTCCTTTCACTGTTTTTGCCTCAGCAAAGGCTGAGAGCAAAGCATCTATCTCATGCCCGTCAACTTCAATCACATGCCAGCAAAATGCCTGCCATTTCTGGGCAAGGGGAGCGGAACACATGACGCTGTCCGTCTTGCCGTCTATTTGCAATCCGTTATAATCGATAATCGCCGTGAGATTATCGAGCTTATAATGAGCTGCCGCCATAGCTGCTTCCCAAATTTGCCCTTCTGCCATTTCACCATCGCCCAACAAGGCATATACCCGGTAATCTTTGCCATCCAGCTTGCCTGCCAAGGCCATGCCATTAGCGGCTGATAGCCCCTGCCCTAATGAACCTGTCGACATATCGACTCCAGGGGTCTTTTTCATATCCGGATGTCCCTGTAAGGGATGGCCTGTTTTGCGAAGCCCCTGCAACTCCTCTTTGGGGAAATATCCCTTTTCCGCAAGAGCGGAATAAAGCACGGGAGCTGCATGCCCTTTAGAGAGGACGAAGCGATCCCGATCCGCCCAATTAGGTTCTTGGGGATTAATTTTCATCTCATTGAAGAACAAGGTCGCCACGATATCTGCAGCGGATAAGCTTCCGCCGGGATGTCCTGATTTTGCGGCGGCAAGCATGGATATGATGTCTTGACGAATAACATTTGCGACTCGCTTTAGTTCAGTTTTGATCACGCCCAATTCCCTCCTTTAACATTTGGCTCAATGCACTGTTTTAGTCTTCTGTAGAAACGCTGCGATGAATGCATCAATTTCCCCATCCATCACTGCCGAGACATTCCCTGTTTCCACATTGGTACGGTGGTCCTTGACCAGGCTGTAAGGATGGAAGACATAAGAACGTATTTGGCTGCCCCAGGCAATCTCTTGCTGCTCGCCCCGGATTTCAGATATCTCCGCTTCTTGTTCCTTACGTTTAAGCTCCAACAACTTAGCCTGCAAAACCCGCATGGCCGCGGCTTTATTTTGAGTTTGCGAACGTTCACTCTGACACTGGACGACAATACCGGTGGGTAAGTGGGTAATTCTAATGGCAGAATCGGTTTTGTTAACATGCTGACCGCCTGCTCCGCCGGATCGATAAGTATCGATCCTTAAGTCTTCAGCATCAATGGGTATCTCATCATTGTCCTCAGCAACTTCGGGTATTACATCCACGGAGGCAAATGAAGTATGACGACGTCCGGATGCATCAAACGGGGAAATCCTCACTAAGCGATGCACACCTTTTTCCGATTTAGCATAGCCGTAGGCATTTTCCCCACTAAAGGACAAGGTTGCACTTTTAATACCTGCTTCCTCTCCATGCAGAAAGTCAAGGGTTTCGACTTTATATCCGTGGCGTTCTCCCCAACGAATATAAAGCCGGTAGAGCATTTGCACCCAATCTTGAGCTTCTGTCCCCCCTGCTCCCGCATGAAGGGTCAAAATAGCATTATTCCGGTCATAGGGCCCGGAAAGCAGCAATTCTAATTCCAAAGCTTCAAACCTTTGCTTAAGCGCCTCTATTCCTTGCTCGATGTCGGGTTCCAGGCTTACATCGTCTTCTTCTACCGCTAGTTGCCAAAGGGTGGAAGTTTCCTCAAGTTCCTGCTTCAGCTCTTCATAGGTTTTAACTTTGCCTTGATGCAAGGATAGCTCCTGCATGATCTTTTGGGCGTTCACAGGGTCATCCCATAAATCCGGTCTATGAAATTCTGTTTCTAAAGCACTGATTTTATCCCGACGCTTAGCAACGTCAAAGGGAAACCCTCAAATCTGCCAAAGACATTTCTAATGTTTCTAATTCCTTTTTCCAATCAGAAAGCATCCATTATCACCCTTTCCAATTCAGTTTGCTTTCTAGATTATTATCTATCTATAAAGCAACAGCTCACTGAATTTATCAGCGTTGCTTTTTCTTTGCTCCACAACACTTCTTATATTTCAATCCACTTCCACAAGGACAGAGGTCATTACGACCGATTTGGTCTCCTGTGTGAATTGGTTTGCTAGGTTCACCCTCATAACGGTTTTCCGTCACATTACGCGGCTGCTCAGCGACTTCTTCCCTTACCTGTGGTGTGACCCGCATGACATAACGGATTATATCGTCCTGAATGGACTCAATCATCCCTTGGAACATTTCAAACCCTTCACGTCTATATTCAACGAGCGGGTTTTTCTGACCATAGGCACGTAAGCCGATGCCATCCCGCAGCATATCCATGGCATCAAGATGATCCATCCATTTGCTGTCGACAACTTGAAGCATCACAGCACGCTCAACTTCCCGCATCAGGTCGGCACCAAACATCTCCTCGCGGCTCTTGTAAAGTTCTTTGGCCTTATCAATCAGCATTTCTTCAATTTCCTCGGCCGAAAGATCGGCTAATTCTTCGGGAGATAAATGAATTCCCGGCAGAAAGAAGCCTTCAACATAATCTGCTAAACTAGCCAAATCCCACTCTTCCGGAAAGGTGCTTTCTCCACTAAACATAGTGATACTGTTTTTGGCTGCTTTTTCTAACATGTCCATAATATTGTCATACAGGTTTTCTCCCATGAGCACTGCCCGGCGCTGGGCATAAATAACCTCACGTTGTTGATTCATGACATCATCATAGTCAAGAACATGTTTACGAATATCAAAGTTGCGGTTCTCAACCCGCCGTTGCGCGGTTTCAATAGAACGGGAAATCATTTTTGAGGTAATAGGTATGCTGTCATCCATTCCTAATTTATCCATGACTCCCATAATATTTTCCGCACCGAATAAGCGCATCAAATCATCTTCTAACGAAATAAAAAACTGAGTTGATCCGGGGTCGCCTTGACGTCCGGCACGTCCCCGCAATTGATTATCAATCCGTCTGGATTCGTGCCGTTCTGTCCCAATAATATGTAAGCCGCCTATTTCTGCTATGCCCTCACCTAAAATAATATCGGTTCCCCGGCCTGCCATGTTTGTAGCGATCGTAACCATGCCGTGTTGTCCGGCTTGCGCAACAATTTCAGCTTCTTTTTCATGGAATTTGGCATTAAGAACTTGGTGCGGAACTCCGCGTCGTTCTAAGAGTTTGCTTAAATGTTCGGATTTTTCGACCGAAACCGTTCCTACAAGAAGTGGTTGTCCTTTGGCATGCTTTTCAATGATACTATCGACAACCGCTAAGAACTTCCCTTCCTCAGTGCGATAAATAACATCTGGTTCATCTTTACGCAGCAAAGGTTTGTTGGTTGGGATCTCCACAACATCCAGTTTGTATATTTTCCGGAATTCCGGTTCTTCCGTCATAGCCGTTCCGGTCATACCTGAAAGTTTATCATACATTCTGAAGTAATTTTGGAAGGTGATCGTAGCCAGTGTTTGAGACTCTTTTTCAATCTTTACGCCCTCTTTGGCTTCAATGGCTTGATGCAGACCTTCACTGTAGCGACGCCCAAACATCAGACGTCCGGTAAACTCGTCAACAATAATGACTTCTCCGTCTTTAACCACATAATCCCGATCCCGTTTGAAGAGGGTGTGCGCCTTCAGGGCTTGATTGACGTGATGGGCCAACTCGGTATGAATATCCTCATAAAGGTTGTCGACTCCCAACATACTCTCAACTCGACTTACGCCTTTTTCTGTAAGGGTGACAACTCGTTCCTTTTCAATAACTTTGTAATCTTCCTCAGGTTTCAAGCGCGGAATAATCATAGCCACTCTGAAATATAACTCCGTCGGCTTGTCCGCTTCACCCGAAATAATAAGCGGGGTCCGTGCTTCGTCAATAAGAATCGAGTCTACCTCGTCCACGATAGCATAATGAAGCTCACGTTGAACTAAAGCCTCAGGCCGCGTAACCATATTATCCCTAAGGTAATCAAACCCGAATTCATTATTCGTACCATAAACAATGTCTGAAGCATAACTGTTCCGACGTTCCTCATAGTTTAAGCCATGAACCACTAAACCCACAGATAGCCCTAAGAATTTGTGAATTCGTCCCATCCATTCGCTGTCACGTCGGGCCAGGTAATCATTGACGGTAATAACATGGACTCCTTTTCCTGTTAAAGCATTCAAATAGGCCGGTAACGTAGCTACGAGGGTTTTTCCTTCCCCTGTACGCATCTCCGCAATCCGGCTGTCGTGGAGTACCATTCCTCCGATTAACTGGACATCATAGTGACGCTGTTCAATCACCCTGCGGCCGGCCTCCCGGACAACAGCAAAAGCCTCAGGCAATAGGCTGTTTAGATCTTCGCCCCGCTCTAAACGTCCTCGGAATTCAGCGGTTTTACCACGCAATTCGTCATCGCTCAAAGCTTGGATCGTCGGTTCCAGACTATTAATCACCGCAACGCGTTTTTTATATTTTCGTATTTCACGCGCATTGTCATCAAATAAATTTAAAAACCCCATTATGTCCACCTTTCTCAATCCTATATTCATTAATTCTAACATCCCTATGATACGACTGCAACCAAGCTAGGGGATTTACTCACGTCAAACGCATGAAAGCATTCACTCTGATAAAACTTGTAACGTGAATTTCAAAAATTACATTTGCATGATTTGTTCAATGTACTTGACTGGATCAGAACAAAAAGCAAATCGTTTCCCCTTTAACGAGGCCTTCATTCCTATGTCTAATCGTTTCAAAAGAGGCAGGCACATTTTGCGTAAGATGTTTAGGTTTAATGCCGCATTTTTATCCAACGTCGTGTTACCGTCTTCTCGAAAGGTCACATCCAACTGCCAATGCATACTTTCAATCGCCCAATGTCCTCTCACCGCTTTCGCCATCGTTTCCACATCCAGCGGCAAACTACTGATATAATATCTCGTCTCTTCCCTAATTCGACCTTTCTTTTCAATCGTTTTAACGACCATTCCTATACTTTTTAGCCCTTTCCATCTTTGCCGATCCAGTAGCCACGATAGATCATCACTCTGATAATATTGGCGTTTCTCTAATTGACTTCGTGCTTTTTCTATCGTTTGGGTATAGGCTGCTTTTGTTCGGAATTCTTTATCTTCAAGATACAAGACCACATCTTTGTACAGATTCCCTTGATTCTCTTTGAGGGCTAACACATAATCTCCCTTTTGCTTGATGATTTGTTCGGCAATTTTAGTTTGTGTCCCCATCGCGTCTAGAGTGACAATAGATCCCTTGATCGTTAAGGTTTTAAGGAGTTCAGGAATGGCTATGATTTCATTCTCTTTCTCATGGACGACCGTTTGACCAAAACAGACTCCGTCTTCTTTGCACCAGGCTGAGACGACATGCAGAGGGCGCTTTTCAATCACCGCAGTGCCACGCATCGTTTTTCCGTCAATATTGATGATCTTCTGAAGGCTTTTTCCTTCTTCTTGGCTTAGCATTTGGTTGAAAGCCATTTGGATCTGCCTCATAGCTTCCGGATGTATAAGCGCCATGACACGCTGAAGGGTATCATGCGAAGGAATGCCATGGGGAAGGTCCAGATACTTCCTCAAAAGGGTCTGTTTAGAAACAGCGAAGATTTGGATTTCCTCCCAAGTATCCGCATTAGCTAACATTCCAATCAACACAATGACTACGATGTCAATCAGTTTGTGCTTGGTTTTATAGGCTTGCCTTGGGTCATTGATTCGTTCGATTTCTGCAAAGAGCTCTTTCATCATAAACTCCCCCTCTTCTCTTGGGGAAAGTTTACCATCCTTTCGCTCTTTTAGCTATTTCTCATGCGTTTGACGTGGGGATTTACTTATAGGATACCCATTTCTGTTTCCGAAACGTTGTGGTAGAATCTATGATCATTCCTGATTACTTATGTAGAAAGGCCCGCATATGCGGGCCTTTCGCCTGATTATTAAAGCGAGGGCTCAGTCCGATTACGCCACGCAATTTGCCACGCTTCTTGACTGAATTAAGTCTGGGGTTGAAGCAGCCCATAGTCGCCATTATTACGGAGGTAAACTACATTCATCTCTTGACTCTCTGAATTGGTAAACACAAAGAACGAATGACCTACGAGATTCATCTGCATAATGGCTTCTTCTACTGACATGGGTTTCGCAGAGAACTTTTTATGCCGGACGACTTCCTCACGCGGTTCATCCGCCGCAGCAACCGGATGCTTAGAATCGTGATCTTTTAAGACCTTGGTACGCATCCGCTTATTAATCCGAGTCCGATATTTATCAATCTGACGTTCTAATTTCTCAACAACCATGTCAATGGACGAGTACATATCTTCAGTTTCTTCTTCGCCACGTAAGATCATGCCATTAAGCGGAGCCGTAACCTCCACCCGATGCCGATCACGTTCGACAAGCAAGGTTACCTGAACGTCCATAAACTCATCTGAGTATTTAGCTAGCTTACCCACTCGTTTCATAACGTACTCTTTAAGGGCGTCTGTAAGTTCGATATGTTTACCACGAATATTAATGTTCATTAATTCAACCCCCTTCTATGCTGATATATAAGTAATATTCCCGATTTACACAAAAAATCCTGCTTAATATTAATATAATGTTAAGGATCTTGATAGTTTCTCTTAAAATTCCCAAAAAGAGAATCGCTGATATAATACCAACAATTCTCTCTCCAGCCGATTTGTGAATTAGATTAACGGACCATCACATTAGAAGCCTGCTCTCCACGCGGACCTTGAATCACATCAAACTCCACATTCTGACCTTCTTCAAGAGTACGGAATCCGTCTCCAACGACTGATTGAAAATGCACAAAAATATCTTGCCCATTTTCTTGCTCAATAAATCCGTAACCTTTTTGTTTGCTAAACCATTTGACTTTGCCTACCACTTAAAAAAAACCTCCTTGAATTGTCCAAGTTCTGAAATTAATCCCAACTTGACTCATACTAAGGAGGATAACCAACATCACCTAACTTTAAACCTCACTCGAAGCTCAAAGCTCGATCCTCGAAGTTGCTTGGGCAATGCTCAGCGAATGTACAAAGGCTTATAAGATTTTGCTCAAAAACGCCTGGGTCCTCGGGTTCTTAGGACTCTCGAAGACTTGGTTAGGTTTTCCCTCTTCTAAAATAATTCCTTCATCCATAAAGATCACCCGATCTCCAACTTCACGAGCAAATCCCATCTCATGAGTTACGACAACCATGGTCATTCCTTCACGTGCCAAGTCTTTCATGACGGATAATACCTCTCCCACCATTTCCGGATCAAGAGCGGAAGTAGCCTCATCGAAAAGCATTATTTTAGGTTTCATGGCTAAGGCCCGAGCAATAGCAACCCTTTGCTGCTGTCCTCCGGAAAGGCGGTCCGGATATTCATCAGCTTTATCAAATAACCCAACTTTAGCCAAAAGCTCCATGCCAATCTTTCGTGCTTCCTTCTTATTTGTCTTTCGCACAACTTCCGGAGCAAGTACAATATTTTCAATGGCTGTCATATGCGGAAAGAGATTGAAGCGCTGAAAAACCATTCCTACTTCCCGACGAATCGCGTTAACATTTACGTCTGAGTTAAGAGGAATTCCGTCCACGATAATTTCTCCATTGGTTGGCTCTTCTAATTTATTCAAACAGCGCAAGAACGTACTCTTACCGGAACCACTCGGTCCGATAACGACAACTACTTCTTTTTCACTTATATGGCAATTGATCCCCTTGAGAACTTCGAGCTTGCCAAATGATTTGTGCAAATTCTTAACCAAGATCATTCTTACCTAGCCTCCTCTCCATATAGGCAACCCATTGGGCAATCAATTGGGTCATTACTAGGTAATATAAAGCAACTGCCAGATACATGGGGAGCGGCTGATAGGTTCTTCCCACAATAATCTTTCCGGTATAAAAAAGCTCTTGTATCGCAATGATTGATAATAGCGAGGAATCCTTAAGCAAAGCAATAAATTCATTACCTAAAGGAGGAATCGTCCGTTTAAACGCTTGGGGAAGAACAATATACCGCAAAGCCTGAATCTGAGTCATACCCAATGACCGTGCTGCTTCTGTCTGACCCCGGTCTATTGACTGAATGCCCGCTCTGAATATCTCAGCAATGTAAGCACCCGAATTAAGGCCCATTGCTAATATTCCGGCGGTATACTGATAGTTGTCAGGCATAGTCTGCCATTTAAGAAGCATCGGAATTCCAAAATAGACTAAGAAGATTTGTACCAGTAGTGGAGTCCCTCTAAAGAAATCGATATAGGCAATCGCTCCAGCACGAACCAATTTGTGCTTGGATAGCCTTGCTAAGGCCATAAATAGACCGATAACGACTCCGATTGCAACAGCACCAGCCGTCAGCTCAAGAGTTAGCAGTGCCCCTTTGGCGAGAATAGGCATATTATCTATTACGACATGCCAGTTCATTCCCACAATATTCCTCCTATCGTTTATTCTTGTATACCAACCCACAAATCAAGTAACGTGAGTGAAATCTCATTTTTCAGCTATTTCATAATATATCGCCCTAAAATTATATAGTTTACCGCAAATTTTTACAAGTAGAAAACATGTCCATAACTTTCCTGTAGTTCAAAGGTAACATTAAAGGAAGGCACTTTACATCTCAGTGCCTTCCTTTAGTTAAACGCTCAAAGGTGTGTAAGAAAGAATCTTAAAATTTAGGAGCGTCTTCTTTGAACCACTTCTTATAAATCTCATTATATTTTCCATTATCCATGAGTTTTTTCAATGAAGCGTTCATTTTATCCGATAATTCAGTATTTCCAAGTTTCATAGCTATTCCATAGTACTCTGCACCAGAGTCTGCATTGACGGATTCAATTTGAGCATCAGGATTTTGGGCCTGGAACCAAAGTACAACCGGAGAGTCAGCAACAACAGCATCTACTCCGCCGCTTATCAGGGCGTTCATAGCATCGGGTGTTGTATCATATTTCTTGGTGTCCATTCCTTTTGCCTCGACTGCATATTGCCCTGTTGTATTGAGCTGTACGCCAATTTTCTTGCCCTTTAAATCCTCTAATGATTTATAACCGGCACCTTTTTTCATAGCGATATATTGACCACTTAAGAAATACTTGTCACTAAATTGGACACTCTTAGCACGCTCCTCAGTGATTGTCATCGCCGAGATGACCGCATCATATTTTCCGGCTTGCAAAGCAGGAATTAAGCCATCAAAGGCAGCTGTTTCAATATTCACCTTTGTGTATCCCATATCTGCCCCGAGAGCCTGAATAAGTTCGATATCAAACCCTGTTGCCTGCTGCTTTTCATCCATAAACTCAAACGGCGCATAGGCAATATCCGAGCCAACCCTCAGGACTTTTTCGGTAGGTGCGGAATCCGATTGTTTGGGCGCGTCGTTGCTGCCGCAGCCGGCAAGGGTCAAGAGACTTAAACTTAGTAGCCCGGCTAAAACAAAACGCAATTTTGATTTAAACATAGATATTCCCCTCTCTTTTGGACGTTATTAGCAAAAAACCTCCTGAAAACGCTATGGTTTCTTGCTTAAGCTTATCCTTTTGATTTCGATTATACTCATTCGCGAATAATTATACAACTTATTTTTTCAATTTTAGCACTTATTCTTCCTGAAGCTGCAAGAACCTCAATTTATCATTTTCTACTACTATTGGATGAATTTTTTATCAAGTATTAAGGTTATCCCCTAAAGTTACACACAGGAGTATGTGTATAATGTGGATAAGTATCCTTTTTAGCCTGTTTTTTTGAAAAAAGACTGTGGATAACCTTGTTGATTAATCTTCCAAAATAAAAAGCATTGGCTGACGAACTGTCTACCAATGCTTGTCAATGTCAAATTAATTAATTCAAAAATCTTTGAATTAGTATTGATCCCGAGCTGGACGATGGTGCTGATAGCACTCACGGCAGTATACTGGACGATCAGATGTAGGTTGGAAAGGAACTTGTGTTTCTACTCCGCAGTCCCCGCAAATAACCGTAAACATCTCACGTGATCTTCCTTCTTGGTTATTACGGTTTTGTTTGCGAATGTTGCGGCATTCACGGCAACGCTGAGGTTCATTTTCGAAACCTTTCTCAGCATAGAATTCCTGCTCCCCAACTGTGAAAATAAAAGTCACTCCGCAGTCTTTACACACTAGATCTTTGTCTTCAAAGGCCATGAAAGATATTCCCCTTACGTAAAAAAATGTAACAGGCGGTGCCCATCCACTTGTAATTATACCTCTAATACCCAAAAGGCACAAGTCTTTTTTCAATACCTGCTGCTAAACATAAACCATAAATTTCCTGAACTCCGCTTTCTCTCAGAGCTTCTGCAACTGCTTCAAGGGTTGCTCCGGTTGTCGTTACATCATCTATTAACCAAACGCTTTTTCCTAGAAAATGTTCGGGCTGCCTCACTGCAAATACACCTTTCAGGTTATTTAACCGCTCCTGACGGGAAAGCAGGGCTTGGGGCGATCTTGCCTCAAGCCGTTCAACTCCGGAAAGAACCGGCAATCCCAACTCCCAGTGTAAGCCGGATGCGATAACCTCCGCTTGATTATAACCCCTTTCTGCCAGCCGGCTCATATGCATGGGGACTGCCACAATACCGTCAACTGGGGGAAGCTGACCAATCGCCCAGTCTGAAAAGGGACGGGAGATCGTTTTGATCAGACGTGGATGTGCTTTGAATTTGACGGTTTGAATAAACTCCTTCAACCCTCCGGAGTAATGTCCCCAAGCCGTAACCCGATCCAGCTGCTTAGGGCCTCTGCCTGCGGCACAATCAAGACAATTTAGGTTCTCTGACTCGATTAATTTCCCGCACCCTTGACAGCGTCTCAACTCAGGGAGAAGGTATTTCAAGCTGCATATTGAGCAAATTGGACCTTGCTCCTCATTACAAAATACACAAACCTCTTCATTTTCATACCACAGCGCACCAGTGATCTTAAGTGCTTCTCTCCAGAACCTCTTCAAGACGTCTCCCTTCTTTCTCCTTTGGTCAGTCAATAAGCCCTAATTCCAAAGCGCGCCTGTTCTGCTCCTTTATCCATTGTACTGCAGTCTTCATGGAGCAGGTCATTTGCTTGGACAAAAACAGAATTCCTCCCTCAGGGTTTTCTTTGGTTCGTCCTACTCGTCCAGCCATTTGCACCAAACTGCGTTCATCAAACATTGGGTGATCTGACCCAATGACCACTACTTGAATTCCTGGGAGCGTGATACCCCGCTCTAAGATGGTCGTACTCACAAAGATATCATACACCCCCTTTTGTAAGTTCCTGATTTTGACCCCACGTTCCGAATCTGCACTGTAACTTCCCCCAACCTGCCAACCCGGAAATTCGTTGCTGAAACATTTAATCCAAGGGTCAACCCAAGAAATTTTCGGGACAAAGACCAGTACGGGTCCCTGTCGTCTTAATAATTCAATCTGTTTCGCCCATACCCCTGTACAGCCATTAGGGTCCGGCGGATTACGGGACTTTATCCATATGGGAACCGGCAATGGCCTTCGATGATGCCGGGCAGGAAGCCGAATAAGCAGCATCTCCCCCTGTTGAACGGCCTTTAATCCGTCCCGGGAAGGAGTAGCAGTCAAGTAAAGGAGTTTCCCCCCTTGACGCAAAGCTTGGTGCAAACCCCATTCCAAGGCCCTGCTCCCATGATAGGGGAAGGCATCCATCTCATCCATGAAAACCACATCAAAGGACTGCCAAAATCTTAGAACTTGGTGAGTTGTTGCCAGTACCATGCCGCCCACTTGAAATTTAACCGAAGTGTTCCCAGTCAATACCTGAATCGGGTAATTTGGAAAGTCTCGTTTAAGTCTCGGGGCAATATCAAGAATCACGTCTTGACGTGGTGCAGCAAAAAGAACCGATTTTCCCTCTTTCAATGCCCAGGCAGCGGCCGGAAAACACACCTCGGTTTTTCCGGCTCCACATGCTGCCCATAGAAGTGCTCTGTCTCTAGATGTACCCTTGATAAAGTCGGCTACTTGTTCGCTTGCCTGACGTTGTGCCTCTGTTAAGACCCAGCGAGGCTCAAATGAAACTATAGAAGGACCGTCCAAAAGTGAACGCTTATCTCGATAAAGGGCCTTTAAAGATGTACTGGTGCCAATGCTCTCGCAAGTTCGGCAGGTTGCAGCCGGTCCATAAAAACCGGACCATTCTTCTACATCCTTTTCTCCACAACGCTGACACTGCCACCCTCTTTTTGTCCGTTCCACTGAAGGAACCCATTGTGCCTTTCCTTGCTCTACATTATAATGGGCAAGTTTTATGATCTCATCCTCTTCAATCGTTAGTTCCTGGGCGAGTCCTTGAAAATCCCGAATTGAAAGCTGCCTTCCTAAGAGCCGCTGATTAATAGCCTGCCAAAATGCATTCCTCTTATCCCGACCCAAATCGAGTGGATTTTCACCAGAAGATGAACACCCCCTTACCTCCTTCCAGGTCATGTTCTTTGTATCCCAACTGAGATCTTCAACTATCTTCGTTATATGACGTTTAATGCTTTCCGACTTATCTTTTCTATTCCAGACGATCATTGGTTTCTTACCAGACAAACGATGCTGAACGTTATGAATCATTGATAAAGGGAGCGGGGCACTAAGATAGCCGATAACTCCCGCCCCCAACTTGTCCTGTTCCTGAAACGGAGAAAAACCGACGTCATGGTTTTCCTTTAACGTCAGATAAAAGAGCACAACTATTCCTCTCTTTCTATGTGCCCCACTGGTCTTAGCAGGTTCCTCCATTGTCGCCCTTACTCTTGCACGGGCACACACAAATCGTTATTTCCGTGAACCGACGCTGCAGACAAGCTATGTATCTCTCCAAACGGCTAAGGGACAAATCAGAACAGATCTGAACTTCGACGTTTAACGGGAGCCTGTTCATCTTCTGGAGGCCAGGCAGCTCTTTCCTCAGCAGCCAAACCCGCTTCTCCAGCTCCCCATTCTCCTGACTCAGCTTCCAAACGAAGTTTAAGCTGCAGGATCTCTTGCTAAACCTTTCCTTCCATCCCTCAATGGATGTTTGCCATTTTAGCGGGATTACCCACTCATAAGATGGGCCCACTGTCCAGGAAAGAATTGCTAAAACTATGACAAATCCCATCCAAAACATCAAATTCTCACCCCCTGCTCACAACTTATGTCAGGGCAAGAGTTGTGTGAGTTGTCTTTGCCGAGCATATTCTGCAAGAAGTTGTATATGTTGAGAGGGCAAAAAATTCTTGTGTCCCTGCCAAAGCCTTCGCTCCGAACTATTGAGGTTAACCAACCTCCCCTCAATCGTTCCGGGCACGTTTTCAACCCAGCGATAAAGGAGCATTACGGTTTCGGGATGCTCCTGACGATATACTTCCGCAGCATCCCAAACGACTGACTGGCCCCATTCATACGCTCCTAACTCGAAAGGCTGCCAGCTAAGAACTTCTTTGACGCTTTCTAATCCGGCCTCCAGGTTCCCTGTTTGAAGTAAGTACTCTGCAACCTCCCGACGCGCCTCAATTTGAGTTTGATCCCACTTCAAACTTCTGCCCCAAAGTTCGCTGCTTTTGTTAGGGTTCTGCTCGCCGTATTGAACGGCCTGTGCATTCCAAATTTGTGCACTCTTTAGGAGTGCCGGCTTCAAAAGGCCGGCCCCACAACTTAGAAAGACGGTCAGACTCAGGCCTAAAATCCCCATCTTGCCAACTGAGTAGAGTAATTGGTTTGGTTTTGAAAAATTCGTTTTAAAAGGATCGTTTCCTATCTGCAGACTGCCGAAAAGCAGCCAAAACAAACTTCCTAAAGCACCAAAGGAAAAATCTGCATCGACCAAACTATGTAATACTAAAAAAATTAAAGCGCTGCATACTTGAAGACGAGTTTTAGATTCTTCCAATTCCAGCCTTGAGTTAGCCGGCATTCGATTATTTCTCCAGGTCATCCAAGCCTGAGCCAACACAAGACCACCCCAGATCCCTACCCCCATAAGTCCGGGAACTCCCTGGTTCAGCAAAATATGGATAAAACCCGAATGGGGATCCGCTGTCCAATATGGAAAGGTTTGAACTGTAGGGAACGCCCACCATCCACCGGCTTGGGGAAGACCACCGGAATTCCAAGCCAGCTTAAGCCCATCTTTAAAATAAATAAGTCTTTCCTGCCAACTTGAAGTAGAAAAGCCCCAAGCAGTTAGATTCTCCCAAGCTGGTCTATAATAACAGAGCATAAGAGCTGTTCCTGCGCCCCCCACTAAAAGTCTGACCATCCCTTTAAAATAGTTTATCCTTCCTGTCACTTTACTCTGAAATGTCCGGCCAATCCACAATCGCCCAATAAAAACTATAAGGAACAAGCCAACTGCCCCGCGGGATCCTGTTCCTAAAAGAGAAATTGCCAGCCAGATAAAAATTAACCTTCTGCGTGGATGAATTAAGAGCACCGCTCCCAGGAATGCAGCAGCTGCATTGGGATAACCAAAGACAGAACTTAATCTGCCCCCTACTTTGCTCACCCAAGGCAGCCAGCCAATAAGAGCTATCCCAACAGCAAGCCACTCAATATATTGCATTAGCTGCTTCTTTACGGTTTCGTCGGAAGAAATTTGAATCCCCAAACGATAGACCAACCAAAGAATTCCCCACTGCAAGGCTTCAAGCAGTCCATCCACAAGTCTGACAGGATGAAGAATTCCCACTAACGAAAAAAAAAGCAGTCCTAAAAACAGATAATCTGTCTGGCCAAACGCAAACGGTTTCTTTAAGCCAAGATCTGACCTTTTAGGCAGATGAACCCATAGAGCGTAAGCCGATAGAACAAATCCAAATAAAAGCCATTCCTGGGGGTAATATAGGCCGTGTATGAAAACACTAAATCCTAAAAAAAGAGCCAGGAGGCGTGCTTTACTGCTCCTAGCTCTGCTGTCATGTTGTAATGATAACCCAATCACTGGGCAGTCTTCTTCCTCTCCAGGAAGAATTTAAGGGTTCCTTCTGCCGCCAGCTCATCTCCGACATAGGCAACGCCTTTGGCGACTCCGTATGTCTTTCTTAACTTGACGAGTTCCACTTCTAAGCGAAGCTGATCTCCTGGAATGACTTGCCTTTTGAACTTAACATCATCTAAGCCGGCAAACAACCCTAAGCAGCCTTCGTATTCCGGTTGTTTAAGGATCGCGACAGATCCGACTTGAGCAAGTGCTTCCATAATCAAAACTCCTGGCATAATAGGATGACCCGGAAAGTGTCCCTGAAAGAACGAATCATTTATGGTAACATTCTTAATTCCTACAGCCCTTTTACCTACTTCTATTTCTAGAATTCGATCGACCAATAGAAAGGGGTAACGATGTGGAATAATCTCCTGAATTTCTTGGTTTTCTAACACTGAAAAATTCCTCCTTATTAACCTCAAACCTCAAGCCACGAGTACGGCTTGCAGATATGGACCATTATGTCTTATGATGATTGTATATACAAGGCATTTAACTCATGAAAACAGTATATCCAAGTTTTGGCCTGAAGGGAAGATAGCCGGTGTATGAAAAAAAATACAAGATTCTACATATTATTGGCGGCGGAGAAATTGGTGGGGCGGAACAACATGTGTTATCTCTGCTTAATGGTATAGACCAAACTCGCTTTGATCCCTATCTTGTCTGCCTGACTCAAGGTCCTTTCTCTGACCTGGCCATTGATCATAAGATCCCAACCCATACGTTCCCGATGCGCTTCCCACTTGACATTTCTCCCATTCCCGCCCTCATTCGCTGGTCAAGGAGACAAGGCATAAACCTGATTCACACCCATGGCTCCCGGGCCAATCTTCTCGGGCGCCTGAGTGCTAAATGGTTAGGTATCCCCAGCTTAACCACCGTTCATAGTTCATTAGCTCACGATTACCTCTCTCTTTGGTCTGCTCAAATAGCTCTGCTTCTTGATCGTCTGACTCTCCCCTTAACATCCGGGATTATCACTGTATCAGAGCACCTGGCAAAAGAAGTTGCTTTGAGAGGCGGGAGAAATCCATTAACCATTTATAATGGTCATCCCTCCCTTACCTTTGACGACCCCTCTTCTTCCCGACATCGTTTTCGCCGGCAATGGGGTATCCCGACGGATGCTCTTGTTCTGGGAACCATCGGCCGCCTTCATCCCACTAAAGGGCAACTATATCTGATCCAGGCCGCCGGTCAACTGCGCTTTAAATTTCCCAACCTCCACCTCTTGCTCATAGGAGATGGTCCCCTGCGCCAAAACTTAACCCGGGCACTACAAGAGAGTAATCTTCCCCATACCATTACCGGCTATCTCCCTTCAGCCTATGAAGCACTACCCGCCATGGACCTTTTTGTTTTGCCTTCAGTTAGTGAAGGTATGGGGCTGGTTTTGCTCGAAGCAATGCAAGCCAGGGTCCCGATTGCAGCAAGTGCTGTCGGAGGAATTCCGGAGCTCATCCGCGACGGCGTAGACGGGCTGCTCTTTCCCCCAGGGGACGTACCGAAATTAAGCGCAGCATGTGCTTCTATTCTTGAGAATCCTGCTTTGGCTGAGTCTCTTGTTCATGGGGGGCAAAACCGCTGGCCTATGTTTTCTATAGATAGTATGGTCAGAGCAACAGAGCAAGTATACACTCGTATGCTTGCTAAGACAGCTCCCTGACCTGAGCACAGCCGGTCAGCTAAGAAGATTTCGGGGAGATGCTCTTAAAATGTCAAAAGGTTGAGCTGTTTGCTCAACCTTTTGACATGCAGTCATATTCCTTCTGCTAAGGCCAATCCCATTGGCCATTCTCGGTTTGGGAGATAGTCTACCTGGTTTGACCGTAGGTCTTTTGGGATCTTGAAGTTTCCCATCTCAATTGAGAGTTTTTTCCAATGCTACCTTTCTTATCTGAAGTTTTAGGAACCGGGATTATGGGAGATACCCTCTCTCTAGAGAAGCTTTGATCATTAAGCCAAGGGTTTCTTGCTTTATCACCCGTGTTTATCAGAACGTCTTTTTTCTTGGATTCCTGCTCTCTTTTCATAGACTCCGGTTCTTTTCTCCTAGACTCCTGTCCTTTTTCCTTTCCTCTCTCTGAGTCTTCCCCCTTATTTTTGTTATCGTTTCTCTGGCTTCCCCTGGATCTTTGCTTATCCTCGTCGCTGTCTCTGTCCTTATCCCTGTCGGCTTTCTTATCTCTATTTATCCCGTTTCCTTTAGTTTCCTCTTTAGCTTTGTCACGTTTATTTCTTTGATCTATCCCCTGTTTGTATTTCTGCAATACTGCATCCTTAGACTTAGCCTTATCCTGCTCAGGAATCTGCTTTTTAGATAAAGCAGCATAGGCATCTGTCTCCTTCTTCTCTTTAACCTTAGCACGAACTTTTGAGTCTTCAAGCAACCGGACCCGTTCTGTCGTCTCTTTTAATTTTTCCGGTTGAGTCTCTACTCCCGCTTCTACAGCAGTCTGCCATAATGCATACTCACCTATGGTCAGATCTCCTTTTTCGGCAAGCTCCCGATCTTGAGTTGTTACAGAGAAGAAAGCAACCTGCGGGGTAAATCCATTTTCTTTAGTATTTACTGACAGCCAAGAGATGATTTGATTCTCGTTAAGACCTTTAGCGGCTTGCTCTAAACCGTCATCAATCAGCGAAGAATAACCCACTACAACCCAAGGTTGTTCAGGCTTTAAAAACTTTTGATTGTAGGCCTCGGTTACAATCTGTCCCAAGACTTCATCAATGGGTTTTCCTTTTAGGTCAATCTTACTTATCAGGCGCTCAGCATCCTCGTTTTGAGTATTAATTTCAAGTACATTCCTCTTGCCATCTATCGTAAATTGCAAACTGGGATTAATATCGACTGAAAGCAAGGCTACTGCAGTGGGCACTTGATACAAGTTCCAGCCAACTATTGTCGTTAAAACCATAAGAAAAATTGCCGCAACTCCAACCCAGGCACGCCATCCTTTAAAGCACTCAAAGCCAAGTTTCAGTTCAATTTCTTCTCCTACCTCTGCATCTTGTTTTCTTTTAACATGACGAAATGTTCCATTTTTATCGAGGACTGTATAACGGGATCCGGATTTTTCTAAAACTACAGCTTTTATTTTACTCATCCCATCGCCCCCTTTTCCCGCGGGAGGACATACTCCCGTAAATAGACATAATCATTTTGGTTCGCAAGAAGTAAGGCTACCGCTAAAATATACTTCCGCCCCCGTTCCAATACCTTATGATGAATTTGGGTTTTCAGCCCTAAGGCCTGCATAGGAACTTTTCCTTTACGTTCCACCTGAAGCCACAGCTCAGGATCAAAGGCCAATTCTCTAGCTGCCCTCAGTAATGTCTCACGGGAATCTCGATGTTTAGGGGATACTTCTACTAAATCCTGAAAGTTAAGCTGAAAAACAGCCAATGCTTTAGAAAATTGTCGAATTTCTTCCGCTCGCTCAAAGTTTTGTTCTTGCTCTCGAAAATCATCTAAACCAAGATGAACATCGACCCGGCGCCCAATATCATCTTGATCGAGAGATATTGACTGCCGCAAACGCTGCCTTCGATAATAATCAATTAGCCTTCGCTTCATCAATACCCGTGCATAGGCTAAAAAGGGTACTCCTTTATCTTCTGCAAATAGGTCAATCGCTTCATTAAAAGCAATCAACGCTTCTGATAATTCGTCATCTCGACCCCATTCCAGAGAGCGAAAACATGCTTGGCTAGCAACATGACGAATAAACGCTTGAGATTCGGCTAAGAAAGCCTCTCTGGCTTCTGAGTCCTCTTTCAAACGCTGCCAAGAACATCCATCTTCCCATTCTGGCATGTTTTCTTTCCTCCTACTCACCTCTACGAAACAAATTCTCTCTTTTAGGGGGTCTTAGGCATCAACTTCTGCCAAAGTACTTTTATCACAAAGCGGGGTAACACGCTTTGACGTTTCCAGCGCCGGGGCTCTTTCCACAACCTATACAGCCATTCCAGCTTGTACTCTTGAACCCGTTCAGGTGCTCGAACAACATCCCCTGCCAGGGCATCCAAGCTGCCGCCGACCCCCACACTTACAGCTGCTAATTCGAGATGCTCTGCAATCCAATATTCCTGACGCGGAGCACCTAATCCGACGAGAAGAATATCTGGTTGAAAGCATCGGATCTTTTCCAAGAGCTGCACTTCTTCTTTCAAGTTAAAATAACCGTGGAACTCCTCCCAAATGATTCCGGGATAGTTCCGGGCAACTTGGTTTCCTGCACGCTGAGCTACCCCCGGTTTCCCGCCTAAAAAGAAAATCCGCCATTTATGCTGATCCGCTGCGGGAAATAAAGCTTGAACCAGATCTATTCCAGTCACTCGTTCTTTTAGGGGGTTCCCTAACCAGCCGGCAGCCCAAACGACACCTATCCCATCAGCTGTTACGATATCTGCCGAATTGATGACTTTCTTAAGCTGTTGATCCCGGCCGGCTGCATAGATCATTTCAGGATTGGCGGTAACCACACGTATTGCAGCATGTTCCTCAACCGCCTTACTGATTTTCTCAATGGTTTCTTGCATAGAATAGTTATCTACGGTGATACCAAGAATATCGACCCTCACGATAATTTCTTTCCTTTCCGCTTTACACATGATTCCCGATGTTCACCTGCACAAACTCCTTGGATCCCGGCTCTAATGTTAAAGTCCAAGGAAAGAGTCCACATCCGAAAGAATTGTATTCGGATTGACTAGTAACCTCGGACTGTTTAATTCATATCTGATTATTATCGTTTCACTGCACCTAAAACTTTCCTGTTAATACCCTACCTGTTCCTAAGGCTACACAGGAAATTGGATCCTCAGCTAAGCTGACGGGCAGCCCTGTTTCGCGAGACAGACGTGTGTCAAAGCCGTACATCATGGCTCCTCCGCCCGTCATAATAATTCCTTTGTCAAGAATATCTGAGGACAATTCCGGTGGTGTTCGTTCTAAAACTTCCTTAACTCCAGCGACGATCGCATCAATCGATTCTTCAAGGGCAACGAAACACTCATGGGAATTCACATTGATCGTTTTGGGCAAACCCGAGATCAGATCCCGTCCCCGGACATCAATGTATGCGGACGGCTTACCCTCAGAAACAGCGGAACCAACTGCTATCTTTATTTCTTCAGCAGTGCGTTCTCCAATCATAAGATTATGCTCCCGCCGAATATAACGGCTAATAGCTTCATCAAACTTGTCTCCGCCAACTCGAAGACTGCGTTTTGCGACAATCCCGTTCAGGGACAGAACCGCGATATCTGTTGTTCCGCCACCTATATCAACCACCATGCTGCCAGTCGGCCCGGAAATATCCAAACCGGCACCCAGGGCGGCGGCATATGGTTCTTCGACCACTTTTACATCTTTGGCTCCGGCTTGGTAGGCTGCCTGTTTAACTGCCCGCTGCTCTACTTCTGTTACTCCCGAAGGAATGCAAACAACAACACGCGTTCTGAAAAATGGCCATCTCTTAGCGCCTGCCTTCTCCAAGAAATATTTTAACATCAGCTCTGTCGTCTGATAGTCTGCAATGACCCCGTCACGCATTGGTCGTACGGCTACAATATTACCTGGAGTCCGGCCAATCATTAGCCTGGCTTCTTCTCCAACAGCAATTCGTTTATTCGTAATTCGGTCAATCGCAATTACGGAAGGTTCATGTAAAACAATCCCTTTTCCTTTTGCATAAACTAAAACACTCGCCGTACCTAAATCTATTCCTAAATCTATCCCAAAATCGATTCCAAACATTGCCGAAGATACCCCTTTCGTCATCAATAGCTTGTCCATTTATATAATACTATAAACAAATAGCATAATCTCCCTCTCGGGAGATTCGCTACTTATCATCCGTATAGATTCATTCGTGATAAAATCCCTAATCCCTTTTGCTTTCTAAGTTTTTTTTGAAATACTTATCTTCTTCACCCTTTTTCAGCCAAGTTT
Organism: Desulfosporosinus youngiae DSM 17734; assembly: GCF_000244895.1. Classification (NCBI taxonomy): domain Bacteria; kingdom Bacillati; phylum Bacillota; class Clostridia; order Eubacteriales; family Desulfitobacteriaceae; genus Desulfosporosinus; species Desulfosporosinus youngiae. The sequence continues at coordinate 5,535,511 of NZ_CM001441.1, forward strand.
TTCCTTTCTCTAGCTTTCTTGGTATTTTTTCCGAGTTGCTTCTCCTCCCCGAATATGCCTTTCTGCTTTGTTCGTCTCAAGGATATGCTTTACTTCCATGGATAACTTTTCATTGACTAATGGTAAACGTTCTGTGACATCTTTATGAACTGTACTTTTTGATACTCCGAAGACATCAGCCGTTTGCCGAACGGTTGCACTCGATTCTAATATGTAAGTCCCAATATCGAGCACCCGTTTGCGTATGTATTCTTGCACGCAGAGCCCTCCTTCGTCCACAACTGTAGTACATTTATATGCATTCTCAACAAAAAAAGACATCCATAAAAGGATGTCCTCACTTGGTAAATACTGTGTTGTTTTTTAGAGTGGTCGCTCATGCTGTTGCTATAGCACCAGCAGAGGATGAAAATAGGTCCCTCGGGTCGGGCAGTTTCGCCCACATCCGCTCACCGCAGCATTCCGAGGCTCACCCACTCGCCGGTGCGGGACTCCGCCAAACCTCCGGGTAATACCTGATGTGAACCCGTGTCTCCGTCTCCCCGCACCGTCTTGTGGGCTTTTACCGCCTCTCCATGCAATGGGTTCGCTTCTGTGGACGAAGCTGCCCTGCTTGCGGGTCTGGGGATTCTTCCGCGTGTTTTTAGGGGCTTTAATTTTTCAGAGTGGCCGCCCATGCCGCTAAGGTGGCACCACCAGAGAATGAAAATGAGACTTTACTTTTTCAAAGTATGGTACTTCATCGACTGCTCCTAAGAAGGCCTTTGCACCTGTCCGTCGTGCCACACTTCGTAATGCAGCTGAGGCTGATCACTTTCTCCTTCAGACCCTGGGAAAAATCCAATCTGCCCCAGCGCATCCTGGCTTTCAACAACCTCACCTTCCTGTACACGAAGGTTATCTAAGCCTCCATACGTAACAAACCATCCCTCTCCGCAGTCTAAAGTCACCTTCTGACCCAGGAATGCATCCGGTCCGGCAAATACGACCTTCCCTCCCCGTGTTGCCCGGATCACGGTTCCTTCTGATAAGGCGTAATCTATGCCTGCATGAAAGATGTAATTCTTAAATGCTTTGGAGTAATAATTGCCAACATTTCTTATAACCTTCCCCTCTACCGGGCTTGGAAAGTTCTTAAGCTCCAGAGACTCAGCGACTGGCTTATGCTGACCAAATACTAATTCGAGCTCTCTCTCAAATTGACGTTCTTGTGTAATTTTGTCCAAATGTGTTTCTTGCTGATTTGGCTTAATAACATTAACTATAGTACCTCCTGTGCTCTGAGGAGCAGGTACGGGTATTTCATTAGCAGAATTAGCAGACTCATTCATTACACCTTGTGGAACATCTGAGGAACTATTCGATACTGTACCTCGATAACCACTATACACGATTAGACCTACCAATACAGGAATAAAACTCCAGGCTAAAATTCGTCCCTTCGGTAATTGCCAACGGTTCATTCAACTCACCTCTAAGGATATTTTTGCCGAATGTCGATGGTTTTAGACTCAATAGATACGCCTGATCTATGAGTTCCTTACATATTCTCTATAGCTATAAGCTTTGTGCCCGGATAAAAGTGGGCTAAGATTTCTTCCACTTTGCTATTCTTTTTTGCCAGGTCATTAGCTCCCCATTGTGACATTCCGACCCCATGTCCGTTGCCATACATTGTTAATGTCAGGCGTTCGGGGGTAATATCCCATTCAATATCTGTTGAGGTAAGCCCTAATAATGTTCGGAGCTGGGGTGCTGTATACACCTTCCCCAATACTTGTACGCTTTTGGCTCTCCCGGCCGAAGTCCGTGCCAGTACTTGAAAATCCTTTGCAGTTAAGGCCCTTGGTGACTCTTTAAGCCCCAGCTTCTTATATAGTTCTTGAGGAGTATAGGAAATCTTTTTAACATACCGCTGAACATTTTCTTCTTCCGAACTTACATTTTGCAAATATGGCCGGGATGAACTCCATACTTCTTCTGATCGTTCAGTCGGTTTTCTTCCGCTGCTGCTATGATAGAACGCCTCGATATAATCTCCATTGAATACTATGACCATCCCTCGTGTTTCTTGGACTGCTTTTTGGATTTTGCTGTGATATCTCCAGTAATTAACCCATCCCCAGTTTTTCCTCATTTGTGCATCTGATAACCACGCTTGTGTCTGCACCGTTGTATCTACATCATACCCTACCTCTGAATGATTCTTTTGAGCCATTCGTTTTGCTGCATAGGTCCGGGATGCAATCGCCTGAGCCTTTAAGGCTTCAACTTCAAACGCTGCGGGCATTTCTGCCGCCACGACCCCCATCAGATAGTCTTCAAGGGGTAGCTTTTCTACGTTTCCGTTAGGCATCAATACTCTAATTTGAAGCTCATCCGTATTAACCTTTTCCTTTTGCCAACGCATAACACTCCATGGAATCACAAATACAATGCAGAGTGATAATACAATAAGCCATAGCCAATCTTTTTTCATTGAAAACCTCCTGCAGTACAAGCATTTTGCTTAAATCTATGCAAGAGGATTCTGGAATATGGCTGAGATTGAAATAAAGAAAAAAGAACAAGAGTTGTTCCTACTCTTGTTCCTTAGAGGGAGAAATTCATGAATTGCCCTACGAGAATATTAAAAAAGAATCGTACTATGAAACTTCCTCTTCCTCGCGAATGATATTAGCGCCCAATCGGGATAGTTTTTCTTCTACCATTTCATAACCCCGATCAATGTGATGAATCCCCCGAATGGTTGTTGTACCTTCAGACGTCAAGGCTGCCAGGATTAAAGCTGCTCCGGCCCGTAAATCTGTTGCGGTTACCGGCGCAGCGTTTAAACGTTGTATTCCTTGAACAATGGCACTTCGTCCTTCAATCTTAATATCCGCGCCCATGCGTTTTAACTCATCAACATGCATAAAGCGATTTTCAAAGACGGTCTCTGTAATCAAGCCCGTACCCTTTGCTCTGGTCAAAAACGCCATAAAGGGTGCTTGTAAATCCGTCGGGAATCCAGGGTGAACTTGAGTTTTGATATCCACCGCATTATAGATGCCGTCCCCAATGATCCGAATCCCATCGTCTTGTTCCATCATGCGGATTCCTGCTTCTTCCATTTTGGCAATCAAAGGCTTTAAATGGTCGGCAATGACATTCTGTACTGTGACATCCCCGCCGGTTGCCGCCGCTAAAAGCAAATAGCTTCCAGCCTCTATACGATCAGGAATCACTGTATGAGTCGTACCGTGAAATTCAGGAACTCCTTCAATATAAATAATACTGGTCCCTGCTCCGCGCACCTTACCGCCCATCTCGTTCAGAAAGGTTGCCAGATCGACAATTTCCGGTTCTTGAGCCGCATTTTCTATAAGAGTTGTCCCTTGAGCCATTGAGGCAGCCATCATAATATTTTCTGTAGCTCCAACGCTTGGATAGTCTAAGTAAATGCGTGCACCTTTTAAACCTTTCGTCGATACATCTAAAAAACCATGATCCATTTTGACTTCTGCACCTAAGGCTTCTAAGCCTTTGAGATGCCAATTGATAGGCCTCGATCCGATAGCACATCCTCCGGGATGAGAAATCCTAACGTGTCCTTTTCGGGCTAGAAGCGGCCCCATAGTGACGATCGATGCTCTCATCTGAGAAACAAGATTATACGGAGCCTCAATACATTCTATTTCACGGGCATGAATGTTCAGGGTTGAGCCATTGCGCTCCACAGTTGCTCCCAACGCTGAAATAACCCGATTCATTACATTTACATCTAACAAGTCCGGAGCGTCATCTAGCCGTACTGGCTCTTTACATAGCAAACTTGCTGCAATAATCGGAAGAACAGCATTCTTTGCCCCGCTTACTGTAATTGTCCCTTCCAGTGGTCTACCGCCTGTAACTGTAAGCTTACTCAAATTCTGGAGACACCCCCTATCCTAGGTTTTTTGTGACTTGTTATTATTCTCTTTACCCTATTACTATTCCTGCCTAATTCGACTTTTTTCTTATTCAAGATAACTCAGAATTCCTCAAGCAAAGCAGGAATTGCCAGGACAGATTGTCCCTCTGAGCTTTTTCCCCGGCTTAATAGTTGAATGTTGATCTGGTCTTGACCGGCAAGAACGCTCGTATCTATTTTGTCCTGATGAGCTGCTGTGGAAATCATAGTTCCTAAGAGAAGCCATTGTTTAGGAATTGCATTAATATGGCTCAGGTAGGCAGCTATATCGATTGTCTGCGGAATACGCTCATCCAAATAGATTCTCCCGCCTGCCTTTTCAATTTGCGGGACCATTGTAGTATACCATGCAAACAGATTACTTTCCTCACTTTTATTGACTAAATGCTGACCTGTTAGTGTAGCTGAAACCTTTTCGCTATTCATCTGGGATTCTTTATATATCCATGTCCACTCAGGTATAGGTCTGGTTGCCCGAATACTCTCCGGGATTTCTCGATCTTCAAACCAAAGAGTGAGGCTGAGTTCTGCTTTATCTGCCTCTACTAACTCTGAATTCAAGAGCAAGGGGACTCCCGATTTTTTCATCTGAACAGTCTCTTTGCTCTGTGCCAGCGCACTTAGAGCATGAACTGCAAAGCTGATCATTAATATTATAGCTGCAACTATTATTATTTCCCGAATATACCTTATTCGATAACTATTATATCCTCTATTACCCTTGAACATATTTTTGCCTCTTTCTCTCTCTTGGTATTAATCTTAGTCTTGCCAAATAGTGAGAAAGCTAACATGCCTAAAGGTATTTTTAGCCAAGTATTCAAGTATTATTTAAAACTTTTTATCACATAGAAAAAAGCCCCCATTTAAGAGGGCCTTCATCATTCAACAATGAAGTTTGAGCTGTATCAGCTTATTCGTTTATCACCTGAAGCACTGATCCGTGCTACAGCTCGTCGCAAGGCATATTCAGCGCGCCGCACATCAATTTCATTGGTACGAGCGGATAAGCGTTTCAAGGCACGTTCTTTTGCTTCCATGGCACGTTTAAGATCGATTCCTTCGCCAAGCTCCGCGGTGTCTGCCAGGACAATAGCCGAATTATCAACAACTTCGACAAAACCTCCGGCTATAGCAGCATGTTTAACCGTACCTTTGAGGGTGTAACGTATAACGCCTATATCCAAGCCTGCAATTAAAGGCGCGTGGTTTGGCAATACACCTAACTCACCCATTGCGCCGGGGAAAACAACAAACTCAACATCTTCATTTAATAAGTTCCCCCCTGGGGAGACAATGCGTAGAGAGAATGTTCCCGCCATGGCTTACGCCTCCATTTTCTTGGCTTTTTCTACGACCTCTTCAATCGGGCCTACCATCAGGAAGGCTGCCTCTGAAATGTGATCGTATTTCCCATCCGCAATTTCTTTAAAGCCACGAATTGTGTCTTTCAAGGGCACATACTTTCCAGGTGAACCCGTAAAGTTTTCTGCAACAAAGAATGGTTGTGACAAGAAACGCTGGATCTTACGGGCCCGGGCCACAATGAGTTTTTCTTCTTCAGAGAGCTCATCCATACCCAGAATTGCGATGATATCCTGGAGCTCTTTGTATTTTTGCAGAATTTGCTGAACTTGCCGGGCAACTGCATAATGCTCTTCACCCAGTACTAAAGGTGAAAGAATCCGTGACGTGGAGTCCAAGGGGTCCACAGCTGGATAAATCCCGATTTCAGCAATAGCCCGGGACAAAACTGTTTTGGCATCCAAGTGGGCAAATGCTGTTGCCGGAGCTGGGTCAGTCAGGTCGTCAGCAGGCACGTAAATAGCTTGTACCGATGTAATAGATCCGTTGCGAGTGGAGGTGATCCGCTCTTGCAATTGACCCATTTCTGTGGCCAGTGTCGGCTGATAACCAACGGCCGAAGGCATCCGGCCAAGCAAAGCCGAAACCTCAGATCCGGCTTGGGTGAAGCGGAAGATGTTGTCAATAAAGAGCAACACGTCCTGACCTTGTTCATCACGGAAATACTCTGCCATTGTTAAGCCTGTCAGACCTACACGGAGACGAGCTCCAGGGGGTTCGTTCATTTGACCGAACACCATAGCAGTCTTATCAATAACGCCAGACTCTTTCATTTCATGATAAAGGTCATTTCCTTCACGAGTCCGCTCTCCAACACCGGCGAATACGGAGATACCACCGTGTTGCTTAGCAATATTGTTAATAAGTTCCATAATTAAGACAGTCTTACCAACACCGGCACCGCCGAAGAGTCCAATCTTTCCGCCCTTTGAATAGGGTGCCAATAAGTCGATGACCTTAATGCCGGTCTCCAAAATACGGGTAGATGGCTCTTGATCTGCAAAGGCCGGAGCCGGGCGATGAATCGGGTAAGTATGATCAGAGTTAATCTCCCCAACGCCATCGATTTGCTCACCTAAAACACTAACCATACGGCCCAATGTTGCCGGACCGACAGGAACTGTAATTGGTGCACCAGTGTTTATTGCCTCAATGCCCCTTTGCAAACCATCAGTCGAGGACATTGCAACACAGCGTACTGTATCGTTCCCGAGATGCTGAGCTACTTCTAAGGTTAAATTAATTTTTTGCTCGGGAACCTTGACCTTAATGGCAGTATATATTTCCGGCAGTTCATCGGGCTCAAAAATAACGTCAACTACCGGTCCCAAGACTTGCAAAACCTTGCCGTTTTTCACAGGCGCGAAACCTCCTTTTTGGGTATTTCCGGCAGCTTATTCTAAAGCAGCTGCTCCACCGACAATTTCAGATATTTCCTTAGTAATCGCCGCCTGCCGGGCCCTGTTCATGGCCAGCGACAATCGTTCAATCACGTCCTTGGCATTATCTGTTGCCGAACTCATGGCCGTCATCCTAGCCCCTTGTTCGCTTGCTTTTCCTTCAAGGATTGATCGGAAGATCTGCGTTTCCACATACTTCGGTAACAAGCTTGCCAGGATCTCATCTGGAGACGGCTCAAAAATATACTGTTTACCTTGTTTGCCTTCAGGTTTTTCAATCGGAAGTAATTTGACTCGTGTAGGTCTCTGAGTAATGGCGCTTACGAACTCTGTATACATGAGATAGACCTCATCAGCATCCCCTTGCTCATAGAGTCGCACTACTTCCTGGGCTATTTCTTTCGCTTGATTATAACTTGGTTCATCTCCAAGCGCTACAAACTCAGCCAAAAACTCGATTTTACCGCGTCGGAAGAAATCCCGACCTCTGCGGCCTACCGCCACCAACTTAACTTCTTGCGGTGTTTCGGCAATCAAACCGGAGGTCATGCGAATCAGGTTCGCATTATATCCTCCGCAAAGACCACGGTCTGACGTAATCAACACATAAACTACCTTTTGCACAGGCCGCTTGACTAAAAGCGGATGAACTGTATCTCCGGGAGCTTGTGCCAGACGTTCCAGAACCCCTTGTAATTGGTTGGCATATGGACGGGCAGCGCTAAGTTTTTGTTGGGCTTTTCTGAGTTTGGCTGCGGAAACCATTTTCATCGCCTTGGTGATCTGCTGCATATTGCGTACACCGCGGATCCGACGACGAATATCGCGTACTCCTGCCACCTCGTTCACCTACTCCTTTTTAATCTAGGCTACAAACCCCTGCTTAAACTCATTAATTGCTTTCTCAAGATCGGCGATCATTTCATTGGAAAGCGCCTTCTCGGTGCGGATTTTAGTTAACAGGTCAGCCTTCACGGAGCGCATGAAGCGCAGGTATTCTTGTTCAAATTTCCCGATTTTCTCAACGTCAATATCATCAGTAAACCCTTTAACTGCCGCGTAAATAACGACAACTTCTTCCTCAACGGGCATTGTTGCATATTGATTTTGTTTGAGAATTTCCATCGTCCGTTTTCCACGGTTGAGACGCATCTGGGTAACTTTATCCAAGTCGGAACCAAATTGAGCAAATGCAGCTAATTCACGATAGCTGGCGAGGTCCAGACGAAGCTGACCGGCAACCTGTTTCATAGCTTTAATTTGCGCGCTTCCACCTACCCGGGAAACGGAAAGACCAACGTTGATGGCCGGCCGGAAGCCGGAGTAAAAGAGGTCTGATTCCAAAAAGATCTGACCGTCTGTAATGGAAATAACGTTCGTAGGAATATAGGCCGACACGTCACCCGCCTGGGTCTCAATAATCGGGAGTGCTGTCATTGAACCTCCGCCGAGATCATCAGAAAGCTTGGCGGCCCGCTCCAAGAGACGGGAGTGGAGGTAGAAAACGTCTCCAGGGTATGCTTCACGTCCTGGCGGGCGTTTGAGAAGCAGTGAAAGTTCACGGTAGGCGACCGCTTGTTTAGAAAGGTCATCATAAACAATCAGAACATCCCTGCCGTTATACATGAATTCTTCACCCATAGCAGCACCGGAATAAGGTGCTATATAGACCATTGGCGCCGATTCGGAGGCGGTAGAAGCTACAACAATGGTGTATTTCATAGCATCGTGTTCTTCCAGCTTCTGAACCACGCTGGCAACTGTCGAGGCCTTTTGTCCGACAGCTACGTAAATACAAATCATATCCTGGCCTTTTTGGTTAATAATCGTATCAATGGCTACAGCGGTTTTACCTGTTTCCCGGTCACCGATAATTAACTCCCGCTGACCACGACCAATGGGAACCATAGCATCAATGGATTTGAGACCGGTCTGCACCGGTTGGTGCACGGATTTCCGCGCAATAACACCGGATGCCGGGGATTCAATCGGACGATACTTGTCCGTCACAATCTCCCCTTTGCCATCAATGGGCTGACCAAGAGCATTTACGACCCGGCCAATCAAAGCCTCGCCGACCGGGACCTCCACGATCCGCCCTGTTCTCTTAACCTGATCGCCCTCTTTAATCCCCGTAAAGGGTCCAAGAATAACGCAACCAATATTGTCTTCTTCAAGGTTCATGGCCATGCCGTAAATGTTTCCGGGAAACTCTAGAAGTTCGCCTGCCATGGCCTTTTCAAGTCCATAAACACGGGCAATTCCGTCTCCAACCTGGATAACTGTCCCGACATCTACGATATCAACAGCACTATCGTAACGTTCGATTTGCTGTTTAATAATGGAACTTATTTCTTCTGGACGCAAGTTCATTCTGTTATTTCACCCCTACTTCCTGAGGTTTATCTGAGTTTTTACGTAAAGTCTTACGCATTTGTTCTAGAGCATGGGCAACGGTTCCATCGATTACGCGATCTCCGATCTGAATCAGCACCCCACCGATAAGCTCAGCCCGAACTTCGCTGACAATACGAACCTCTTTCCCCGTCATACGTACAATCGCTTTTTTCAGATCATCAAGTTGGGCGGAACTTAGGTCAATGGCGCTTGTCACTTTTGCTTCCACAACTTGACGTGCCTCATCAGCCAATCTTGTAAACTCACGTTGGATGAATGGCAAAAGATAAGCTCTTCTGCGGTCAATCAAAAGATAAAGAAAACGTCTTGTTATATCCCCAAAACTTTCTCCCATCAACTTAGCCATGACGGACTTTTTATCATTCAAGGAGATGTGAGGATGTAACAGGGTGTCTTTAACCTCTCCATTTTCCTCAACCATCTTTGTAAGGTCACGTAAATCGGCATCAATTTGATCTAGGCCTGTTTCAGAGGCAATTTCAAACAAGGCTTGGGAGTACCTACGCGCAAGTGATCCATTTATCATTGCATTTCCCCTACCTCTTGAATAAACTGCTCTACAAGTTTCCCTTGATTCTTCATATCAAGTTTTTGACGAATAATTTTCTCAGCCACTAAAACTGAGAGATCCGCTACTTGTGACTTAACGTCGGCAATGGCCCGATCTCGTTCACGTTCAATATCCACAAGGGCAGATTTTTTGATCTTCTCTGCTTCTTCCTGAGCCGCAGTTAAAATCTCAGCCGAACGAGCTTCGCTTACCTTAGTAGCCTTAGCGATTACTTCTTGGGCTTCCTGGCGAGCTTTACGCATTTCTTCCTGGTATTCGCGTTTTATTTGATCTGCCTGTTTCCGCTCGTTTTCTGCCTGACTAAGCATATTCTCAATATTAGTCCGCCGTTCTTCCATCATTTTCATCAACGGACCCCAGGCATATTTACTAAGCAACCAAACGAGCAACAGGAAAGATAAGACCGTAGCGACTACCGTATAATCAAATTGAATAGGATTCCCACCCAATGGTCTACCCCCCTCTCGAGTCTAATTGACGTCGGGATGATTTTTTTCAAGGGAGAACTCTCGTTCCCCCTTGAATTAAGATGGGCTTAACCCTCTGCCCATCATACGAATTACTTTGTAAACATGAGCAGCAGGGCAAGTACCCAGCTAAGGAGTGGCAAAGCCTCGATCAAACCGACACCAATAAACATGGTAGCTTGTAATGTGGCTTTAGCTTCCGGTTGACGACCAATGCCCTCCACCGTTTTACTAATAACATTACCATTACCGATTGATGCCCCAAGAGCTGCCAAGCCAGCAGCAATTCCTGCACCAAGTGCAGCAGCAGCAGACACGTCCATGGGATTTCCTCCTTTCTTGTTTCCAATAATTTTAAAATATTATTCCCTCAGTGGTGTCGAGCATCACTGAAAACCAGCACATTGAGAAGTGCTTAATGAGCGTCTGAGGTAACAGCTTGAGAAACATAAGCTGTCGTCAAAACCACAAACACGTATGATTGAATTGCTCCGATGAAAATACTGAACGCCAGCCAAATAGTCGTCGGCAAAATCCCCGGCAAAACCCAGATGCCGGGCAGCATTAAGATAACCCCTAATAAAATTTCACCCGCAAAGATGTTACCGAATAGACGAAAGGCGAGTGTCATTGGTTTGGCGAGCAAGTCGATGGCGTGAATGATCACGAACACTGGATTCGGCTCAATAAAGTGATGGAAATAATGGGCTCCTTTATGTTTGATACCTAAAGAGACAACCAAAATAATGGTTAACAGGGCTAAGGAAAATGTTGTGTTAATATCTGCGGTCGGTGACATCATGCCCGGTGTCTCGAAAATATGACCTAACTGGGCAAAATGAACATCATGCAATAGATTAAACGTGAAGTTTGGAATAAGGCCAAGCATATTGGAAAAGAAAACAAACATGAACAACGTCACCAAATAGCTCAGCAATGGACGTCCCTTTTCATATTCCATATTATCATTGATGATCCCACGAACGAAATCTATGATCCACTCTAAAACGTTCTGCATTTTACCAGGTTTGCCACTGGTTAAATTGCGTACCCCCGCGAAAACGAAAATCATAACGGCAGCCATTGAAATCCAGGTCATGATTAAGGTTTTACCATGAAATGTCATACTCCCCCAATGCCACAATACTGTTTCATGCACTTCTTTTATCACCCCTTTCTCCATAGTTTTTTTGTATTGCCACAATGATAAATGATATTATCACCCCTGTAACAATCCCTAAAGCTAAATTGAACAACCAGCTTTGCTGAAAGCGAGCAACGGCAACAATAACGAGAGTAACCATTCCCAGCCGCGCCATTAGGTTCCTGCGCATCCGTTTAATAGCTGAATGAACATCAAGTTCAGAACTAAGCAGTGCTTCGCGATAGAACCATAAAGTATAAGCAAACCCTACCCAGTAACCCAGCAAACTGCCCAAGAAAACTTGCTCACCCGTCAAAGCAATTCCAAAAAAAACACAAGCGGTCCCACTTAATAAAGCGATAAAGCTACTTCTTATCATCGGATGCTCCAAACTTCTTTAACGTGATCACTAAGTAGCTCCCTCCAAGTCCTAGTCCTGCCAACATTAAACCTATGGTGAACAAGGGTTCTGTTTTCCAGAGTCCATCAAGATATCTGCCTAAGTAGAATCCTCCCCCGACGACAATTGCCAGAGTTGACGATATACTCGTTCCGACTACAAAGGCTTTTTGCCATGACTTTCGTTCCCCAGCCATATCATTCTTTCCTTAATTATATGAATTTATTAAGACAGGCCAACTATGTAACTGAACTTAAGCATGAATATTGGTTAGCATGCTACATTTTAACAGTTCATACTATATTTAATATATTAGCATACTTTGACAAGACTTTGTGCTTTTTTTTACAGCATTGAAGAATTTTATGTCCACTCTAATTCTCGTCAATTATCTCGGTTATTCGCAAGGCTGCGGACCCGTCTCCATAAGGATTACTGGCCATTGTCATTTTTTGATACGCCTTCTCGTCCCCCAGCAAATTCTGCAGTTCCGAAAATACCCGTTCATACTCTGTCCCCACAAGTGATACAGTACCTGCCGCCACCGCTTCAGGACGTTCCGTGGTATCCCGGACAACCAGTACCGGTTTGCCTAAGGATGGAGCTTCTTCCTGAATCCCCCCGGAGTCGGTCAAAATCAAATGTGCCCGCGCCATAAGATTGACAAAGGGCTCATACTCTAAGGGTTCTATAAGATGGACCCTTGGGTGGGACCCGAGAACCTCTGTGACCACTTTCCGAACGTTGGGGTTTTTATGGACGGGAAAAATTATATAGGTATCCGGATAGGTCTCAAGAGTGCTTTTTAAGGCCTGATAAATCTGACGCATCGGCTCACCGAGATTCTCCCTGCGATGGGTCGTGACAAGAATCATCCGGAACCTCTCCCGCTGTTCAAAGATCGTCTGAAGTTCACTGCCGGCAAAACTAAACTCCGGGTTTACTGTAGCGAGCAAGGCATCAATCACCGTATTACCCGTAACAATAATCCGTTCCGGCGGAACCCCTTCCTGCTCAAGATTCCTTTTGGCTGTTTCCGTTGGGGCAAAATGAAAATCCGTCAGAGCACTCGCCAGTTTTCGATTCATCTCTTCCGGATAAGGAGAATACTTATTGCCGGTTCTTAGTCCGGCTTCAACATGGCCCACCGCTATTTGCGCATAAAAAGCTGCCAGTGCCGCTGCAAATGTGGTGGTTGTGTCTCCATGTACTAAAACCAAATCAGGCCGTTCACGTTGGAAGATATCATGCAGCCCGCTTAAGGCCCGGGTTGTGATTTCCGTTAACGTTTGCCCCTGCTTCATAAGGTTTAGATCAAAATCAGGATCGATCTTGAATAACTGCAGAACCTGATCCAACATCTCACGATGCTGAGCTGTTACGATAACTTGACAGAGGATTGACTCTTTCTGTCGCAGTGCTTGGATCACAGGCGCCATTTTTATTGCCTCCGGACGTGTTCCAAACACGATCATCACTTTTTTGCGCTTAATCACTTTCTTACTCCCTTCGATTCAAAAAGCTCGAAGAAATTACCCGCTTGATTTAATAATTACGAACTATCTTCTCTATCTTCTCCAAATTTCACCAGATCCAATCCCGCTTCTTCAGCCATACTTGCTGCAAGCTGGTCCGGATACAAATACGCGAAGACGACCCGCTTAATTCCAGCGTTAATTAATAGTTTTGTGCACAATACACAAGGCTGATGCGTGGTGTAGAGATCTGCTCCATTAATCGCCACCCCATGCTTTGCTGCCTGCACCAAAGCATTTTGTTCTGCATGCACAGCACGGCAGATCTCATGGCGTTCCCCTGAAGGAACGCCTAAGCTCTGCCGTAAACAACCAATTTCATCACAATGTTGTAATCCTGAAGGACTCCCATTATAACCTGTACTTAAAATTTGTTTATCCTTAACTATAACCGCCCCAACCTGGCGGCGAAGACAAGTTGAGCGTCCTGCTACCACTTGGGCCATTTGCATAAAGTAACTATCCCAGCTGGGGCGCTTTTCACGGCTCATCATTTCGTGCCGAACAGCCGGTCTCCGGCATCTCCGAGACCAGGCACAATATAGCCATGATCGTTCAAACGTTCATCCACTGCCGCGACAAAAATATCCACATCAGCATGGGCATCTTGTACGGCTTTAATTCCCTCCGGAGCTGCAATCAAGCACATCAATTTAATATTCTTTGCCCCACGGTCTTTTAAGAAGGTTATTGCTGCCGCCGCCGAGCCGCCTGTTGCCAGCATAGGATCAATTACGATAAGATCCCGTTCCGCAATGTCGGGGGGTAACTTACAATAGTATTCCACAGGCAAGAGGGTTTCCGGATCCCGATAAAGTCCGACATGCCCGACCTTTGCGGCCGGAATCAGACGGAGCATGCCATCAACCATCCCTAACCCCGCACGAAGAATTGGCACCAGTCCAACCTTCCGGCCGGCTAAAACCTTGCTCTTGGCTATTGCCACCGGAGTCTTAACCTCGATTTCCTGAAGGGGAAAGTCACGGGTTACCTCATAGGCCATCAACATGGAAACTTCTTCAACTAATTCCCTGAACTCCTTTGAGCCTGTTTCCTCATCCCGAATCAGAGACAACTTGTGTTGAATCAGGGGATGATCAAGTACTTGAAGCTTTGGCATCGTTTGGCTCTCCTAATCTAAATTTGTATATAAGGGAAACTCAGCGCATAAAGAACTGACGATTTCCCGCGCTTTTGTAAGTTTATCAGGTTCATGATGTGAGGTCAAGGCAATGTCAATAGCTTCCGCAATCCGTTTCATGGCCTCAGGTGTCATACCACGGGATGTGACTGCAGGGGTTCCAAGCCGAATTCCGCTGGTCACGAAAGGACTTGCCGTATCAAAGGGAATCGTATTTTTATTGACCGTAATTCCTGCTTCATGCAGGATACTTTCCGCTTCTTTACCGGTTAACTGTTTAGTTCTTACATCGACAAGCATGACATGGTTGTCCGTTCCTCCGGAAACAAGCCGGAATCCCCGGGCTGTCAACTCTTGAGCTAATGCTTTGGCATTTTCCACAATATTGGTTTGATAGGTTTTAAACTCCGGCTGAAGGGCTTCGCCAAAAGCAACTGCTTTAGCCGCGATGACATGCATCAGCGGTCCGCCCTGAATACCGGGGAAAATAGCCTTATCAATGGCTTGCGCATTCTCAGCCTTACAGAGAATTAAGCCACCGCGCGGTCCTCTCAATGTTTTATGGGTTGTAGAGGTCACAAAATCCGCATAGGGCACTGGCGATGGATGTAATCCTGCGGCTACAAGCCCGGCGAAGTGTGCCATATCAACCATTAATAAGGCACCGGTTTCATCTGCGATTTCACGCATTTTAACAAAGTCGATGATTCTTGGATAGGCGCTTGCTCCGGCAACAATCATTTTCGGATGATGTTCCTTAGCCAGCTGCCGAACCTGATCATAGTCAATTCGTTCTGTTTTTGAATCCACTCCGTAAGGAACAACATTAAAATAAACACCCGAAATATTTACCGGGCTCCCATGAGTTAAGTGCCCTCCATGGGATAAATTCATGCCCAGTATGGTGTCTCCCGGTTTTAAAAATGAAAAATAGACAGCCATATTGGCTTGAGACCCTGAATGAGGCTGAACATTAGCATGCTCCGCGCCGAAAATCTTCTTAACACGTTCCCGGGCCAGATCCTCAACCACATCGACAAATTCACATCCGCCATAATATCGTTTGCCGGGATATCCTTCAGCATACTTATTGGTTAATACCGAACCTTGGGCAGCCATTACTGCCCGGCTGACGAAGTTTTCAGAGGCTATTAACTCGATGGTATTGGTTTGACGTTTTTCCTCTTGCTCGATGGCTTTAGCGACTTCGGGGTCTTGGTTTTTCACCCATTGATTAATATAATCCATTGGTTAAATTCACTCCTGTCAAAATTTTTAGGCAGATTATTATGTTATTTGTTTTCACTATACGCCGCTCTCGGACCGCCAATAAGACGCGGCCGTGTGCGTGCCATAGTCAAATGCGCCTCACCCAGCTCTTTGACATGAACACGTATAGGGATTGCCACCGGTCTGAGGTGCATACCAATAAATGTATCCCCAATATCGATTCCGGCATGCCCTTGAATTTGCTCTACCATGACTGGGGATGAAAACCTTTCCCACGCCTTTACAGTCATGGCTCCCCCGGCATGCAGTGCCGGAAGTACGGTAACTTCCTCTAATCTATAATGGTCTAAACAAGCCTCTTCTATTACTAAGGCACGGTTAATATGTTCACATCCTTGAACAGCTAAGAAAATACCCTGCCGGCGAACCCGCTCCAGCAAAGGCGGAAGCAGCACCTCGGCGACTTCCAGACTGCTCCCTTGTCCAATTCGATGACCGATAACCTCGCTGGTACTGCACCCTAAAATCAGGATTTGCTTCGGACGTAAATCAGCCTTCAAAAAAAAGGAATCCAGTACACCATTCCATACTTCAGCCATCTCCTGCAATTTGCCTGCAACATTTTTTTCCACGCGAAAAGCAGACCTCCTCTCCTTTGACATTACTCGAACAGGCCCTTAACTCTAGATTTCCTCGCCTCGTTCAATATCTGAGATCAAATTTACACGGAGGGCATGCCGGCCGCCTGAGAACTCTGTTTTCAGGAAAATATCAACAATTTCAAGAGCAAGTCCTACACCAATCACCCGAGCACCCAGAGCTAAAATATTAGCATTATTATGTTCTCTAGCCATCCGTGCGGAAAACGTCTCCGTGCAAACTGCGGCACGAATTCCAGGGATTTTGTTAGCAGCCATGGAAATGCCCAATCCGGTTCCGCAGACAACAATTCCTAAATCTGCTTTTTCTTTTATAATCGCACTTCCCACGGCAAATCCATACTTTGGATAATCCACAGAGTCCTTGGAATGAGTTCCAAAGTCCTGGACCTCTATCCCTTGTTTTTCCAAATGACAAAGAATAGCTTCTTTTAGTTCATAACCACCGTGATCGGCTCCTAGTGCAACTCTCACTCCGTTACCTCCCTCTTCTATTTATTTCTTATTTCTATAGATAGCTGCAAAATTCCTGCAAAAACCAGAAAAAAGCGACATTTTACGCCGCTAGTTTAAACATTTTTCCATAATCTTATGCCTATTTGCCGCCTATTCACAATTTAAATCAGCTGCTCTTTCAAACAATTCAGCAACTCTTTGATTTCCTGAGCGGTTTGGCGGTAAACTTCGAGAGAACCCATGTAGGGATCTTGGATATCCCGTTTTACGTCTCCCCAATTTCCTAAGCATCGAATTTTATGTATATGGCGGGGGAATTGACGCTTTAAGACATCTTCCTGCATTTGGGTCATTGGGATAATCCAATCGGCATCCGCTATTAGCTCCTCTTTAATTCTTCGAGCGCGGTGCAAAGAACCATCAATTTTTTGATCTTTTAGAATCCTCACCACATGAGGGCTGGCATGTTCGCCCTCCCAGGCCGCTATTCCCGCTGAGCTGATCTGAGCCAAGTCTCCGAACATTGCCCGGGCCATTCCCTCCGCCAGCGGACTTCGACAGGTGTTTCCCGTACATACAAACAAAAGTTTCAGTCCCAATAATCTCACCTCATTTTTAAACAAGCAGTTTAACTCCAATTAGCACTAAGGCCAGTCCACCGAGCAATTCAGCTTTATCTCCCAGCCTTGTTCCCATGACACGTCCCAAAATCAGGCCCATTCCCGTCATTAACCCGGCAATCAAACCCATAATCATAACCGTCATAACCATGTCTGCTCTGATCGTCCCTAATGTAAATCCTACACTCAAAGCATCTAAGCTTACGCTTGCCGCCAGGATATAAATACCATACCCATTTAAGGAAGGATTGTTTGATACGTTCTTATGGAAAAGGGCTTCCCTGGCTTCCCTGAACGAGAAACTTTCAGTGGTTGGCCGATAGACCTTGTAGAGCATTCGTCCGCCCAAAACAATTAAAACTAAGGCCCCTATCAGACTTGCAAATTGACCCAGAATCGTCCCTAAAGCCTGACCCAGCAACATCCCGCCTAATGGCATAAAAACATGGAAAACAGCAACCACTAACGACAAACGTACCATCATGCTTTTCCTGATTCCAGCTAAACCAATTGCCAAAGCCAAGGAGAACGCATCTGCACCTAAAGCAGTTGCCACAGCCACAACCCACGCTAAATTCATACCCTTACCTCCGTTCCCCTATATATATGCACGGGGAAGGGCGGATTAGACGGAATTACTGTCAGATGTGCCGGGTTCGCCGGTCGGCCGCTTTCTGCAGACGGTTCATAACGGCGCTCCCTAAACCTTCTTCTTCAATACCTTCAACTAAAATCAAATCCATTTTTCGTTCATCACACAACCGTAACCCTTCAAATAAGTTACTGGCTACTTCCTGGGGCCTGGCCTTCGAACCTAACACAAACAACAGTTCCGGAAAGCAGTTCTGCAAATAGGGTGCACTCTCTAAGGTACAAAGAACACCGACCCGTTTAAACCTGGCATGTCCTCTCTGAATTTCATGTCCGATCCGCTGTACGACTCTCTCTTGAAGTCCGCTCACCAGGAACAGCTCACCTTGCGGAGCATAGTGCCTGTATTTCATGCCCGGTGCTTTAGGCACCTGGTTTACCGAAGGAGTGTCTACACGGACTTCCCCTAAAACCTCTTCCAATTGTTCTTTAGTCGTCCCCCCGGGACGAAGGATCGTGGGAATACCTTCGCTTACATCAAGCACGGTTGATTCTAAGCCGACTTCACATGCCCCTCCGTCTAAAATTAACGGGATCTTCCCCTTCATATCCCTCCAGACATGACTTCCCCTGGTTGGACTTGGTTTGCCTGAAAGATTGGCACTAGGCGCGGCAACCGGAAATCCTGCTTCTTTGATCAAACCAAGGGCTACGGGATGACTGGGCATACGTATTGCCACATTGTCCAGCCCCGCCGTAACAATATCCGGAACCAAGGCTGTTTTGGGCAGGATCAGGGTTAAGGGCCCCGGCCAAAAATGTTCAACACAACGTTCTGCCGCCGGTGTCCAATTTCTAACCAAAGGGTTCGCCATAGCTTGGTCGCAGACATGGACAATTAAGGGATTATCCTGAGGCCTCCCTTTTGCTGCAAAGATCTTGGCACAAGCACCTGCATCAAGAGCATTTGCTCCTAACCCATAGACGGTTTCTGTCGGAAAGGCTACCAACTCTCCTGCTTTCAGCCATTCAGCACCCTCTTTTAAGAGTTGAGCTTCAGGATGAACTCTATTGATAGAACTCCTTTTTGTCTGCATAATGCTCACCTCGCTAAGATCACTCGGTCCCGGCCCGCTAAGTCCGGGAAAACCTGTGTTTCAAAACCCTTCATTCTAAACATAGTACAGACGGCTTCCGCCTGATCCCATCCAATTTCCATCAGAAGCTTACCTTGCGGGGTTAACAAAGGCCGTGCCTCTTCCGCTAAGCGGCGATAAAAATCCAACCCGTCCGGTCCTCCTAAAAAGGCTATAGAAGGTTCATGGAAAATCTCAGGAGCGCACTGCCCATAGTCTTCAGCAGAAACATAGGGAGGATTTGTAATAATATAGTCCCAATACTCGCCCTTAATAGGATCTGCAAAGTCACCTTCACGCCACTGAACCGGAACCCCTAATCGTTCGGCATTTTGTCGGGCAACCTCTAACGCACCTGACGAAAGATCCGTTCCGACCACCTCCGCAGACGGACAATAATGAGCTATAGAAATGGCAAGAGCCCCGCTTCCGGTACACAAATCGGCAACCTTGATCAATCTGCCCTGCCCTTGTTCGTTTTCACTCTTGACAATTTCCAGCCACTTCTCAATCAGAATCTCGCTGTCTGCGCGCGGAATCAGCACCCTTTCATCAACATAAAATTCAAGCCCCATAAATTCCTGCCGTTTTAATATATATTGTAAGGGCTCATTCGCCGCACGACGAAAAATAACCTTCCGGTAACTGGCTTCCTCTTGCTCTGACAAATTACGGTCCCACTCCAGGTAGAGCCGGTCCCGCCTTTTCTTTAAAACTTCAGCTAATAATAAGTCTGCGTCGAAGCGGGCATTTTCAATCCCTTTTTTTATAAGTTCACTCTCACCCCAACGCATACTGTCCCTTATCTTCAACCCAAAAAACCTCTATTCGATGTTCGAGATTCGTACTGTTAGTTTCTTTTATTCAGCAGGAGTTACTGAATCTCCTTTTTCAGCCGCTCTGCCTGGTCTGACGCACTGAGAGCCTGGATGATCTCTTCCAAATCCCCCGCCAGTATTGTCTCCAAGCGATGCAGGGTTAAGTTGATGCGATGGTCCGTCACCCTTCCCTGGGGAAAGTTGTAGGTTCGGATTCTCTCACTCCGGTCCCCTGTCCCTACTTGGCTTCGGCGTTCAGATGCCTGCTCACCGCTCGCTTCTTCTTGGGCCTTCTCTAAAATGCGGGCACGTAAAACGCGCAACGCCTTTTCTTTGTTCTTGAGCTGAGATTTTTCATCCTGGCAGGAGGCAATAATTCCGGTTGGCAGATGGGTAATACGCACAGCCGATTGGGTCGTATTGACACACTGGCCGCCCGGCCCGCTCGAACAATAGATATCAATACGCAAATCGTTTGGATTGATGGTTACTTCCACCTCTTCTGCTTCAGGAAGAACAGCTACCGTGGCTGTAGAGGTATGAATCCTGCCTCCGGACTCCGTGGCCGGAATCCGCTGAACCCGGTGAACGCCGCTTTCAAACTTTAATTTACTATAGGCTCCGTGCCCTTCCAGAAGGAAAATAATCTCCTTATATCCCCCTATATCAGAGTAACTGGCACTTAGCAGCTCGACTTTCCACCCCTGTCCTTCCGCGTAGCGGGTGTACATCTTATAAAGATCTCCAGCAAATAAGCCAGCCTCATCCCCGCCGGCTCCGGCTCGAATTTCCATAATGACGTTCTTCTCATCTAAAGGATCTTTAGGCAAGAGAAGAACCTGAATTTGAGCTTCTAATTCCTGAGACTGTTTTAATAATGCCTCCCGTTCCTGTTCAGCCATCTCCTGCAGATCAGAGTCCAATTTTTCCTTGAGCAGACTCTCCGTCTCCTCCAGTTCACGAAGTACTCCCTGATATTCTCTGAATGTTGTCACCAGATTGGTCATCCCAGCCTGAGCTTTAGCGTATTTTTGCCATTCACTCTGCTTAGCAATGATTTCAGGGTCACTGAGGAGCTCTGTTAATTCATCATATTTACGTTCTACTTCATAAAGTTTCTCTAACATTTTTTCACACCTCAAAATTGCGTAAGTTCTTGACCTGAATCCATTATATCGAGGCGCGATGCGCAAGGTTCGAGGTTCGATCATAAAATTCGCCCTTCACACTTCGTGCTTCGTGCATCGAACATCGTGCCTCGCCAGCATTACGTAAAAAGCAGAGCTTGCGCTCTGCTTTTCCACCAGCAACGACCGCAGGCCGTTGTTTACATCCCGTATTTCCTTTTGAACCGATCAACCCGTCCGCCGGCATCGACAAACCGCTGTACCCCGGTATAGAAGGGATGGCATTTTGAACAAATTTCCACTTTGATGTTTGATCGTGTGCTTCCTGTCGGGATCACTTCTCCGCAAGCACATGTCACTGTGGTTTGTTCATATTTTGGGTGAATTTTTTCTTTCATGTCTTCACCTTCTTTCCCATTTGAATCGAGGCGCTCTTTTGTCGCACCTTGAATACAATTCCAGTCAACTCTTACTATTTTAGCATAAAGAGCATTAAATGGTCAAGGATTGCTAGCAGCCTTTCATCGCATAACGAGGCTTTTTATCAAAACAGTGCCGTGCTTCGATAAAACGAATGGTACCGGTCTTCCCCCGGGCTACCACGGTATGAGTCAATGCCCCTTTGGCTGTAAAGGTTACCCCTCGGACCAAGGGACCCTCTGTAATCCCAGTGGCAGCAAAAAAGACATCATCACCGCTTACCAGATCGTCCATCGTCAATAACTTATGAACGTCCTCAATCCCTAAGGCTTTGGCCCGAGCCACATCTTCCTCGTTTTCCGGCCAAAGACGCCCTTGCATTTCTCCCCCCATACAGCGGAGAGCCGCAGCGGCAAGAACTCCTTCAGGTGCCCCGCCAATTCCCATCATCATATCCACACCTGAATCTTCAAAGGCACAAGCCACTGCAGGAGAAACATCCCCATCTGTGATAAGACGGATTTTCGCCCCGCAAGCGCGCACATCCTGGATCAGCTTATGATGGCGCGGGCGGTCCATAATCACGACGGTTATATCTTCCATACGTTTGCCTAAGGCTTTGGCCACATTCGCTACGTTCTCGGCTACTGGCGCATCTAAATTAATCTTTCCGACGGCAGCAGGGCCTACGGCAATCTTATCCATATACATATCGGGAGCATGAAGCAGGCAGCCCTTCTTGGCAATGGCCACAACCGCTATTGCTCCTGCCATTCCTTTGGCAACAATATTTGTTCCTTCGAGAGGGTCAACCGCCACATCCAATTCAGGTTTATCTCCGTTTCCGACCCGTTCTCCAATGTAGAGCATGGGCGCCTCATCCATTTCCCCTTCACCAATGACCACCGTACCGTCCATATGAATGGTATCAAAAACGGCACGCATAGCTTCAACTGCCGCATTGTCTGCTGCTTCTTTATTCCCCATCCCTACCCAACGAGCTGAGGCCAGGGCCGCCGCTTCTGTTACCCGGGCAAATTCCATGGTAAGTTCTCTCTCCAATTTCGTTTCCTCCTTAAAGTAAGCAAAACACTAAAACTATTTTTCCTTAATCATATAACACATTTAATCTCTATATATAACATTGTGACATACTTTTATGGGCTTTTCAACCATGGTTATACGCAAACTCTGTTGAATGCATAAAAGTTGGCATCAACTCATCTTATTCAGACAGGCTAATGCCAAATTATATCTTAAGAACAAAATCTAACGTTTGTTCCAATCTGCTAAAAACTTTTCGATCCCCGTGTCTGTCAATGGGTGGCGAAAAAGTTGTCTTAATACCCCAAAAGGAACTGTCGCGAAATCTGCTCCTATTTTTGCTGATTCTGTTACATGAACCGGATTGCGAATACTTGCTGCAATCGTCATCGTTGAGATGTCATGAACTTGAAAAATCTCACATATGTCCGCCAATAAGTCCAGTCCATTCTCTCCGATATCATCTAACCGACCAAGAAAAGGACTGACATAAGTAGCACCTGCCCGCGCTGCCAGTAAAGCCTGGTTGGCAGTGAACACCAGGGTAACATTTGTTTTAATTCCTTCGGAACTCAACACTTTTGCAGTTTTCAGGCCGTCTTCAGTCATCGGAAGTTTAATGACGATATTTGAATGAATAGCAGCTAACACACGGGCTTCCTGCAGCATTCCTTTATGATCAAGCGCTATCACTTCGGCACTGATCGGGCCATCGACAATCCCGGCCGCGATCCTAAGAAGTTCGTGAAAGTCCTTTCCTTCTTTAGCGACTAAACTGGGGTTTGTCGTCAAGCCGCCAATGACTCCCATATCCCAAGCTTGCTTAATCTCTTCGATATTGGCAGAATCTAAAAAAAACTGCATTCATCCACCTTCTTTCTAAAGTTTAGGCTTTCCCGTTACTGCCAAAAATCCGGATTTTTTCACGGATTATTTCAGTCGCCGCCTCACGAGCCGGGCCTAACATTTTGCGCGGATCAATCTCTGCAGGGTTCCCGTCCAGTACCTGGCGCGCAGCTAATACAAAGGCTTCCCGGATATTTGTATCAATGTTGACTTTGCAGACGCCCCTGGAAATCGCTTCGCGAAGGGCATCCTCCGGTACTCCTGAAGAACCGTGCAGCACCAGCGGAGTTGAAACCCGTTCCCGGATTTGGGTTAGTCGTTCGAAGTCAAGTTTGGGAATTCCCTTGTATTGGCCATGGGCTGTTCCAATAGCAATCGCCAGGGCATCCACTTGAGTGGCTTTAACAAAGTACTCGGCTTCCGCAGGATCCGTGAACAATGCCTCCCGCTCACTGACCGTAATATCATCTTCCGTCCCGCCGATTTTACCTAATTCAGCCTCTACGGAAACCCCTAAAAGCCGCACAGCTTCGATCACTTTGTTGGTTAAGGCAATATTTTCTTCCAGAGGGAGCTTAGACCCGTCAATCATCACCGACGAAAATCCATTGCGCGTACACTGCATGACTTGTGCAAAGCTTGTTCCATGGTCAAGGTGCAGGGCGATCGGGACGCTTGCCTTTTCAGCGGCTAGCTTTGTTAACGTTGTAATATATTCAATGCCTGCATATTTTATCGCACCCTGGCTGGCCTGGATGATTACCGGCGCATGCTCAGCCTCTGCCGCAGCCACTATGGCCTGGACGATCTCCATATTATTGCAGTTAAAAGCACCAACAGCATAGTGTTCCTTTTGTGCTCTGGCTAATAACCCGGTCATCGATACTAACGCCATTTTTTCTCCTCCTCTATTGTCCTGGAAACATGTTGACCCCGCAGCGGACTATTGATATGCCAAGTCTTATTCTCTTCTAAATAAATAGATTTTATACTTTCAATTTGACAAACATTATCTGCGCTGTCTGCGTAAATAACCCCCATTGCTTCACAACATTCACAATAAAGCTCGATACGATCCGGCAATAACTCAAACGTTAATTGATGATTTCCACAAGCACACCCTAAATCTCCTTGCCTGGCTAAACTATGAAGATGATCTAAAACCCACAGCATGACTTCAGGATTTTCGAACTCTTCCTCGTATCCCAACTCAAGTGCTAATTCTCCAATGGATTTTTCACGCTCACGACAGGCCTGGGTCACTTTCTGCTTCGGTCCGATATATCCGACCGAAGCCCCCACATCAGGGCAAGCAAGCGGCAATGCTTCTTTTCCCCAAATTGCATGGTGATTTAATCTTAAATAATGGGTCTCCCCACAGTAAGCACAAGCGTAAGTGATGTTAAACTGCCGGCGGTTTTTACTAGTCACCGACATCAGTTGCCGACCACATCCACAATGTAGATTCTTGCGTCCTTGACGAGAAAATGCAAAGAGAGAGAGGGCATGAAATTCTAGCTCCCCGCATTGGGAACACTGTATGGCAATGGTCGTATTCGTCGTTAGAATCATAATTCCCACCTCTTCCTACAGCTATACTTCGTCATGCAAGAAGATTTTCCTGCCTTTTCAGTAAAGAAAACTTGCTAGTGTTCAAGCCATCAGACCATAGCCAAGACTCGAACTGATGTTCGAGTCTTGGGCACCGCCATACCTTAATCCGAGAATGGTTCAAGTTAGAAACCCCGTCATGACTCAACCAACGATCGTTGAAATCTCAGCATTGCCCTAATGGCTTTATGTATGGTAATGGCAAGCACCGTGATGGCGAGCAGGATTGGCTGCGATAGTCACAGGCGGAAACGACTGTCTCAAGACTATACGCCCGTTAATATTGTTCTCACGCGGTCTCTCAATTCAAATAAATCAAATGGTTTCCCCAAGTAATGGAGAATCCCAAGATCTTTAGCTTGTTCCATGTTCTGAGCATCACCATAGGCTGTCATCATAATTACGCCAACTTGACGATCTAATGCCCGGATTTGTTTTAAGGTTTCAATTCCGTTCATTCCCGGCATTTTCATGTCCATCATTATAAGATCAGGCTTGAAGGTTTTAAGCAGCTGTACGGCCTCTTCACCGTTAGCTGCCATTTCAACTTCATGCTGATCCTCCCGGAAGGTCTCAAAGAGTAGGCGACGCACACCAAGTTGGTCATCTACTACAAGTATCTTAGCCACTCCCCACATCCCTTTCCTTAAATCTACTCTACCGGGAGTATTCTGTGCTCACTCGTGAAACTCCTTCTTCTAGGATTCTTTCTGAGAAAATTCTTCCATTCTGTTTATACTTTCTCTGTATCCTGGGGTTTGCCACTGTCCTGCGCAAGGGGATTCTGACCTCATCCCCTAATGAGCATTCCTGCATGCCCACATCAAGTACTGTAAGCTGCATACCGATCTTACCGGCAACCGGAACCGTCCGCCCGTTTAAGTCTATTCGCTCCTGACTAAGATATATGCCAAACAAAGCCGCAAAATTCTTGATAATAATTTTGAGAAAATCAAGCCAGCCCTGGGGAACAAAATGGGGTGCCAAGCCAAATCCATCGGCATATCCCACAGGAATTACCGCCAGCTGTGTCGCCGACTTTGTGCAATAAATGCTTTGATAGCCTACACAGGTCCCTTTTGGTACTTCGCGCAGGTGAACAATCCGGCTTTTAGCAGTCCATGGATCTCTTAAGTTCAATTTCCCGCCGAATCCGGGCCCTGGATAATGCCCGATCAGCAATGTTCCGATGCGAACAAAGTCATGATGCCACTCAGGATAGTCCAAAAAAGCCGCGCTGTTGCAAACATGCTGCCAGATTGGGTTAATCCCCAATTCTTCAAGACGGGAGGTCATGGATTTAAACTGCTCATATTGCTCTAAGGTATATGACTTATCTCTCTGGGCCGCCCGGGCAAAATGAGTATACACTCCCATAACCTTAAGCCGGGGAGTGTCAGCTAAGGTCAGCGCAAGCTCTTCCAGCTCAGACAACCGAAACCCCGTTCTGCCCATGCCTGTCTCCAGTTTGAGCTGTACAGAAACCTCCTTATTTAAGTCCGAACAAACCTTATTCAACTCAGCAATCGAGGAGATTTCCGAGATCGTCAACTGCAATTCCGCCTTGACAGCCTCCGGCCATTCTTCTGGGGCGGACGGCCCTAACACTAGAATAATCCCTTTAATTCCTTGCATTCGCAAGATTAACCCTTCTTCAACCTTAGTAACCGCAAATGCTTCACATCCAACTTGCTCTAAGGCCAGCGCGACTTCAACGGCGCCTAAGCCGTAGGCATCCGCTTTCACAACCGCCATGCATCTTGATTCAGGATGGAGATGCTTAGTCACTTCCTGATAATTATTGACCAGGGCATCTAAATCGACTTCTATCCAGGTTCCAGCCATCGCTTTACCCCCTCCGAGCTCGCCGCAGCTTAGAGATTAATCCCTTGATAACCTCCGAATATAGAGGTTCTAAATGATTCCAGAGGAAATAGGTTACCGGACGATACACCAAGTCCCATTCCCCTATGAACTCTGTATACTCTCCATTAAATCCCTTCTTAAAACGATACAGTCCGTAAAGTGGATTATCTTCGGTCAAGTGCCCCGGAACTCCTCTGAAGTCATAGAGGGTACATCCCAACGACTTAGCCCACCGTATCATTTCCCACTGAATTAAGTAGTTGGGCATCACATTCCGGTGTGCGTTCGAGGAGGCTCCGTAGATATACCAGGCTTTATTCCCGATAACAAACGCCAAGGTGCCGGATATGATATTCCCCTCATACTCGGCAATAAATAATTCACCCAAGCCCACCGGGACTAAGGAATCATAAAGGTCCTCAAAATAAGAATACGCCCGCACCAAGAAACGGTCGCGTTCGGTAGTTTCTTTAAGAACACGATAAAACTCGGGCAAGTCTTCCCGCGTCCCTTTGCGAATATGAACCCCTTTCTTCTGGGCCAGGCGAATATTGTACCTGGTTTTTTGCTGCATATTTTTCAGCAGAGTCTCCTCGTCCGGGGAAATATCAAGGCGAAACACATATTTAGGCTGAACCCCTTCAAAACCTTTGCCGCTCTCCGCAGAGCGGAATCCTCTGGAGAGCAAATACTGTTCCAGTTCTTTTTCCGAAGACGGTATATCAGGATCAACTTTGAGAAAAATTGCTCCGCGGGCTTTGGCTAAGGATCGGATCTCCGCTAAGACTAAATCAAACAATTCGACGTTCTTCCAGTCGGCTACAGGCCCGCGGGAAGCGTAAAAGATAGGGATCCCCACAACAGGAATCTTTCGTTCAAGAATCGAGGCGGCCGCCACTATTTCATGGTTTTCTTCTATAACCAAGCGCCAGGGTTTCCACCCTGTTCTGCTTTTAATCTCTCCCCATTCCCAAGACTGGAGTACGTGTCCCTTGGGATGTTTCGCCAGAAAATCATTAAAGCGTCTATGTTCACTTTCATCAATCCACCTTGCAGCATAGGTCATCGGTTCAGTCTCCTTCCTCTCACCATTCTTTCCATGGCCCTTCTGCTCTAATCATCTGTCGAGGTTCGAAGCACGAAGCGCGAGGTTCGATGATTGAACCTCGCGCTTCGCGAATATCGCATTTTATTTCGAGCTTCGAGCTTCGAACTTCGTGCCTCGCTATAGCGTTGCACGTATAAACTCTCTGAATAGAGGATGTGCCCGATTGGGACGGGACTTGAATTCCGGATGGAACTGGGAAGCTACGAACCATGGATGATCCACGTATTCAGTAATTTCGACTAAACGTCCATCCAGTGAGGTTCCGGAGAACCTCAGGCCTACCTTCTCCAATTCTTCACGGAACTGGTTATTGACCTCATAACGATGACGATGGCGTTCGTAAATAACCTGGTCCTGATAAGCCTCGAAGGCTTTGCTGCCCTCTATCAGCTTCGCCGGGGAAATGCCCAGGCGCATAGTACCTCCCTTATCTTCAATGTCTTTTTGTTCAGGGAGAATATCGATAACCGGATAAGGTGTATCCGCATCAAATTCCGTACTATTCGCTCCTGCCATACCGCAGAGATTGCGGGCGGCTTCTATGATGGCGGTTTGCATACCTAAACAGATTCCCAGGAAAGGAATTTTTTGAACTCTTGCATAACGAATCGCTTCGATTTTCCCCTCAATCCCTCGATTTCCGAAACCTCCGGGAACAAGAATTCCATCAACACCTTCCAAATAGTTTTCGACGGATTCTTTTTCGATGTTCTCGGAATCGATCCAACGGATTTTAATTTTAGCACCATGCTCAGTCCCTGCTGACCGTAAAGCTTCCGCTACACTAAGATAGGCATCCGGAAGTTCCACATATTTGCCGACAATCGCAATCTCGATTTCCCGGGTAGGAGATTTGATTCTCTCCACCATATCCTTCCAAGCCGTCATATCAGCCGGAGGAGCTTCCAGACCCGCGCAGCGCAGAACGATATCGTCAAACCCTTCCGCCTGGAGCTTCAAAGGAACTTCATAGATCGTCGCGGCATCTATACATTGGACAACCGCTTCTAAATCCACATCACACAGCAAGGCCAATTTCTCCTTCATCTCTTTAGAGAGGGCCTTCTCGGTGCGGCAAACGATAATCGACGGCTGAATCCCGATTCCTCGCAATTCTTTAACAGAGTGCTGAGTTGGCTTTGTTTTCAATTCCCCAGACATTGCCAAATAGGGAACAAGGGTCACATGAATATATATGACATTATCCCGGCCAATGTCATTTTTCATTTGCCGGATCGCTTCCAGAAAAGGCAGGGATTCTATATCCCCAACCGTTCCTCCGATCTCGGTAATCACAAAATCGGGATGACTCTCCCGGGCAACACGATAAACCCGTTCTTTAATTTCATTGGTAATATGAGGAATAACTTGGACGGTTCCCCCCAGATAATCCCCTTTACGTTCCTTACGGATGACAGACCAGTAAACCTTACCAGTTGTAACATTGCTGTTTTTTGAAACCGGTACATCAATAAAGCGCTCATAATGGCCTAAATCCAGATCGGTCTCTGCCCCGTCATCCGTAACAAACACTTCACCATGCTGATACGGGCTCATTGTTCCAGGGTCAATATTAATATAGGGATCGAACTTTTGGATTGCCACTTTAAAACCCCTATTTTTCAGAAGACAACCTAGGGATGCGGCCGAGATTCCTTTTCCCAGGGAAGATACTACTCCACCCGTTACGAAAATAAATTTTGTCATGCGCTTTACCATTTCCTTTCAGAACTTAAGTGAATCGTTGAATGGTGAGACTTCATCTCAAACATACATGTAAACTAATGGAGATAACTATTACAGGCAATAGGTACCTCCCCCGAAGATTACCTTCTGCAACAAAACACATAAATAAAGCTAGTCCGAGAGCCGCACTAGCTTTTATTTGTCAATTAACTATTTAGTACTCCTGATCTATTTTAGCTACACTTATAAAGGATGTCAAGGCAAAGGAATCCTCGCGGAGCATTTATCTATTACCACTTTTCTCCGTGTTGTCCTTCATCCCCTTCATCAAAGACTTCGTCCGTCTCCGAAGCATCCTCATCCAGGGAATCTTCCTCTAATTCTTCCGGATCTGATTTGTCATCCTCTTCCGCATAATCCCTGTTTATCAAGGCCACTGCGGGTGACCGGCGAGGGGTTTTTCCGGAATCCCAAACCTTCAGACCCCATTCCCCTCGTCCAAGAAAGGTAAATCTCGTGTCCAGGTTTATCTGAGTAAGTGCTGCCGCAATCCTTATAGCTTCCTGAGAAATACCCAAACGCTGAAGTACCTCTTCAATTAAGTTTTGGTAATGCATGGGATTGCCTTGTGCTTTTAAAATCTCAAAAGCTATATCAGCTTCCGTCGGTTTGTCTTTTTTACTTAAAGAGTGGGTCAAATATCTCCACCGCCCTTCGTCATTTTGAATATCACTATATTCGGCCCACCCCTAAATATTTCCTGCTTGTCGTAAGTTTAAACATTGTAAATTTTACATTCTTTCCGGGGCTGATACACCCAGGATACTTAAGACATTGGCAACGATTTGTTTCACAGCCCGAACTAAATTGAGCCGGGCCCTGCGCAGTCCCTGATCGTCAACAAGAACCCGCTGGCTATTATAAAAGGTATGGAAAAGCCCCGCCAGGTCCAGCACATAACGGGCTAAGCGATGGGGTTCCATGAGACGTGCCGCCACTATGATTTCACTGGGCAAGTCGGCCATTTTCTTGAGTAAGTCCCGTTCTTCGCTGCTGTCCAGGCGTTTTAGATCCTCTTCGGATATGGGTGTTTCAAGGTCGCCTAAGTCTTCAGCCTGCCGTAAAATACTGCATAAACGGGCATGGGCATACTGGACATAGTAGACAGGATTATCCGAAGATTGGGATTTTGCCAGGTCCATATCAAATTCCACGGTCGAATCCGGGTCCCGCAGATTAAAGAAGAACCGGGCGGCATCTTTTCCTACTTCGTCCATCAATTCCCGTAAGGTGATGTACTGACCGGAACGTTTGGACATTTTCACAACCTCACCATTTTGGATAAGACGCACAAGCTGCATCAGGATAATTTGCAGATTATCTGAATCATACCCTAAAGCAGACATGGCTCCTTTCATGCGGGCGACATGTCCATGATGGTCCGCTCCCCAAATATTAATAACCCGGTTAAATCCACGCTCAAATTTATCACGATGGTAGGCAATATCCGCCGCAAAATAGGTTGGAGATCCGTTGCTTCTGATCACTACCTCATCTTTCTCATCTCCAAATTGAGTGGATTTAAGCCAATGGGCACCTTCCTTTTCGTAAATATACCCTTTTTTCTCCAGTTCTTCCATACTTGAACGAACAGCTCCAGAATCATGGAGGGATTGTTCGCTAAACCAAACATCATATTCCACTCCGAAATCATGGAGGGTTTCCCGGATATTCCGCATTTTTTCATCTAAGGCATACCGGACAAGAAATTCCCGCCTTAACCCGGGTTCAACGGAAAGATACTTATCTCCGACTTTGTCAATGAGCCCTTTTACGGTGTCAATCAAGTCCTGACCATGATATCCCCCTTCAGGGAAGGGAACATCCTGACCCAGCTGCTGTAGATACCTCGCTTCCAGAGACAAGCCGAAATTATGAATCTGGTTCCCGGCGTCATTAATATAAAATTCCCGGGTAACTTCATACCCTGCAGCTGATAACAAGGAAGCCAAACTATCACCCAAGGCAGCACCCCGGGCATTACCCATATGCAGAAGCCCTGTAGGATTGGCGCTGACAAACTCTACTTGAACCTTCTGGCCCTTTCCGATATCCACTTGACCGTAACGGTCACCAGCCTTCAATACCTCATCAATAACCCCTGTCAGCCAGGCGGGATTCAGGCGAAAGTTAATAAACCCTGCCCCGGCAATCTCAGAGGATTCTATCCATGTCTGGCTGGTTTTCAGGTGTTTTATAAGTGCAGCAGCTATATCACGAGGGGAACGTTTTGCTTGTTTGGCCAGCACCATTGCCAGATTTGTGGCCAAATCCCCGCGTTGCTTTTCCCTCGGTTCTTCCAAAACAAAACCCGGCAATTCCTCAAAATTTAACTCTCCCGCCGCTTTGGCATCATTCGCAGCTTCTATTAACCGGTCGGTAATCATGGTCTTTATATTCTCGTAGAGACTCATTGGGGGATATCCTCCTTTACGTTTAGCGACAGAACATTATAGCTTACCAATTTATCATCGACAAAAAGGTCATATTCTAGACTAATACGTCCCCCACTGCCTGTCAAGTCAGACTCTACCCGGCGGGGCATAATACTCATCAAAATATCACCATAACAAGTAGTGTACTTACTTCGATTAAGCACTCCCACCTTAAATTCTTGCTTTACATTTACGGCACCTTTACGGGTTAGGGTAATTATTTCTCCTTCAATTGTCAGAAGCGTTGTCACTTCTCCGAGGTCGGTCGTTTTAGTTCCGGCTTCTTTATAATAAATATAGAAAACCCCGCTGCTTTTGTAAAGTTTGCCGGAGACAAGCAATTCTTGCTGATCGTCATGCCCTTCCGGATAGTTCTGTTTACCAATAAGTTCGATGGTTACATTCTTTTGCAATAGGTTACTCCTTTCAAGGGAAGTTATGAACTCACAGTGTTTTTGAATTTAATATAGATGTATAAGTGCATAAATGCCTATTCTCGCTAATTTAATGAAATCCTTTATTATGCTGAATAAAATTACTCTAAGAATATTAAGTGCGAGAGGGCAACTCCCCTCTCGCTTAGTTTCCAAGGTTACTTAAGATATTCACCCTGGGGCGTTTTAATAATTCTTTGAATCTTTTCTTCTGCACCTGTTGCTGCATTCAGGTAGACGAGATATTCTTCTCCCTGATACCGCCCTTTGAACTCATAACAATAAACTTCTTGATTTCCGCTTTTAGCAATGACTGCCAAGCGTCTTTCGAGGACCTCAAAATTCGGCCGCAGCTTGCGCAGGGCTTGATCCATAGTTATTTTCGCAGGGAAATTCCGTGTGTGATGGAAGGCATAATAGGGTGAGGCATCTAATCCAATCAGCTGGCCATTATCTAAAGCGATCATTAAGCGAACTTTATCCGGGTAAATCCTTACCCCGTCCTTTTCCACAACAGCATCAAGCTGTACATAGGCACCGAACTCTTCACTTGAAGTTATCACTAATTGCCAGCCTAACCTTTGTAAAGCCTCCCGGGCTTTGTTAGCGGCTTCATCAATATTTATAGTCCGGGGCTCAATCCCGCGTTGATCCCGATACAGCGTAATCACGCCGCCTTGACGGCTCACTTCCAAATAAGCATCTTTAAATTTCCAGATATACCCGCCCAGTGCGCCTTGAGACTCCCCCCCAAATTCCGGGGCTGCATCAGAGTAACCGACTTTATTCAAAAAGTCCCGGGCCTTTTCTAAGGCCTGATCTCGCGTTACATCCCCGGTCGGAAGCCCTAATGGCTTATCCACAACACGGGAAGAGTACTCCCCTGTATACGAAAAGGGGGGAAGCTTTTGCAAACTGGCATCCAACTGGTCCAGTCCGGAACGAACGGATTTAGAAGGCGCCTCCGACCCGTCAGCGGCCGCTTCAGCAACTTGGGTTCCTAAACCGAGCCGTTGCCTTAAGGTTGGATCAGGGTCCGTCCAAACTAAGTTTTCTGTATCCATTCTGACGACTAAATCCTGAACCTTTAGGTTGACCGGCATAAGACGTTCATGCATATCATTGAGCGTCTTTTCTTCTTCGGCGGAAATCGTCCCGCCTCCGGCAATTCTCTGGGCTAACGTCCGGGCAAAATCCCCGGATTGTGTTAAAAACTGACCAACATAACTAAGCCCTGCCTGCTGGGCGGGAATTTGAGCAAAATCCTTAAGTGCTGCGTCACTGCCGCTTGAGACTTGGCTCAGGTAAAGAACCTTTTGGGACGGATTACCGGCAACATTCCCTTTGGCCATATCCGTCTCCAGCTGATCAAGATGACTGGCAAAATCGTTTAAGGCCCGGCGATTATTATTTTCTGCGGCAAGACGATATTCCCCCGCCAAACGATATTCATTCCATCCCCAACCCAAGGCTATTAACAAGGCTAATGCTAAAGCACCGATCCAAAATTTTCTGTGCATGCTTTACCCCCTATTTTGTAAACATATGATTTCCGATCTGTTTTATCTGTGGTCTTGACCAAATATACTTATTGGATGTTTTGGCTGGATTAAAAAAGAAGAGTGCTCCGCCGGAAGGGTCGGACCCATTGATGGCTTCTTGAGCGGCTCGAATCGCAGATGCTGATGGGGGTAAATTGATTTGACCATCATCCACACTGGAAAAGGCCCTTGGCTGATAAATGATATCGGCAACTGTTTTGGGAAATGCCGGGTCCGAAATCCGGTTCAGGATGACTGCAGCTACGGCAACTTGCCCAATATAGGGTTCTCCTCTGGCCTCAGCATTGACCGCTCGGGCTAAGAGATTGGTATCAATGTTTTTGTACCCGACTGCCTTGCCTGAAGCATTGGTACTCTGCCCTGTCAGGCGCTTTAATTCTTTGACGGTCTGGGCTCCGGCCAATCCATCCACTCTTAGCCCGTGTTCCTTTTGAAAGCGTTTAACGGCCGCCTCGGTTTTTGATCCGTACTTTCCGTCAACCGTTCCCACGACGTAACCTAACTGGACTAGTCTCTTTTGCAGCTCAGTGACTTCAGACCCCTTACTCCCTCTGCCCAGCAAACGATCCCCTAAAGCCGCATAGGCAAACCCGGACAGAGCGATGCTTAGTGCTAATCCGATGGCGATAACCATCCCCCACGGTTTGATGTGTACTTTCATACCCTCACCTCACTTTATTTAATAGTCTTTAGTGTGGCAAAAGTTCGAAGAAATTATCCAACATCCCCCTAATTTAAAGAAAACTTTCCCGGTGCCGGGTCCGCGGGCCCCGGAAAGTCCGGCCTGCCTTAGTCTGCCATGCCGCTAAGGCGGCACCAGCAGAGGATGAAAACGGGAGTAGAGTACTCCCGGGTCGGGCGGCTTCGTCCACATCCGCTCACCGCAGCACTCCGAGGCTCGCCCACTCGCCGGTGCGGGACTCCGCCAAACCTCCGGGTAATACCTGATGTGAACCCGTGGCTCCGTTTCCCCGCACTGTCTTGTGGGCTTTTACCGCCTCTCCATGCAATGGGTTCGCTTCTGTGGACGAAGCTGCCCTGCTTACGGGTCTGGGGATTTTTCTGCATGTCTTTCGGGTCTTTAATTTTTCAGAGTAGCCTGCCATGCTGCCGCCGCAGCACCATCAGATGATGAAAAATGCAGCATGGGGATCTGATCGCAGAAATTAAAAAGCCACAGGGTTAAACCCCATGGCAATTATTTGTACAAACTTTTTGATTTAGGACCGAGGACCTCTGAAAGGACGCAGGGCCCTTGGTTTCCCTAGAATTTCCGACCAGATGACCCCCTGAACAAGATCAGTATCTCTCAGAGAAAAACAGGGAGTGCTCGGGACCTGAGCACCTCTGGGCATTGTATCTATACCGGGCATCTCTTCACCGGCACTTGTTCCTTTACTTCCTTGAGTAATCCCGGCCCCTTGAATTCCCCCGCTGTCAAGTATCCCTTCCGTTTGCATAGGATCCTTCGGACGATTCTCGGCTTCGTCTGCTTTCGAAGGTTCCGCATAGGCAGTCCACTCTTCCGCTTGTCGGGAGGCCTCTTTCAAGGCCTGCTGCATCTGTTCGCGCCAAGACCCCCGGGACGCTTCCTGCCAAACCTCTCTGATTGAGCGGCCATCCGGCGATTTAGGCGGATCGGGGAATTTCCCGGCCGGCTTTCGATTATCCTTCTTCAGAAGGGAGAGGACCAACTGATAAATCACCCAAATGATGATTACAACTGTGAAGGATGTCATGACCTCACCTACTTCTTCTGACTATCATTTTCAGGTTTCACTTTACCCGTCTGAGCAATGTTTCCCCTCATCTCAGTATCCGATATTATATTTTGCATGTTGTAATAATCCATAACCCCCAGCTTGCCTTCACGCAAGGCTTGAGCCATAGCTCTGGGAACTTCGGCTTCCGCTTCGACAACCTTTGCCCGCATCTCTTCTACCGATGCTCTCATTTCTTGTTCTTTAGCAACGGCCATCGCACGACGCTCTTCTGC
This sequence comes from Desulfosporosinus youngiae DSM 17734, assembly GCF_000244895.1. NCBI lineage: Bacteria > Bacillati > Bacillota > Clostridia > Eubacteriales > Desulfitobacteriaceae > Desulfosporosinus > Desulfosporosinus youngiae. The sequence goes on from NZ_CM001441.1 coordinate 5,571,609, forward strand.
CTTAGCCTGGGCAATACGTTTATCAGCTTCAGCTTGGTCCATTTGCAGCTCTGCACCAATGTTTTTGCCGACTTCTACATCCGCAATATCAATGGATAAGATTTCAAATGCAGTCCCCGCATCCAGCCCTTTATCTAAAACTGTACGAGAAATTGAATCCGGCTTCTCTAAGACATCTTTATGTGAGGACGAAGATCCAATACTTGTTACAATTCCTTCCCCAACACGGGCAATAATCGTTTCTTCACCGGCACCACCCACAAGCCGGTCAATATTAGCCCGCACTGTCACCTTGGCGCTTACTTTCAGCTCAATTCCATTTTGCGCCACAGCGGAAACAGTAGGAGTTTCAATAACCTTTGGGTTAACAGACATTTGAACGGCTTCCAGGACGTCCCGGCCTGCCAGGTCGATAGCCGCCGCCCGTTCAAACTGAAGCGGAATCGCTGCACGTTCTGCTGCAATTAAGGCATTGACCACTCTATCAACATTTCCGCCCGCCAGATAGTGGGCTTCAAGTTGATTGGTTGTAATTGACAATCCTGCTTTATGGGCTTTAATCAAAGGATTTACGATTTTCGATGGAACTACCCGACGTAATCTCATACCAACTAAGGTAAAGATCCCTACATTAACCCCTGCGGCTAAGGCCGATATCCAAAGCCCTACAGGAATAAAGGTGAGAAGTACACTTAAGAAGACTATACCTAAAAAAAACAGAGCAAGCGTTACAAATAATGGACTCATAGTTTGCCCGGCCGAAACCGAGCTTCACCTCCTTATTACTTTTCTTCCCTAACAATGATCCGGGTCCCTTCAACCCCAATGATTCTGATTGAGGTTCCGATTCCGATAAATCCTCCTTCCGTTACGACATCCAAATGCACACCGTTAAAATCGCCGGTTCCAGCCGGACGTAATTGTGTAAGAGCTATGCCGACTTGTCCCAAATACATTTCGTATTGGGGTTTAGGAGCGACATATCCCTCATTAGATGTTTGGCGTGTGCTTAAAGAGAACTTTTTCCATATGCGCCGTGTCCTGGGTAAGCGAAAACTCAGGTAGATGATAAACCCTAAGACAGTTATGGCCCCGGCTGTAAAAATTAATCCTTCTAATAATGAATCTGTCACTAGAAAGATTCCTGTAATTAAGGCGGCCATCCCAAGTATGCCGCTAACTCCAAAACCAGGGATGACGAACACCTCAATCGCCAACAGAGCAACTCCTACCAAAATTAATGCGACAATAATGCCCTGTGACACTGCCATCTCCTCCTTCCTTTAAGCTAAGCATTCTATTTATATGGTTTCGTTTTTGGAACCCAGGTTATTTAACCACCGCTTAGCAATTTGTTTATATAAATTGGCTCTTGCCAATAAATTTAGAATAACCAGGGTGGTCGCGACTTTTTCTTTGTCCTCCTCAATCATCTCCTCGCCGGCAAGTAGTTCTTCCACTTCTTTCTCTAATTCCTGGAGAGATTTCTCCCAGTCCATCTGAGACCAATCAAAAATTTCACTATAGTATCGATAAAGCTTGGTCGGATTAATACGGTCATCTGAGGTGTCTAAAAGATTTTCATTAACATATCCTAGTAAATGGGAAACCTCTTCCAGAGACAGGATATTGCGCAAATCATTGATCAGCAAAACATTGGCTACTTGTTCACGATTATATTTTTTCTTCAGAGGGTGGGGAAGATACTTACGTCTAACCCAATTCTGTACTTGAGTGGGATTAATATCGTTCTGACTGACACGCTTAGCAACTTCAACAACCTGGGCGAGCATCATCGTATCCAATTCTAAATAAGGCAGTGCCTTTTGCTTAGGCTCAAAGTTATTTAATACCTTGCGAATAGCTTCAAAGTGCTTTGACACAAATTTCACCTACTTATGTTTGTCTTAGGTTGAGATTAATTATTCTGCCTTAATTCTGCCGATTGATTGATAATCAACTTCCTTAAATATATTATATGATTATCATGATCACATGTCAAGATCATTAATTAGATTTTTGGTGATTAATTCGATTCTAAAATAAAGTTTTAATCCCCTGAAAATCGGCAGGTACTCACCTCATCTTTGTAGAAAGAGATTTTAATACTAAACTAGTTAGGAGTTGAGAAACTATGTTTTATGAAGGAACTATTTATCGCCCGCCAAGTGAGGCGAAAAGTTTTATTTTACAGATCACTGTCGGATGCCGGCACAACGCTTGTACATTCTGTTCGATGTACAAGGACAAATCCTTTCGGATTAAAACCCGCGCAGAAATTAAGGAGATTATCGATCTAGCCCAAGCCCAAGACTCGGATGCAGAGCGAATTTTTTTAGCGGATGGAGACGCGCTCGCGGTTGATACTCCACTATTAATTGAGATACTTGATCAACTTTATGAAAAATTTCCCCGTCTTAAACGGGTTGGAATTTACGGAGGCCCAAAAGACATTCTTGCTAAGACCCCCCAGGAATTATCAGAATTAAAAGCCCACGGTCTTCAAATTGTTTATTTGGGCGTCGAAAGCGGCAACGAAGACATTTTGAAATCGATTTGCAAAGGGGTTACTGCTCAGCAAATGGTAGAAGCCGGGCAAAAGGCTAAAGCCAGCGGTCTGATTCTATCATGCACTGTTATTCTTGGACTGGGAGGAAAAGCCCGCTCACATGAGCATGCCCTTGATACCGCTAAGGTTATCAGTGAGATAGACCCTGAATACTTAGGGGCTTTAACCTTAATGATAGAGCCGCAGGCACCCTTGGCTAAAGCCATTGAAAAAGGTACTTTCCAGCTCCTTACTCCCTTCGAATCCTTAACCGAGCTTCGGACCCTCCTCGGAGCGCTTAATGTATCCCACTGCGTGTTTAGGAGCAACCATGCCTCTAATTACTTGCCGCTGCGGGCAACCCTTCCCCAAGACCGCGATCATATTTTGCAAACACTTGATAGTGTGATAAACGATCAAGCCACAGAGCGTCTTCGCCCGGATTATTGGAGGGGGCTCTAGAACTGCGGACTGAGAAAACAAAAAACAAAAATTGATCAACTCAATTTTTGCTTTTGCTTTTATGTTTTATAACTTCTTCAGCGTATATTACAGCCTTACTCTCCCCATTCAATGGATCCATTATGACTTAACTAATTTGAAACCCTTTGAATGGTTGGGGCTTACACCTGGACAACCTTTCCGGATACCCTGATACTCTAGCCAAGCCTTCTTCTATTGACCAATCTAAACATCCCTTCCACAGCACGTTCCGTAGAATGGCCTGGCAAAGCGCCGACTGCTTTCCTTCGCATTTTCTCGACTTCCTCAGGATTCCTTAAAAAATAGTTTATAAGCCGGCCTAATTCCGCTTCGGTTTCGGCGACGATCCCTGCGCCAATCTTTTGAACATAGTGAGCATTTTCCTCTTCCTGACCAGGTATTGGTTTGTAAATAATCAGCGGCAGCTGCTTGGTCAAGGCCTCAGAAACCGTTAACCCACCCGCCTTAGTAATAATCAGGTCAGAAGCCGTCATTAATTCCTCCACATTATGAACATAGTTTAACCGTTTAATCGGGTTACGCGCCTGGGAGATTACGGCGTTTAGAGAATGATATAAATTTTTGTTTTTGCCACATACAATAATTGCCTGAACCGGGACAGAGGAATCTGCCAACTTTTTGCAAATCCTATTGGCACTTTTTAAAACTCCATATGACCCTCCCATTACTAAAAAAGTAGGACGATCCAATTTTAGACCTAATTCAGCCAGGATGTCCTCCCGCTCAATTTTTTCTTCGAATTTTAAGCTTACCGGTATCCCTGTCACATTTATACGTGAACTCTCAATTCCCCAGGCTAATAAACTATCCCTGACCTCTGAACAAGCCACAATATAGAGATCAACACTAGGATGCACCCAATGACTGTGTAGCGTATAATCCGTAATGACCGTGATCACAGGAACCTGCAGAAGCTTTTCATATCTTAATTGGGCTAAGACGGAAGAAACCGTGGGATAAGTACAGACAATAAAATCCGGCTCAAGCTCTCGAATGTATTTAAGAAATTCATTTCTGCCTAATTTATTCAAAAAACGCTGGCTCACTGATTGTGGCTGAACCATCGATGTTTTATAATAAAATCTCCCCCAGAGTTTGGGGATATGATTAATAATTTCTCCATAAATATTTTTAATCATTGTATTAATCGTTTTATTCAAAAAATCCCCAAAATCAAGGTGTATAATTTTAGCGGAAGGTTCCTGAATTCGTATCCCCTCAATAACGGCTTCAGCCGCCCGCAAATGTCCATTCCCAAACGATGCGGAGAATACGAGAACCTTTAATTGTTTCAAAGCTGTTACATCCCCCTTTCAGCCTTATAATAAATACCCATTAAAAACCAAATCAGGACAAGTTAGAAGGTTATAAATTCTATTATAGGGATATCCTTCTTAAAAGGAAAGCGGATAATTAGCTATTTCCATCCGAACTACCCCGAAACAACAGCCTTTATAAGCTTAGAAGGAGTATACATGAATGTCTCATAAAACAAACGCGGCACGTATTTTAGATAAGAGTAGAATACCCTATGAATTAAAAGAATACGCGTTCGATGAATCTGATTTATCCGCCGTTACTGCTGCTCAAAAGGTTGGCCTGAACATAGAACAAGTCTACAAAACCTTAGTAGCCCGCGGTGACAAAACAGGGGTCATCGTCGCTTGTATCCAAGGAGATCATGAGCTCTATCTCAAAGGATTAGCTGCACTTAGCGGCAATAAAAAAGTTGAGGTTGTCCCTCTTAAGGAAGTTCAACCGCTGACCGGCTATATCCGAGGCGGTGTATCTCCCATCGGAATGAAGAAAAACTATCCGGTTTTCATGGATTCTGCCCTAACAAAACTAGAAAAAGTTTCAGTCAGCGCAGGTTTACGCGGGCTTCAGCTCTTATTAAATCCCCAGGATTTAATCAATGTGACCAAGGCAAAACTGGGAAATATCTCAACAGAATGACAGGGGTGCCTGCCTGACGCACAGAAAAAGGGTGCCCACCGGCACCCCAAACAATAAATTTTTTTCTATGTATTAAGGGTTTATTAAAAATTTACTTTACAAATCAACTTAAATGACTCGTTTAGCCCCAACATAAACAGATTTCCAGTATGGTCCCAACGAATAGATGGTAACTCCTTTAGATGACGAAGCATTAATGAATTCTCCTCCGCCCAGATAGATCCCATCATGATCCACAACCCCGTTTCCAGCAAACGAGAAAAACACTAAATCTCCAGGTTGAAGATTATCAAATGAAACCTTTGTTCCTACCGTGTATTGATCACGCGAGACCCTCGGCAGGGTTATCCCATTTTGTTGGAATACATAAGCAACAAATCCGGAACAGTCAAAACCAGTTTGAGGTGTAGACCCTCCCCATTGATACCGAACCCCAAGATACTTTTTTGCGGTGCTTATAATGTTTGTAACCTTTGCCTGGGGCTGTTTTGGTAAGTAAGCATTATTCAGGGACTTTACTGTCATAGGACCAACGATTCCGTCAACGGCCAAGCTATGTGCTTTTTGAAAATTCATGACACCTTCTTTGGTCATGGGACCAAAGATTCCATCGGCTTTTCCAACGTTGTAGCCCAAATTATTAAGTTTTGTCTGCAGCTCTACAACATCCGTTCCTCTTGAACCAACCTTCAGCAAACTATCTCCAAGTGATGCCTGGGCGATGGCAGTAAAAGAAAGCATGAAACAAATTAAAACAAGGGCAAGCATAACTTTGTTTTTCATTCTTTTCCTCCTCGTATTCATTTTAGATGTTCGAGATGTTCGCTTTCTCTCATAAGTCCCAGCCCTGTAATATGACAGACCTGTCCCCTGCCTCTATTATTCAATAGTCCGGGACAGGTGTCTATCATTAAAATGTAGCAGCTTTTCAACTTATTTACATTCCAGGGCGTAACAAGGGGACGTGGTTGCCGGCAGATTGATCAATGTGCCGGCAACCACGTCCCCTTTGTCACACTATCCTTAAGTGAACTTCTAAAAGGACTACTTTATTTCGTTTATTTGGGCAGAATAAAAAAAACCTTTAAGGAGGACGCTGGATGGCCTTTCAATTACCAAGCTATAAGCACCCTGATTTTGAACAAGAACCCTTTCGATCCGCACCAAATGCCCAAATTGTTGTGGTAGAAAAGGAAGGGGTGGCACCCCAGAACTATCATGGCCTTTCCATTTATCCGGAGTACTTTAAACTTAATGGTGAATGGATTTTAGCAAGCGAAAGCCGGATGGACGGAGTCCCTGTCTTAAGAACAGACGGTACTATTCAGGTTGTTGAATTTAGAAATCTCCAGGTTAGTGATCAGGTAATCGTCGGCCGGACAGAAGACGGCCATGAGGGAATCTATGTCTATGCCAATGGCTTTCGTTCGCATGATCCTAATTCTGATCTGTTTGCTTTTCGTTCCGGCCGCTCCAGAGAGACCGCTTACTCTAAGGACTATAACGAACTTTATGAGCTCTTAAACTATGAAAGAGATAACGGCTATATCGTCTGGGTCTTAGGCCCGGCTGTTGTCTTTGACTATGATTCCAGGCAGGCACTCTCCGCCCTGATTTCCGAGGGGTATGCTCATGCGATCCTGGCCGGTAATGCTATGGCAACTCATGATTTAGAAGCTGCTTTGTTTGGAACTGCCTTAGGCCAAAATACCTATAACCAACAATCTCCGCCTAATGCGCATTATCATCACCTGGACCTGATTAACAAAGCCCGGGAAGCGGGCTCTCTAAAGACCCTTATAGAAAAAGAATCTATTCAGGATGGAATTGTGTATTCCAGCATTAAAAATAAGGTTCCTTTAATCCTTGCCGGCTCAATTCGGGACGACGGCCCCCTTCCCCCGGTCATCCCTGATGTTTATCAAGCTCAAGATGAAATGCGCAAACACACTCGTAAAGCGACAACACTCATCTGTCTTGCCACACAGCTTCATACCATTGCCGCAGGAAATATGACCCCGTCATACATTCAAAAAAATGGGACTATTCGACCCGTCTATATTTACTGCATCGACATTGCGGAATTTGCTGTCAACAAGCTTAGGGATAGGGGCTCCTTAGAAGTAACTACTCTGGTAACCAATGTTCAGGATTTCCTGGTTCATCTAAAAAATAATTTAGTTTAATCAGGAAACACTTCCTCCTGAGCTGATCCTCCCTTGATTCCTACTGCTCCGATAAAGAAAACTTGGCTGGCGCTGCCCACGAGACACTGTCTTCGCACGAATTAGCTTTTCTTACAGGATGTGGGAGAAGATGCCCAACACGAGGGACCTATTTCCATTCATCAGTGGTGCCGCACAGCGGCATGGGAGTCTGATAGTACGAGAAAACTGCCGCGACAGTTATTCAATGGTTAACCGACCATAATATCTAACATCCAATATAAATAGGAGTAGAGGCTGAATTCCATTCAGCCTCTATTCCTATTCGCTAGGTCTCCGAACTTAGGACTTCTTAAGAAAAGGTTAGCTCTTTTATCTCAGAATTTCTTAGTTTCTTTTCACTAAGCCCGATAGAATCATCCAGCCGGCTCGTCAAACCTTCGTTATTGTCGCTCCCATTCTCATTGATTTGACCCTGAGTAGGCGCAACTCCTTCAATTCCTTCGTTTTGCATACCATACCCCCTAGAAATTTCTTCTAGTATTCCCGAAGGAACGAAAAAACTCATTACCGTAAACAAAGAATTCCCCAGCGTTCAGCCGGAGAATTCTTTGTTTAATTAAACAGTCCCCCCGCCCGAAGCTCAATGCTCAGGCTTAGCCGAACGAATTATTTCGGCAACTGAAACGAACTCTTCAATGATACAATTCTATTAAAAATAAGCTTGCCTTGTTCTGAACTCAAAGGATCAACATTAAAGTACCCATGTCTAAAGAATTGAAACTTATCCTGGGGCTTGGCGTCTTTCATATTTGGCTCAACGAAACCCTGTACGATCTCTAAAGACTTGGAATTTATGTTATCCAGAAAGGAGGTCTCATCATCCTTATCCTGATCCAAAATTAAGGGTTCATATAATCGGAACTCCGCAGATACTGCTTGGGAGGCCTCCAGCCAATGAATCGTCCCTTTGACTTTCCGCCCCGTGAACCCTGATCCGCTCTTCGTCTCCGGATCATAGGTACAGTGAAGTTCAATGACGTTTCCGCCCTCATCTTTAATAATATCATTGCATTTAATAAAATAAGCGTTTTTCAGCCGGACTTCATTACCCACGAAAAGCCTATGGTACTTGGCCGGCGGATTCTCCATAAAATCATCTTGCTCAATATAAATTTCACGTGAAAAAGGAATTAGCCGGGAACCCATCTCGGGATTTTCCGGATTATTTTCAGCCTCCAGCATCTCTGTCTGACCTTCGGGGTAATTTGTAATAACCACCTTAAGGGGCTCAAGCACCGCCATGGTCCTCGGTGCCTTAAGTTTTAAGTCTTCCCGGATAAAATGTTCGAGCATCTTGCTATCAACAACACTATCTGCTTTAGCCACTCCGATTTCCCGGGCAAAGTTTCGAATCGCCTCTGCTGTATACCCCCTGCGCCGAAGTCCCGAGATCGTAGGCATCCGGGGGTCATCCCAACCGTCTACGACCTTTTCGTCAACCAATTGCTTTAGCTTCCGCTTACTCATCACCGTATTCGTAATGTTTAAGCGGGCAAATTCATATTGATGAGGAACCTTCTCCATTTCACATTCCCGGACAACCCAATCATATAAGGGACGATGATCCTCAAACTCCAACGTACAAATCGAATGAGTGATTCCTTCTATGGCATCCTCTAAGGGATGGGCAAAATCATACATGGGGTAAATACACCACTTATCCCCCGTATTATGGTGGTTGGCATGCGCAATCCTGTAAAGGACAGGGTCCCGCATATTAATGTTGGGAGAAGCCATATCTATCTTAGCGCGCAAGACCTTTTGTCCGTCTTTGAATTCCCCTTGACGCATACGCTCAAACAACTCTAAGTTTTCTTCAACCGACCGATCGCGGTACGGGCTTTTTTGTCCCGCCTCTGTCAGAGAGCCCCGCATTTTCCTGATTTCCTCAGCCGTTAAATCACAAACATAAGCCTTGCCTTTTTTGATCAGCAAAATGGCACGCTTATACATTTCCTCAAAGTAATCTGAGGCAAAAAATAAGTTATCCCATTCATATCCCAGCCACGCTACATCTTCCTTGATGGATTCTACATATTCTGTGTCCTCTTTGGTGGGATTCGTATCATCAAAGCGCAGGTGGGTCTTGCCTTTGAATTCGTCCGCCAATTCAAAATTTAAAATAATCGATTTGGCATGTCCAATATGTAAATAACCATTGGGTTCCGGTGGGAACCGTGTGATAATCTGATCTACGTTACCGGCTTTTAGATCCTCATTAACAATATTCTTAAGAAAATTTGAGGTGGACTTGTTTTCCATCGTATCAACCTTTCTCGCTAGATAATCCTGTTTCTGCCAATTTTATCTTTACCCTCAATAATACTTCATTCATGGTCAGAGTTCAACTTCAGCCCCAAAAATATGGTTTATACTAAAAAGCCTGTAACTTAGTATGCTTAACCGCTAAGTTACAGGCCTGCCAAGTTTGTTGGTTATTGTGACTTAATTTCCGTAAGTACTAATGAAACATCTATAGCCTTGTTATCCCGGTAAATCGTGACTGTAACCGTATCTCCCGGCTTATATTTCAATAACTGATGGGTTAATTCCAAAGAATTCTTGATTGCTATACCATTAATCTTTGTCAAAACATCCCCGGTCCGAATTCCTGCTTTTTCTGCCGGACCGCCCGGAGTGACCTTAGAAATATAGGCTCCTTCCGGCCATCCTCGCTGACTGGCATATTCGGCCGTATAGCGGGGATCGATTTGAACATTAAGTCCGGGATGACTGGCATATCCTTTCTCAATCAATTGTTTAATGGTTGGTAAAGCATCTGAAATCGGGATAGCAAAACCCATTCCTTCAAATCCAGGTTCCTGATTCTTGGCGGAATTTATCCCAATCACCTGACCTTGGTAATTGACAAGCGGGCCTCCGCTGTTTCCAGGGTTTATAGCAGCATCTGTTTGAATGAGATTAAAGCTTGCTTCTCCCGGAATATTCAAGATACGATTGGTTGCAGATACAACGCCTGTCGTCACAGAGCGGGCAAATTCCTGTCCGCCGGGATTTCCGATAGCTACTACCGGTTCACCGACTTGGAGTTTTGAAGAATCTCCCAGTTGGGTCGCTACAAGATCTTTGGTATCTGCAATCTGAACCACGGCTAAATCAGTACGTTCATCACCGCCCACAAGTTTTGCATCAAGATTGCGGCCATCAGCCAGACTCACAATCAGTTTTTCTGCTCCGGCAATCACATGATTATTGGTGACAATGTAGCCATTTTTAGCATCAATAATAAAACCTGAGCCACTTCCCACTTCAGCAAAACTGCTTCCTCCGAAAAAGGCCCCCCGTGATTGAAAGTTAGCAATTCCGACAACTGCCGGTCCAGTGACTTTAGCAATTTGAGTTACCGGGAAATTGACTCCGTCTGTTTCGATAGCCTGGGTCGTTGGTCCTTCATTTAAAACGACTTGGTTTGCAGAGGTCACTTGCTTGTTCCCGTACACTGATGGAACTAATGCCACGGCAACGATTCCACCCAGCACGGCACTAATTAAAGCTATTACAATGGTCGAAAAAAAACCGTGCCCTCTCCGTGAATAATTATTATCTTTATAGTAGTCCATAACTAACCTCCTCTGCCTATTATTCCATTAACATCATCAATTCATGCGGTGAATGACGCGGAGCAACATGTACATGGACATCAGAGTACTTTTTAGCTCTCTTCGAGTTTCTAAGGATACCCAAAACCGTAGACAAAGCGATTTCCGGAGTATTGTTTTCCTCACTTAGATGGGCCAGCATGACCCGTTGAGTATTTTCGTTAATCCACTCAAGGAGTCCTTCTGCCAGCTGTTTATTATCCAAATGCCCGTAGTTTCCGCTGATCCGTCGTTTTAGATAGGCTGGATACGGCCCATTCTGCAAGCGGTCTTTATCATAATTAGCCTCTACGACAAGGGCATCACACCCTTGCAAATGCCGGTGCATTTCTTCAGTGATCATACCGCTGTCAGTGGCAATTCCGATTGCCAAGTCCCTCTTATCCTTTTGCTTGGGACGTGAAACCTTTAGTCCGTAGCTTTCACGACTATCGTGAGAGGTAGGATAGAGCAAAACATTAAGGCCTGCACAAGAAAAAGACTCCCGAACTTCTATACGTTGATTTTCTGCAAGCTTTCCCAAGGAAGGACTCATAACCTTCCAAAGCCCCGCAGTAGCGTAAATTGGTATTTTTAACTTCCTGGCCAGTATCCCTACTCCACGAATATGATCCACATGTTCATGGGTAACTACAATTCCTTCAATTTCCGAACACAATAGGTTAACCTGGGAAAGGTTATGTAATAAACTCTTCCCGCTAATTCCGCAATCCACAAGCAGATGCCGGTTATCTTCCCCAACAAGAATTGCATTTCCGGAACTTCCGCTCGCCAAGGTTGTAAAATGCAATTATATTCCCTCCCTTCCGGCAGCATTTAAGCGATTCAATAAACATTGAAGAGAAGCAGCATCCTGCTAAAATGCCCTGCCTCACTCGCCCTTCTGTAAATTAGGATTTGACACACCGTCTGTGGTTTTAGCTTGGAGCTGACTTTGAGCCATATTAATCATGGCTTGGATCTCCTCTTTTTCTTGATCATTCCGGGCCAAGGGCAGAGCCTTTTGCCACTGATTAAGAGCCCCGGCCCAATCCTGCTTGGCTTGGGAAAGGAAAATACCATAGTTGAACAGTGCATTTATGAAATCAGGCTGAAGGGCTATGGCCTCATTATAGCTCTTTTCCGCTAAATCATAATCTCCGCTGTAAAAAGCAGATGTCGCCATATCCACCATGATATTCGGATCTTTATTTGTTTTCAAAACCTGTTGGTAGGCCTCAACCGCTTTTTTGAAGTTATCTTGCATCTCACCGGGCGCTGCAACTTGAGCTTTTATTGCAGCATCATAGTATTCATTTCCAAGGGCAGTTTGTAATTGTACATTGTCAGGGTCTACTTTAGCTTGCTGAACCATGGCATCTATACGCTGCTTCTGGTCTTGGTATTCTGCTTCAGCCTGGGCAGTATTATAAGCACCTGGGTTGGCAGACGGTGTATCCCCGCCAATAAAATAACCGATAAATGCCGAACCAACCATAGCAATACTAACAAGAACAGCAAGTACACCCGCAAAAATTCTTTGTGATCGTTTATTCAAACAGTTCTCCCCCTTGCCCATTTAATCCCAAATAACATTGTACCATGTCTTCTCAACCCGTCCAACCTCAAATATTTAATGTATGACTTCTCCCAGCGGGAATGGGTGTGCTAACAGCGGATATCCTGAACAGGCGCCGGCTCAAGATTGTCTTGAAGTTCTTTAATCTTTACATAAAGTGCGACTTCCAAACGCTTTTTCTGAAGCTCACATCCCAAGGTATAAACCTCTGTCAGGTTCTGAGTAAAGGAAACATTGGCTGCATGACATCCTCCGCTGCAGACAAAGCGTGCCCAACACTCCCGGCAGGACGGCTTAGCGTAGACATGGGCGGAACGAAAGTCCTTAACCAGGTCTTCCTTTAATTGAAGCGGGTTTTCGTCATAGAGTGAACCAAGTTTGTAGATCTCCTGCCCCACAAACTGGTGACAGGGGTATAGATCCCCCTCGGGGGAAATTGCCACATACTCATGACCGGCTCCACATCCCGAAAGTCGTTTGACCATGCAGGGGCCCTGATCCAAAGCAACGTTAAAATGGAAGAAGTTAAACTCCCGTCCTTGGGCACGGCGTAATAACAGCTCCTCGCCAAGACGATCGTAGGCTTCACCTAGTTTATCCAGATCTCCCTCTTGAAAGGCATAAGCAGCCTCAGGACCTGCTACGACGGGCTCCACGGAAATTTGTTTGATTCCTAAATCCGCCATATGCAAAACATCCTGATCAAAATCCAAATTAAAATGGGTATAGGTCCCCCGCACATAGTAATAGGTTCCCAGCGCATAGGCTGAGCTTTCCGGCCGTTTCGCTGCGAATTGCTTAATCAGCGGCGTAACTTTGGCATAACTCCCCCGGCCATCTGCATAAGGCCTCATCCGATCGTGTACTTCCGGGCGGCCATCCAAGCTCAAAACAACGCTTATATCCTCTTGTTCGAGAAATTCCTGAATTTTATCAGTCAGCAATACTCCATTGGTCGTCAGCGTGAATTTAATGGTTTTACCCCGCTCTGCCCCTGCCTTTCTGCCGTATTCCACCAGGGCCTTAACCAGCCCAAAATTGAGCAGGGGTTCACCTCCGAAGAAATCGACTTCACAATGGTTCCTATGTCCCGATGATTCTAAAACAAAGTCGATCCCCTTTTTACCTGTCTCCAAATCCATCATCGTTCTGCTTCCGCCAAAAGCACCTGTTCCCGCAAAGCAATACTCACAGCGCAGATTGCAGTCATGAGCCACATGAAGGCAAATAGCCTTAACAATCGGCTTAGCGGGATAAACAGGGAGCACGCCTTCCGCCTCCGCCGAAAAAAGGGTTCCTTCCTTACGGAGTTCCTCCAGTTCTTCTAAAATCTCAGTGAGTTCTTCTTCCTTTACTGTTTTGCCTGCTTGCCTAAGAACCCGGCTAAGTCCCGCTACACTAAGACTCCCCGATAACTCCTGCAATTCTTCAATGCTCTTGAGAACATTAAAGGTCCCCTCATCCAGAACATGTAAGGATCCGGAATTTACATCATGAGCGATCAAGCGATCTCCTTGACAGTAACTATGGACATTTTTCTTTAAGGGATAGTTCTCAAAATACAATAAATCTAACATTCACACTCCAGATCCTCTCTTTTTCTTAGTAAACAGAAACAGAACCCGCCCCGTATTTTGGGGTGGGTTCTGAGATCCTATGTTGAAATTAAGCCGGCTGACTTATTTAACACACACTTGGTTTCCAACTGTGCACGACGTCTTACAAGCAGACTGACAAGAGGTCTGGCACTTGCCACACCCACCGGTTTTCACGGTAGCACTTAGATTTGCTTTAACAATTGTCTGAATGTGTTTTGCCATTCAAACACCCTCCTCTCGAAACTATCACGTCTTCTAATTTCATTCTCGATTATAACACAGAGACAAGAAGAAAGGCAAAGCCCAACCTTCAGCAAATAGCACTTTCTGAGTACATTTTATCTTAAATAATTCCCTAACCCCTTAAATCGTTGCACAAGCAAGCAGATTGATTAAGAAAATGCTGCCTATCTAACTCCCTCTCCAGAAAGCATCAATTATTTGTATAAAATGTTGACGAATTTACTAGATTATACATATAATAAAGTGTCTAAATAAATCTCTGTTAGGTGAGGCTCCTGCATAGACATAGGCCACTGCCCAGAAATGTCGAGAGACGCCAATTGGGTAGAACAGGTATTGCCGACATAAGGTTTTACTTAAGGTGGCTGAGAATACTCTACGCCATGCAGTGCTAAAGCTCAACGAGTAGGGAGGTCAAACTTTTGTTTGCAGACCTTCTATTTTGCCGTAGAGGTCTTTTTATTTTCCCGAATTCCATTCGGAAACTAGGAGGTGAGTTTATGGATTCTGGCCCTTATCATTCGTGTCGTTCTATTATTTATACCGGACTGAGTCAATGGGACAAAAGGTGCCAGACTCCGTCGTGAGAGGAGGAAATTAAATGGAGGACTTAAAAGTTCTGGGAGAATTTTATTTCAGTCAATTGCTGAATAAGCCTATTCGGGATGCAGAAGGCCGTCGAATTGGCCGCTTGCTGGACCTGGCTATACGTTGGGATGGTGTCTCCCCTCATGTTACAGGAATTCGATATACCAAAGGGATTCACGACTTAATTCCCATTAAATTAGTCTCTTCTTGGGATCAAAATGACATGCGTCTGAATATCACCTTTGATCCCCGGCTTACATGCCCTCTTCAGGAGGATGAAACATTTATCGGCAAATGGCTATTAGATAAACAGATCATTGATTTAGAAGGCTCAAGATTGGTACGGGTGAATGATATTTCGTTATCTTGGGTGTCTCATGAACAGCAGAACTATATGGTTCTGCTGGCAGTTGATATTGGTGTACGAGGCTTATTCCGCCGCTTGGGGGTTGAATTTCTCTTAAGCCGAATCGAGAATAAGTTTGTGGGCAGCCAGTATATCAAACCTCTCGAAAATCGAACCTCAGCCCTTCAGCTCACCAGGGAAAAAGAACAGCTTCGTCAGCTTCATCCCGCAGATATTGCAGATCTTATTGAAGACATGGACTATAAGCAGCGGGCGGATTTCCTTAATGTGCTGGATTCCCAACAAGCAATCGATGCCCTGGCTGAGATGGAATTAGATACTCAGGTTGAAGTGATTACTCAAATGGATGAGGAGCGGGCCTCTGATATCTTAGAAGAGATGCCCCCCGATGAAGCCGCAGATATTTTGAGCGAATTATCCTCAGAAAAATCCGAAGAACTTCTAAGCTTGATGGAATCGGACGATGCAGAAGATGTTCGGGAGTTAATGCAGTATGAAGAAAACACCGCCGGTTCTCTTATGACAACTGAATATATCGGCTTACCCATTTGGATTACTGCTGAACAGGCTATCAATGAATTGAGACGCTTGGCTCCGGAAGCTGAAACTATCTATTATCTTTACGTAGTGGACGAACAAGAAACCCTGGAAGGGGTCCTGTCTCTGCGGGAACTAATTATTGCTTCTCCTGAAACTACCTTAAAAGACTTAATGCACACCAAAATAGTGAAGATCTCTCCCTATGACGACCACCAAAAAGTCGCCGATCTGATCCATAAATATGGATTACTGGCTGTGCCTGTCGTGAATTCCGAGGATCAGATCTTAGGGATCATCACAGTGGATGATGTCTTGGAATTATTGATGCCGGATCGTCCTCGTGTGGAAATTTACTCCACCTTGATTGCCCGCCGACGCCAAGCGAAAGGAGGGCATGGTGAATGAACCTAAAAGCACGTTTCACCTTGTTTTTTGCCATCATGGGGCCAGGAATGGTCACCGCCTTTGCGGATAATGATGCCGGCGGAATTGCAACTTACGCCGCTGCAGGCGCTAAATATGGCTATTCACTTATCTTTACCATGCTTATCAGCACTGTACTTCTGGCCATAGCCCAAGAAATCTCCGCTCGTACAGGAGCCGTTACCGGCCGGGGACTCTCCGACTTAATACGGGAAAATTATGGAGTGAAATGGGCATTTTTTGCAATGAGTGTCCTCCTGATAGCCAACCTGGGGACAACTGCCTCGGAATTTTCCGGGATAGCCACTAGTTTTGAAATTTTTGGTGTGAGTAAATATATATCCGTTCCAATCATGGCTTTTATTATCTGGTGGCTTGTTATCAAGACCGACTATGCCAAAATGGAGAAAATTCTGTTGTTCCTCTGCTTGACCTTCTTTAGTTATGTCATTTCGGGCATTATGGTCAAACCCCCCTGGCCTCATGTCTTCGTAGAATCCATTACGCCCACCCTTTTGGGTACCCCTGCCTTTCTGCTAATGGTGGTCGGCGTGATTGGAACGACCATTACTCCTTGGGGACAGTTCTATGTTCAGTCTTCCGTCGTGGATAAGGGGATCACAGCCCAGGATTATCGCTACACACGCTGGGATGTTCTGATCGGAACATTTTTTACCGGGTTCATTGCCTTCTTTATTATTGTGTCCACTGCGGCTACGCTTTTTGAGAATAATATTCCCATTGAAACTGCCAAGGATGTTGCCCTCGCCCTAAAACCTTTGGCTGGCGAGTATGCCAGTTTGCTTTTTGGCTTTGGATTGCTTGGGGCATCTATGCTGGCGGCTTTTGTACTGCCGCTGAGTACTGCCTATGCTGTTTGTGAAGCCTTTGGCTTTGAACATGGAATCAGTAAATCCCATAAAGAGGCCCCTGTCTTCTTCAGCTTATATACGGTTCTGATCGTCTTAGGGGCGGCGATCGTTTTATGGCCGGGTTTATCCTTATACCACGTCATGTTGACAACTCAAGTCGTTAATGGCATTCTTTTGCCCCCGATTCTCATCTTCATGGTCCTGATCGCCAGTAAGAAAAGTATTATGGGAGACTACGCTAATAGCAAGTTTTTTAATATTATATCCTGGACATTTACCTTGATCTTAGTGCTGCTTTCTCTGCTTTTGCTTCTATCAACGTTATTCCCCGAGTTTATTACCAGCTTTTTGGAGTTATTAGAATTTTAAAATGACAAGCTGCTTCGGCAGCTTGTTTTTTTAATAGGATTCTTTCCGGCCAACCTTGTCCCTTTTCCCTTCTTAAACTAAATTCATATGTATATTCCTTAGAATAACGTTTACTCTACCTAAAGACGTAAACTAAGGAGTGAATTAATATGGGTTTAGGGCAATTAGCATTAGAACTTGTTATAGGATTTTTTAGTTTATTATTTATGACCAGGATTTTAGGTAAAACTCAAATTACCCAGCTTACGGCTTTTGACTTTATCTCAGCCTTAATTATGGGTGAGCTTCTAGGTAATGCCATCTATGATGATGACACGGGAGTCACGAAAATTCTATTTGCCATCGCTGTTTGGGGCCTCCTGATCTTTGCCATACAGGTCGTGGGACAAAAGTCCATTACATTAAGAAATCTTTTCGAAGGCAAACCTTCCTTAGTCATTCAAAAAGGGGTCATTAACCGCCAAGAGCTTAAAAAAAATCGTACGAATATTAATGAGCTTTTAACCTTATTAAGGGATAAGGATATTTTCTCCGTTCGAGAAGTTGAGTACGCTATACTCGAACCCAATGGGTCTTTAACCGTTTTGCGGAAACCTGAATTCGATACCCCTACACTTAAAGATCTCAATATTGCTGTCACTAAAAAGTCCCTGCCTGAGCTTCTTATCAGTGATGGAAAAATAATCAACCAAGCCTTGCTGAATATCAACAAAAGCACGGCTTGGCTTGAGGCTGAGCTAAAACAGCAAGGGCATGATAATCCAGATAACATTTTCTATGCTGAATGGAGAGAGGAAGACGGTTTATATGTTATAGAAAAAAATCAGTTAAACAATGGCCGTTAAGTCCTACTCAGGAAGTTTGTTGTCGTAACTTCGATAAACTAATGCAGAGCCTGCAAACCAGAGGATAAATGTTATGATTGTGACTATCGCTCCACGAGTATCACCGTGATTGAATTTAAAAAATCCCAGATTTTGTTCTATAAAGCCAAGCATTACTGCAAACCCGGAAAATCCTAATATGTAAGGGATTAGAAACTCCACTCTAACGGGTAAGAAAAAGAAAAAAAGCATCCAAACAAATGTAAAGGCTATCGGCACAAAAACAGGTATCCCAAACGCTTCAAGCGGGCCGGCAATGTAAGTAAATTCTCCAAGAAAATTTCCTAAAATAATAATTGTAAATACATCAATAAACCCACCTAGAACAAATCCAAATAATAAGAACTTCTTATAGTTTTCTCTGGGGATAAATATTAATGTCGGAATACCAAACGCAATGGCTAAACCCGGCCAAAATATAAAATTCAGATCAAATGCCACCGTATCACCTTCTTCTATAAATTATTCACTCAATTATTTTTCCGTTGAGCTAATAATTTATTCCATTTCTATGGATAATCCCCGGATTTTTTCTTAATCGTTCGTTGACTGTCCGAAATATAGACTTTATGATTCCACTTCGTTCAAATGTTGTTAATGCCTGTTCGAGAGTGGGGAGGATCGCCGTCTGATCTCTGTTCAAATTCGGAATCGATTCCGAATTTGAACTGCCATGGTCGGAGCCGGGCCGCAAAAAATCAACGGCCATCGGCAGGCGGTGCATTTCCCGTCCGGCGGGTCTTAATACAGGGGCGGATCATACAAATCGGTTGTTGTTGAATCCGTGATTTTGATATCTCGTTTGCCAGTCAGGTCAAAGCGGTTATTCCAAGTCATGGATACCAACGGATATTCCAGCAAATTGAGATTCTCATCAGAAATGCCCATTTTCAGCCCGAAAACGCCTTTTGACGGATAACCGGGAAACCGTTGGCCATACCGGTCTGATAACGGACAATCATCCCGATTTCCGCCCCTAACGAAATGATAAACTTTAATAATTTCCTTGTTTTGGATTTTACCTGACCAAGCCTTTGGCCGGTCTTTTCATCTTATGCACCTTGTCCGGCAGGGGTTACCCTTGTCCGGGATACTTGTGACAAAATAAGGGCAAGACCGCAAAGTGTGATATACTCTTTACGGTCTTGCCCTTATTTTTGTCACAAGTGAGGGCTTGAACACATAGGCTATGAGTAAGATTGTTCAAATCCGTCTTGTCTTATGGGAGCTTTTCCTTAGGAAAAGCTTATGAATAAGAAGAGAAGCTCGAAACCATGGCAAACGGATTAACTGAGCGAAGGCCGCAGATTATCGCGGTCAAATTAACCGTATTAAAGATCAGAACGGCAGAGTGCTGCTTTACATCTCAGTCAAGATCGGAGGGCACCTGACGGAGGCTAAATCCATGGTCAATCATGGAGTATGGGGCCAAGCTGACTGCCGACCCAGAGGACAGTCCAAATTCGGAATCGGTTCCGAATTTGAACGGCGAAGGGGTCTGCTTCTAAGGCTTCTACCATGGTCTTATGGATCTTTGAGGCTCTAGCCAGGAGGGTATCATGGCGGATTCTGAGGGGTTCGGATAAAATATCCCAGGCTTGATAATGGCCGAGGGCGGCCAGGCAAACGCTTGCTACACATAATGAGTCAACTGTCTGCCAAATGGTTAGTAATGTAGTATTTCATATCCTTCTTCGTCATATTCTTTTTCTTCAACTGGTGTATGCGGTCGTTCAATGAACGTTCTTTGTGGCATTTTTCTAAAAACCTTAATGCCTATTTTATGTTTGTTTTGTTTTCTCATCTTTTCTCCTACGATACTCTCAATTTCAGTTAATTCTGATTCAGGAACTGGAAACCCATTTTCACCAACCTGATCTGAGTCATAAGCTAGGTCAGGATCGACAATTCCCATGTCTATGGAATTATTTTTCAATTTTTGATTTTAAATTAGCGAAATTTTCTTAAAACAAAACATTTAATTATACAACGCTTTCTGTAAATTTCCTTCCAGTAAAGGAGATTTATTTTAATTCATAACAAACTAAAAGTTACTAAGATTATTGAAATAGGCCGTACAAGACCATTGCTAGATTCTTTATCTTCTAAACGATTAGCCTACAACTAGACTGGTGTTTGACAGTCAATTAATTTGAACCCTTGTTACACAAGGGTTCAAGAAAATCAAAAATGGGCGTGCCACTACAATTAGCTTTTTATAGTAATTAGCTGTGCATTGAGGTTTGAACTCGATCCGGAACTCTGGCTCCTACGGCTTTAAACGCTACTGCAGCAGCGCCATGGACTTCCGTACGAACTAAATGTTCCTTGTTTTTGGTGTTTAATTTCACGATATGCACCTTACGTAATTCCCGAATGACTTCAGTGTATCCGTATTCGCTGTTACAATCGGTCAGGAGCTTTTGAAACTTAATCTGAACAACCAAGGCTAAGAAGCAAAGCATGATGTGGCCGGCAATTCGTTTCTCTGTCCAATGGAAAACAATCCGTAAATCTAAGGTGCTTTTAAGATGTCTAAAGGCACGTTCAATTTGTCATAAGCTGCGATAAGCCGTAGCTACTTCTGCCGTTGGCAACTGAGTATTGGTCTGCAGAATATACAGTCCATCAAATAACGTTGCCTGCTTTAGCTTCTCTCTTCATTAATCGTTGCTGCTTCATCCACGACATTAAGATAACGCTTGTATTCGCTGTTACCAATCAGATCCTTTAGAGTTCGCGAACTTGGGTTGTCCTTAAACATTTGAGGGGTTAATAACACAAAAAGGGTGTGGTCTGGAAGACGTAAAGATAAGGGCTGGTCCATCTCCTTGTTTTTTTCAAGTAGAACATCTATGTTTCGAATTATTTGGTTTCTCATCGCATCATAAGTGATTTGACATGAAATATCTGACAATACTTTAGCCTCAATAAGTATGGCAAACTGAGTATCAGGATTAATCAAAAGTGCATCTACATGGGTCGCTCCTTCAAGATCAGGCCTGAAATCCTCACCAAATTTACAGGCCGCCTCTAAAACATAAGGGATGAAATGACGACTTTGTAAATGTTCCGCAAGCCACTTTTTGTACGATTTTGGTGAAGGTAAAGCGACCTCAAAGTAAAGTTGGAGATTTCCTTCTAAGCATTCTCTCCATGAAGTGATACCTTCAATTGGTGGTTTCTCTCCCAAAGTAGCAGATAGCAGGTTGGAGAATAAATCGTTCCTATTATCTGAGTAGTAATAGTTTATAAGCAGGCAACTACCCAAAACCGCTCATCTTTTTCCAACTGGCGGGGAAGTTTTACTTTACTTATAGTAACCCCGACTTTATCCGAAATAGCATGTTCCTTGTAGCGTTTGGCGCTTTCGAGGTAATATTTTAGATACTCTTTGCATCTTCGGTATGGCCAGGAGCAAAGTGTTTCACTAATGTTGCGCCTGAAAAAGGTAAATAAGTAGGCTCGATAATGCTCATCTTTAACTCCCATCTCACCTAACCAATAGGTTACATCTTAAATTATAATGAACCCTTCGTTCCATAAAGCTAGCACAACATCCATCTGAGAATTGTGTGATTTCTTTATCCCACCCTTTGTTTCATTCCAAAGAGTTTTCTTATCATTTGAAAGCGACGGGTTGTCGACAAGGAGTTTCAGTGCTTTGACAGCATATTCTTTGTTTTCCTTAGCTGAAATATAAACGCCTGACTTTATACCTTTTACTTTACCCGTCTCACATAATGCTAGGAAAGTACTTCTTGGGCACCCTTTGCTTTGACCGGATGTCCCTTCGCCAAAAATCTCTATCGTTGCCATTTCCCATGCGGCTTCTGGTGTGTTTGCATGTTTTGATTCTATTAAATCAACCGCTTTAATGGCAGCTTGTCCATACTTATTCATAATGGCCCTCCAAACAAATAATAAGTCCCGAAAGATGGAAATTACTCCCTATTGCCTATTGCTCTTGACTCTACCTCCACAATTTTCTTTCCACTTAGAAGTTCTGCTAAAGTATAGTACCACCCACCGGAATTATTTACGCTTGGTTTTGGGGCATGGGGTAATTCAATTTGCCCCTTTTCCGAAAGGATATAAAATCTATAGTCTTCGTTGTGATGAGAAAACTCCCATTTCAAAAATCGTTCTTTAATGTATCCAGCTATTCTTTTCGAGTACGAAGATTCCATATGACCCAATCTCTCTTCCAAGGTGGGTTCATATGGATTTAATACCACAGTCTTATCGACAAGGTAAAGCTTTTCCATCTCGCCACCTTGTGGGTTACGAAAAGTAATATATTTAGATGGTCTATACTGAAACCTAGGGCCCTCATTGGGGCAGGCATGGACAGAATAAGCAACTATAAATGGATATGTATTCCGGGCTGCAACCGATAACACATCAGCTTGTATTTGACTCATGCCAATTTAACCTCCAAACTTAATGCGCACTTTTTCCTTAACATTACTGCTCAAGACCAGCTTCACCCGATCAATTCGTAATTAAACGGTATTCGCCAGGATTAACCCTTTCAAGAACACGTAAATCCTCTCGGACATTTGAAGAGCTATTTCCACCACAAGATATCGGAACCATATCCGCCATAGGGGTACCGAAATCTTTCCATAAGTCCCCGTATTTCTGACAAACATATTCTTCAATTTCATACTTATTTTTTGTTCCACCTAAAGCCTTAAAAGCTTCAATAATAGCCTCGGGTTGCGTCATTCGTATTTCTCCTTTGCTTAAGGCTCGTATTCCTTAGCACATTCCATTATTCTGACATTCTATATGATAATTCTTTATAAGTTTCTAAATTCCTCCAACTTAGTGCGACAAACCAAAAAAGGGCACCTAGTTAGCGTCAACCCCTCCAGCCTTCCAGTCTACCAACACTTCCCACCTGACTGTAAGCTTTTCCCATGTTAAACTTCGGTAGAGGTGTAAGTTATGTTTATAAGCTCAATGCTTCTACTCAAGATAGATAGCCCGTTCGACAGCAACGAATGGCTTAGCGAGCTAAAAGTATCTCCATAAAAAAAGGTGTACAATAATTATAATTCAATCCCTATTGCCATTTTATATGCGTTGATGTGATGTTTACCGAGTGTACATAATTGCTTTCTTGTACATAAATGATGGATTAGGAAAGGTATTTTTGTGCAAATTCATAAAATAATAATAGGCTTCGCGCTGATTTTGATATTGCCAATTAGTGTTTATATATGTACCCTGTATGTACAGGGTATTTTTTGTGTAGTGCGAAGGGAGTGCTTGTTTTGGCAGGAATGATTCAATTTAGATTTAATGCTGACTACGTACAACGTTTTGATTCATTGGCAGCACGTCTTGGACTCAATAGAACCCAGGTGATTCGGAATTTATTATCTAACGATACTATTCTTATTGACATGATAGAAGAAAAGGCCAAAACCTTACAACAAATAACTATAGAAGATGTATTTGGAGCCAAAGAAGGGACACCTTCCATAATCACTATCAGGTTGAACAAGGTTTTTGAAGAGCGTTTTAACGATTTGGCCGCTGGCTTAGGTATTAACAGAGTTCAGGTCTTACGTAATCTGCTAAGTGGGGACGAGATTTTGGTTTCTGGCGTTTGTAAGAAAGCTAAGACTATTAAAGTACGGTCTCTTGATGCTGTGAAAAATGAACAGAATCCCTCATGTCAACAACCTGTAAATAATATTGCTGTAGAGTCTTTTAGCACCTCTCAAGAGCATCAGAAGCATCAAGATGGAATTAACCTTTTCTCAAAGTTTTATGGTGAGAACGAACATACTCAAAGCCCTTTAAGACGAGGCAGAAAGAAGAAAATTCTTTCGGATATTGACCACTCGGAAGAGAGACGACTAATTATAGCCCATCTAAACAAAATGACAGGTAAGAATTTCGGGCTAGATACTAAAGAGTCATTAACTGCAATAGACAAAATGCTTGAGGAAGGTAAAAAGCTAGACGAGTTCATTCGGATTATTGACAATATGGTTTCTGTGTGGCTAGATGATCCCAAGATGAACGTTCGACTTTGCCCTGAGACACTATTTCGTCCTAGACATTGGGAAAAATATCTGAATGCTAATTCATCCTCGAATGGCGATATAAAACAGACAGGATTAAAAAAGAAAAACGACAAGTACGAAAATTTCTATCTATAATCTCTAAACCATGCTTGAATCGGCAAACTGATACTACAGAGGCGTAAATCTCCTAATCTATTAATGAGATAATCAGAAGACTTTATCGTTTTGTATAATTAGATAATCGTTGCCAGATTTAATTGTGGAAACTAGTTTTCGCATTAGTAGGATAACTGGAAGTTCACTAAATGGGAGTTTAGCGAACATCCCTGTCGGGGTAAAGACGCAATCACCGAAATTCTTTTCAATTCCTCAGCGATCTCCTCCAAATAAATTTATGCAGGTATCATTTAATTAGGCTATTGTATCTTTCAGGGCCTTTTTTGAATTTCTTGTCCAGTATAAAATGAAGCGGAACTAATCATAATAAATGCGAATAATAAAATTCTATATTTTACCTTTATCGCTAAATTATTAATCTAAGGTGTTGACCGCTTATGTTTTGGAAAAAGAGGAAAAGTGGAAGCGACCGGAAACAAAATGACCCTAACAAGGAAGTTGAAAATACAACTTTAACACTAGATACTCTGAAAAACATTGTGGTGAACATGGATGATGCAGAAATCATTGAACGTCAAATTAATCCAGACCATAAGGTTACACTTCTGTATATAAGAACGTTGATTAATCAAGAACGTTTGAATGATGAAATTATTGAACCGTTGATCCATCATTCTCCAGCCCCTATTCACGAATGTATAAACGTTTGTAAAGCATCGAAAGTCAATGACTTAGATGAGGCTCAGAGGCAACTGATGGAGGGGGCGATACTTCTTCGTGATCGTAGTGAGGACCAATGGTTGGCCATTAAACTAGAAAATCCATTAAGCCGTTCCATTGAATCCTCTGAAACGGAAACCATTTTATTCGGTCCAAAAGATAGCTTTAGTGAACAAATAGAACAAAATGTTACACTGATTCGAAGGCGGCTACCACTGACGAAACTCAAAACGGAAAAGTTCACAGTCGGTTCTCTAACTAGAACACCGATTGTACTTATGTACATTGAGGGATTGACTAATCCTGAATTAATTACCATTGCGAAAAGTAAAATTCTTACTATTGATTATGATTTGTTTTTAGATTCATCTCAAGTTGCCGCGTTTATGGAGGATCACGTTCATAGTATCTTCCCCCAATTCCAACAGACAGACCGTCCGGACTCATGTGTTTATGCTTTGGGCGCCGGAAAACTCACGATTTTGGTTGGCAATACTCCATTTGCATTAATTGCCCCTATCACATTTTTTGATCTCTTTATCTCTCCCGACGATTATATCCATCGATGGCTGATTGGAAGTTTTTTGCGTGGCGTTCGCTTTGTAAGCTTTTTTCTTTCGCTGACCATGATCCCTCTCTATGTCGCTATAAACACACATCATTATCAAATGTTTCCCCTTCAAGTGCTATTCGTTTTATTAGAATCCAGAAGCAAATTGCCTTTTACCCCATTTTGGGAAGCATTTCTAATGTTAATCATAATCGAAATCATAATTGAAGCCAGTCTTCGAATGCCTACGAAGACTGGACAAACTTTAGGAGTAATTGGCGGGATTGTCATTGGGCAGGCTTCTGTTGAAGCCGGATTTGCAAGTAAAGTGTTAATTGTCACAGTAGGTATTTCCACAATTGCTTCGTTTTTAGTTCCCAATTATCTGATGGTCAAAGCTAACAGGCTACTTTTATTTGCTTTTATGCTACTTTCGTCAATTCTTGGAATATTTGGTATGGCACTTGGGTTCATTATAGTTCTCGTTCATTTGAATGGGCTTACATCACTGAAACAGCCTTACTTTGCCCCAATTGCTCCTTTACATATGAGCGATTGGAAGGATCTTTTTATTCGCGCACCCTTGCAGTGGATCAAGACGCGTCCTGTTTCTTTATATCCCCTGCAGAAATGGCGATCCAGCCGAAGGAGATGATCACTTGCCCTCACCTTCGTTATTTGAAAAATCGTCTCCCTTTAGCGGCGTTTATTTCATGTTGATGGTCAATCGAATGCAAATGCTTTACTATTTTATAATCATGCCGAGGCATTTAGTTCATCCTTATATGATTATGGGGATTATGGCCGTAGGAATCTTGTCGCAAGTTAATTTGATGCTGTTATCCAAGTGGTTTTCATCTGATTTTTCAGTGCAGGGTTATCAAGGATTCGTGCAGCTATTAGGTGAAAGGACGGTTAGAGTATTTGCTTTTCTTGGTTTGTTTCTAATCTTGCTCAGAATAACTGTAATGACACTGGGATTTGTGGAAATCGCGCACCAATATATATTTCCCTCGATGACTTCCAATTGGTTAATTCTTTCCATCTTTATAGTCTGCTTTTACCTAGCCTCTCAAGGGATGGAGAATACCATACGTTTTGTTGTGATCGCATTTCTAAGTACAATTTGGATGGTGATCATATATTATTCATTTTTCTTTCCGCCGATTGCTTCTATGCATGATTTATATCCTTTGATGCCGCCGGAATGGTCGGCAATTTCTTGGAAAGGGTTGTTATTGGTTTGGTCCTCACTGTCAGGAGTTGAATTTTTGGTATGTTTGACTCCTTGGCTAAGGCCAAAGCAAAAGATGCTAAAATACTTGACGATCGGCAATACGATCTCAGTCTTAGAATATCTAGTCTTATTTATATCATCGCTATTATTTTTTGGTTCCAATTACTTAGACAAAACGAAGTATCCTGTACTTGATATGGTTCGGTACCTGCAATTTCCTGCCTATGAACGAATTGATATAGTTTTGATCTCGGTCCATCTGTTTGTCCTTGTATTTGTTAACTCAATTTTCATTTTATTATTTTATGGGGCTATCCGAATCCTCTTGGGAAAAGGGGTGCGACAGACCACACGAATGGGTTTTGCGGCAAGTTTTATAATAATTCTTGTAAGTATCCTCGTAATCAATGAGTGGTTCTGGAAATCCGGCGAAGAACAGAACATTTGGCTGAACCTTCAGATTGGAGTAGGAGCATTCACCTACCTTTTAGTTCCGGCCTTCCTTCTGGTAGCCACTAAACTGAAGGGGCGTTTCAAAGTATGACGCATATAAAACGAGTAGTTTTATTGATGATAATAATAAATATCGTCTTTTTGAGCGGATGTTCTTCTTTTTTTGTGGAGAACAATACGGTCGAAGAAATCGCTCCTGTTATTTTCTGGTCTATCCAAGAAGGTGAGTCAGGTAAATTGAAAATAAGCACATTGGTGCCGCCATTGATCAATGAGAAGAAAAGTATGCTCACCCTTCAAGTTAATCTATTAAAACAGGGAAGAAAGGACTTTAATTTAGTTTATTATCGCGAATTGAAATCAGGACAACTCAGAATGTTGTTTATCAGCGAAGAGCTTGCCAAAAAAGGGATTCTTCCCCTTATCGACACCCT
This sequence comes from Desulfosporosinus youngiae DSM 17734, assembly GCF_000244895.1. Taxonomy (NCBI): domain Bacteria; kingdom Bacillati; phylum Bacillota; class Clostridia; order Eubacteriales; family Desulfitobacteriaceae; genus Desulfosporosinus; species Desulfosporosinus youngiae. Next base: position 5,599,462 of record NZ_CM001441.1, read on the forward strand.
TCTCACAGATCCCGATATCTCCCAACGGCTCTATCTCGTGGTCATCAAAGGAAATTTTGATGATTACATCAGAAATCAAGTAGATAAACAAGAAAACCTAGATTATTTTCTTTATCGCATGCTTAAACATTATGAAACAAAAAATCAAGGGGATATCACTGTAATTAATTTGCATCAATTCTTGAAACGGTTGTACTCTCCATTTTCAGATCCCATACTGCCTGTTTTTAAAGTTAACAAAGAAAATTTCATCTACAATGGAACTGCCTTTTTCAAGGATGACAAATTAGTTGCAACCATCAGCGACATGAATGATCAAATTCTCCAACTCCTTAATAACGATTATTACCTCAAACTCTTACCGATTCCGTCCTTAGCCGTCTCTTTAGGTCAGATTCGTTCAAAGGTTATTATAAAATTAGCTCCAGACTACTCGTCAATTTCAATTAAGGTGAATTTGGTTGGCAGAATCGAGGAGTACCGGGGGGATAAAAATATAGTCGATAGTGACGAATTAGAGGACCTTAATCAAGAGATCAAATCCTATTTGGAAAAACAAACAACTGCGTTACTACAGAAAATGCAACAGTGGAAAGTTGATCCTTTACAAGTGGGGACACACTCGCTTACCCCCTTCTCGCAACCAATCAAGGACGAAGAGTGGTTAAGGAAATGGGGGAATATGGAATTACAGATCAATTATCAGCTTGATCTCCAAACAATGACGAATGTGAACAAATAAGTGATGGATGAATTAAGATTGGTCGTTGATTAGTGGACAATCACATCTCAAATACATCAAATAAAGTTACTCGACTAATCTAAACATTGCTATTAGCATCTCACAGTTAATCTGTGGTTTTTTGCACAGGATGCAACTCGCACGTATAGCGTTGTTCATATAGTGTTAGATATAGATGGATTTTTAAAAGAAGATGGTGTATGGGTTAAGGGATCTAGTATTGATTTTTTAACAACAAATTTCGGACTTTATGTAACCGCAAAAAAAGATGGAAAACGCAACACAAGAGGACCTCAGGCGATTTTTAAATTACTTAGCGCGATAGGAATTACTTGCAGAATTACATTCGCTAAAGACCCAAATTCTGAACGTATCTTTAAAACTTTGACTTCCAGTTATTCTTATAACTCGATGTAAGGATTGGGCCTACGCTCCAGTGAAAGAAGGCGATGACTTCATAGTCACCGCCCTCTTTTCATGTTTTTTGCTCTTAGCTGAACAAGGTGTTTTTAGCTCTTTTAGCCTTAATTATCTGAGCGAAAACCTTTGAGAAATTCAATGCGATTTTGACTTTTGAACCTAAGAATGGAACCCGTTATTAGTACCTAGGTACCTTTTTCTGAGTTTTGGTTGCTTCGCCTAACAAGAATTAAGGACCTAAAGGTCCTTCTTGAAAATGTTACCAAACCTGTTTTCTATATTTGAAAGGTTAGAATTTTTCTCCGCAGGATTAGAGCCTTTGGTTTCGAATAAAGATTCCATATTTTCAAGAGTCGTATGTTTCCTGTTATTACTGTCAAATATAATTAAATTATCTTTAAGCTGGCTTTGAGAGTGTAGGTGAGGGAATGCGCTTGAAACCATTTGTTCATTGTACAATTGTTCATAATGTTTTACCTGCTCCCGTAAAAGCCGTATCTCGTCGTTTCTAAGCCTTAACTCCTCATTTTCACCTTTTCTTCGATTGAGCTCCTCTTTCAAATTCTTTGCCTCATTATAAAGTTCAATGAAGGTCGTCTCGATAAAATGCAGCTCGTGAATTATTTTGTTCTTGTCATTTTTGTACACTTCAAATATTTGTTCAATATTTGGGAAATATACATCATCATTATCTGTAAATCCAATAGACCTTGAGATTGGTTTATTTAATTCATCGATTGTTTCGGGTATACGCCTACTCCACGTATTTCTGCCAATTCCGGTTTCCTTTTCTAAGAAAAGATATGTTAGTTTTTGCCCCTTGATTTTATTTTTAATCTGTAACGCCATTTCTTTAAGTTGCTCATCACTATAGTTGGAAGGTCTACCTTTGCCAGCCTGTCCAACCCTTTCTTTAGTCATACCTGTCCTCCTCTATCAGTCTTGAATCAACCATTGCTTTTTGATTCATGTATTTGACCAGATTCTTTGAATTTGTTTTTAATAATTCCTCTGAACCAGGGTGTTTAGATAGGAGTGATGAACTGCATTGTTCCCTCATAATTAGAAGGATTTCATTCATGCGTTGATTTAGGAAGGTGGAGAAGTCTTGTAACCATTGTATTCCTTGTTCGTATTTATCGATATCCGGCTTAAAGATATAGTTGTTGCACATCCTGCAATCCTCGACGCATGAGTTAGGGAAGATTTCAATTTTCTCCTTGCAAAAACCGTAATCCACTTTTAACATTTTAGAGGCATCCTTATCATTGTAAATTTTTCCTCTATTGTAAACATCCCTTCTCCATCCGATAAACCCCTCGGGAATTTCATTAGAAATTTTTTCTTCCAGAATGTGCTGAGCCAGGATATAGACATATGATTGGGAAAAATGTTCCGCATGAGAGTAGTAATTTTCCTGTGTGGCTATTACATCATGTCCTGCCATTCTTGCAATGGAAAGCATGTTAAAGCCCTGTAAAAACATATTGATAATTGCGAAGTGCCTGGTATCACCTGGCTTAATTCTCTCAAGGTTGTTTTCCGAATATATGCCTTCAATTACCTCGGTATAAAACTCTAGCAGTAAAAAATCAAAATTGTAGAGAGTCATCCTATTAAACGCTTGACTTTTGGGTCTTTTTCGGAACATTTGATAAAAATCCCGTGGAAAAAGGTATTCATCTTCAATTCCCAATTCCTCTAACTTAAATTTATAGGAAGAGATAATCTGGTACGTTTGACGATCAATTTGGATTAAATCATAATGAATTTCTTTTTTGGGTGTATCATTATGATCCTTGATCCTTGGTACTTTAAGCCAAATAGTTCCGTCTGGTCTTGGTTCCAAGCAATTCATCTTCATTAAAAGGAACTCTGTTGGTCGCATAGGTATAATATTCGAAACAAGCCACCAGATCATAATTGGCACGAATTTTAGGGTCTGTTCAATTGGCTTGGTCTGAAAAAAGTCGTTTAAGATATCGTTGAATGCCAGTACGTCGTTAAAATGCGGCAAATCCCGGCTGCTTGATTTTGAAAAGGGTACGGTGTTGCAAATACTTAATATCTGATTTTCCTGATCGCAAGGGAAAAAACTGATAAAGTTCTTTAACACGTTTGAAAGGTTATAAGAACGCGGCTCCGACATTGATAACATCGTCTGTTTCAGCCTGTCGGTTTTTTTAAAGCCGTTCGATACCCTAATCGTCTTTTTGAGGAGTTGGAGTTCATCGTAACACTTATGAGGGCTAACTCCTGTTGATCTACGGAACGTGATAAAGGCCTTAATGGCTTGGTTTAATTCCTCGAAAAGTTCTATATCAAATGCCAGTCGAAAATCGTTTGCCTTTATTGGGCATGGCATAATCCAGGTGCGATCATTAAAAGACTCTGCAATAATATACCCATTTTCTTTTAAAGCCAAAAAAGTGCTCAGATAACGTTCTGTTTCTGATTCGTCGTAATAAATTTGTTCGACTACGCTTACATTAGCGTGGCTGAATAAATCTTGAGAAATTTTTAGTTCCAAGCTGTTCACCTTATTCAATATAAATTTTGTCAGCCAGTTCGCTAAGCTTATTTCGTACATTTTGCATTTCTATAAATGCTTCAATATACTCCCCTCCAAAAAATTTGATTCCCTCGTCAAGCAGGAGTAATAAATTCAAAAGAAAATATGAATCTTTTTTTCGAATGGTACTATATTGAGTAGTTTCAATTGAATTAATTAAACGATCAAATTCTCCACTAAGTTCAATAAATAAGTAATTTTTCGGAATAATGTTGGGGCATGAATAACACGAGTTTAATCGCGGGTATTCACAAATAGGGTGCGTTATGCACTGGGCGTTTTCGGTTTTTGAAGGCATTTCGCCCTTAAAAATTTTTATTATAATTTCTATTAGAGATTCCTTGCTCAATTTTGCCAATCTTGTCATAACAGAATTTCGCTTTTGCTTAATTTTTAAAAGAAATTGCGCCCACTTTTCAGCCTGGTTAGGGCTGCCTAATTGATTCCGAAGGGTAACAATCGCTTCGGTTTTTTCCTCCATTGTTCGGGTAACATCAACTTTTTCGCTTGCCAATAAAATTAAATAATTGTAGAGCCATCCGAAATGCCCTCGCCGGAATAGGTTTGAGGAAACTTGATTTAAGCTCCCATCCCTATTTGTTGCTTGAACATAAATGGCTGTAGTTTCCGCCCTATTGTGGGACCTTATCCTTTGAGTAAGTTCCAGAGCCACATCAGAATCATTGCCGTCCTCATCACCTATGCTATAAAAAAAGTAAGTTAACGTGCTGTTGTTAAACTTCAGACTTTTAAAGGGCTCAAGGGATGAATTGAATTTAAAAAATTCTTGGTGACGATTTTTCCCCGAGGTAGCCACAGTTTTTCTTTCTCCATAAATAAATGATTCAAGGAGAAACGATTGAGCCTCCTTTTGCCTATGTAATTCTGAAATGATCAATGCTGTAGACAATGGCTCAACCAGTTCCGGCTCAACTAAAAATGTAACAAACGTGGTCGTTTTACTTGTTCTGATTGAACGAAAATGCAGATACAATTGATTAATAACCTTTTGGCATTGCGTAATTGATAAGACATTGGCTTTAAACCAGTCAAAAGAATCAACCTGAATAGAGGAGATATCGATTTTCGGCATATTAAAAACAATGTCGGTAGCTCTCCATGCGTCCGTAAGGTGCATTATTGTATATGCCCACATATTTGCGTAATATTGATTGTTAATCGCATTAGGCAAATGTAACATTAGATCTTTAACGTACCTGTAAAATGAATAAAAAGCTTCAGGAGAGTAAATTTCCTTTTCCCTTTTAGTTTTTTTTGATTTAAAAACAACATATTTTTTCGGAATCGACAGACCTTGGACTGTGTAGCAATATTCATAGAAATGAATAAAGATACGCCTTTTATGATCGCTTGTCATTTTATTGTATATAATAGAATCAATAAAACTGACATCTAACTCGTACAGATTTTTACTAAAAGTCCCTAATATCTCGAATACAGACTGGTAGTAACCAAAAAAGCTTTGGACATGACTCGGATTGCCTCTTAATTTGCCTAATTTAATTTTACAGAACTCTACAAATAAATCCTGCGTTTTTCTCAAATTAAAGGGCAAAGGGAAAGCCGATATAAAGCGTAAAAGTTCTTCCAACGCATCTTTGTTCGTATAAATTATGCCCTTTTTATGATACTGTTGTTTAGGCCTCGAAGCGATAAATTCATCTGCTTCTTCAATCGGTATACAATACAACCCTTTAACCTTTTGGGCATTTGTAAACAACTGTTTATTTTTAACTTTTATCCTTAGCGTTTGCAATGACAATCCGGTCTTATCGGCTATAGTCTTAAGATTTATTGTATTGGAAGGCATGAGAATTGCTTTTTTGTGTTTTATCAAAGAAATTCGGCTTTGGGGTTTATAATCCACGATTGATTCCATCGGAATCATCCATTTGGTTTGCTTTGTATTAAACGGAACTTTAATAGCACCCTTGATTATTCCAGAGTTTATTTTTTGGGATAACGTGCCTTTACTGATTTTTAATAATTCTGCAGCCTTGCTGGTATCTACATAGTTTTCAAGCCCTAGATATTCGGTAAAGGCCGGTTTGCCTTTATCATGTTTTATAACGTCATAAATTAGGGGTAAATCCTTAATATTTATATAAGGGGTTCCCATATGTAAGATGTACGGTATTTTCGTTTTCCAATATTGAAAATTGAAGTCGAGATTCAATTTTTCCTTAACCTGGTTTATCCTTAAGTATTCATTTGGATTATAATCATCGATATAACCGATGCTTTGTTTAATATCCTCAATTGAGTCGGATTTAAATAGATATTTGTCCTTGTACAGATGGTAACTTACAAGTAATCCGCTTTTAATTAATCTTAAAATTTTTTCTGGACTCAAATTTAGCATGCTGCTTAATTGCTTAACGCTAATATAATCCTCCTCATTAACGTAGCCACTTAACTTCTTTATCTCATTAATCGAACTAAGTGGGATGTAAACCTTTTTGCCGAATTGTACACTGGTTTTAACCCATCCCCTTTTAATCCAATTCAAATAAGTTTCGTGGCTAATTTTAAATAAACCAAGAAATTCAGTTAGCCCCATGTACTCGTCAGTATTTATATGTCCGATATTCCTCTTTATCAATGGAATAGATTCCTGTGAGATTAGGACTTTATTACCGATTTTAATCAAAGGAACTTTTCCTTCTGCTATCCATCTGATGATAGTGCCATAGGTGACATTCAAAACTCTTGCGAGTTCAGCTTTTGTCAGAAATTCCGGTTTAGATTGCAATGTTTCATTGCTCCTTTTGTTGGCGTTTTTCAATTAGCTTTGGAATATATACTTCATGCATATTGTTGAATTTCTGTTCAAGTTTTTTTCGCAAACGTTCAGTCCTTGCCATATAGGAAAGGGAAGAGACGAGGCTTTTATCTCCACGTGGAAAAGCAATATCGTATGGATTTTCTGCTACCTCTGCTAACATATTTGTAAAAGTTCCTCTACCAATATGGGTGGACCAACTCATCATGCTCAAATGGTGTGCAAGTATCTTATCCTCGCTGTCGCCGTATGTCTTCAAGAATTCAATATAACATTTTTTTAACTTATCGAAGTATTGACGGTAACTCCGTCCAGACATTGCTTTCCCATCCCTATTTACAAAAAGGGCATTGGTATTATCCGTTGCTTTAAATAATTCAACATGATCATGGAATAAAGATTCGCCCCAGTCCTTGATCTGAAAAATTCTTTGATTTCTGGGCCGTTTAACATAACTGCTGCCTGCACTATCCTTAAGATCAGAACGGAAGTTTTGGTCCTTAATTTCAAAGAGAAAATCCCCGTTGGCTACTCGTTTTTTCACTTGAGTCCGTTTTAAATTAACCACTTCTCCCACTCGAAGTCCGCCGAATAATTGCATATAAACCCCTAGTGCAATAGGCATTGCTTCCAGAATCGCAATTTCTAATAGGAGAGGGATGTATTTAACTGGGAATGCATGCTCTACATTTGGTGGTCTCCTTTCTGGGTATATCACCTGGAAAGGAGACTCGTAGTAGATTGAGCCATGTGTTGATTCCTTTTTGACAAAGCTACTCTTATCAATGCTGGCAATAACACCTTTATCGACTAACCAAAGGTAGAAATAAGTGAGTGTCCTTTCGCTGTCTTTTACGGTTCCTATGGAATGTCCCGCAGAAGTAAGTGTATTAAGGTATTTATTCCCGTCTGTCAATTTCAAATCAGACATTGAATGTATCCTCATACTATGCTTGTTAACCATTAAGAAATTAAGGAATTTCGCGATGTTTAACGCATGTTTTTTTTGAGTGTTAAACTTCCTTGACTGCCAGTTATGTAAAATGAAATCTGTTACCGGATGGATGATATGAGTATCCGTATTAAGCTTTTTTAATCCGATCACCGCGAACTGCTTTTTAATAACTTTCCCGTCGCTTAATTTACGCCAATCAATCCATACAGGAATCATAATAAATTTATATTTTTGAAGAGTTCCTTTTTTTGATGTATACGAATTGACCATTTGTCCTCCAAAAGAGATTAATGTACAATATTGTGAAGATATTAATAAGCTGATACACTATGTTTTCCATAATATCAGCTTATTGATTTTTGTACAATGATCTTTTGAGAAAAGCATCTCGTTTCCTTTATGCATCGAATATGTAAATATAATTCTGTACAAGAAAAGTAATGTACAATATTATGGAGATAGCTAAAATTAGATGGGATCCGCTTTCTCTATTCTACAATGGATGGATTACATTTTTATACCCGCCACGGAAACGAAGGAACAACACGTTTTCCCGAACTTATCACCAGCCAAATTCCTAAAGGCACGATCCTCGACGGTGAGATCATTATCGAAGATGATGACGGTAAACCCGATTTTGAGGAACTAATGAGGAGGTTTCAAGTTAGTAGCCTACGGCGAATCCCCAGTATTTCCAAGACTAAGCCCGTGACCTACTGTGTGTTTGATGTGGTTTATTATCATGGTGAACGTGTTAGCCACTTACCACTGCTAGAGCATAAGGAAATCCTTAATATGAGGTACTTCCAGAACTACCAAGGATAACTAAGGTTCCCTCGATTGTGGGTAATGGCAAGGCGCTGTTCGATTTAGTTAAACAGCAGCAACTTGAGGGCATAGTCCTGAAGAAGAAAGATTCCAAGTATGAGCTTGGGAAAAGATCTTCCAATTGGCTAAAGGTAGTTAATTATCAGTATACAACTGTAGAAATTGCTGGGTTTAGGAAGTCTGAGTTTGGTTGGGTAATACAATTCCCCGATGGCAAACCCGCTGGGATTATGGAGCTTGTTCCGGCAAATGCTCGAAAGACGGTTTACGGGGTTGCTAAGATGGTTGGTAAAGACGCCGGGGATTTTGTTATGTTTCCTCAAGCTAGTCGGGGCCTAATGTGCAAGGTTAAGTATCGCTCCCTGACCAAGGCGGGATATTTGAGATTGCCTTCGTTTGTTGAGTTTGCTAGTTGATGTGTTAAACAGAAAGAGGCCCATCGTTATGCCTGGGCCTTTATTTTACGTTTATTTTTATTACCGTCTTGAACTTTGCCACTAAGATCATGATAATTTATTGGGTTTTAGCGATAAACTATCTACTGAAGCACCTTTCCATTATCGTTAAACATAAAAATTAACTAGAGAAATAATATGGAAAGCCCCTTCAGTGGCTCAGCATGAAATAATACAGTTTTATGCTGTCATGGGGTATCAATTTCACCTTTCTCTCCGGGATATTACCCCTTTAATCAAGCATAATTAGATTAGACGTTCATCTTGCGAAGCATGTCCATCTGAGCAAATTCCCTTTCAACAAACTAATCAATAAAAGTATCCCTAGCGACGTTTCCTATAACATTGGTTGATGATAAATCCATGGCTCCCCCAATAATTCCACCGACAAGAGGTACTGCCTTACCCAAGTTAATTATACCCTTTGTGCCAAATTTAGTTACCAATCTAAATCCCACTGCTTGATTAATCTTAAGAATTACTTGTCCTGATATTTTTTCAATAGCTGATTTAGCTAACTTAGTACCTATGCTAATACCAACTTCCTTCAAAATGTCTTTACCCGCATTTCCTAGCAAACAAATATAGACAAGAGATTTAACCCTATCATCTTTTATGTCATACCCTCCCATATATGCAATCGCTGCAATCATTCTGATCTGTACGTACATAACGCTAGAAATATTCGCTGGTATAGCGACAGGCAACGCGATTATCCCCCCGAGGCCAGATATAAAACCAGATGTTGCACATTTAGAATTTTGCCACCGGATTAATGAATTAACCTTACTTTTTAGTGAGCCGCTTCTATTCAAATAATCCTCGGCAAGTTCTTGAGCCGAATCTAATCCAGGAACTCCATTTATAGATTTATCATAAGCCCAATCGAGGACTTGTAACATTTTCCCTTGCGAAATCTCTTGACTCATATCTTCCCCTCCATCTCAACTACCAGTTGAGTCCTTCCAAAACTTCTCTCAAGTTCTCTAGTTCCTCTTTAGTAAGAGTAACACCCTTCCCCATCTTCGTATGATCTGGGGACCACTCCCTAATATCATACTTAGGCTCCTTATCATTCCAGCTTATAAGATTAAGTTCTTTCTTCCAGCCTTTTGCTGATTCTGAAAGGGCACCGATAGTTTCTTTTATCTCGAATTTGATATCAGCCATGTACTTTTCCTCCTAAGGATGTAGTTAATCCTTCTTCCTCAGCCTTCTGCACACCTATAAATTGGTTAACTTTTCTAACCAACTATCTTTATCGCATTATCTTTAATGCTTGTAACTAACTCCACCAACCGCTTTTGTTTGGATCCATCGAACAGCTTGATGAGACTCTGGGGTTTATCAAAGGGTGGCTTCATCAGTTCGGAGACATTCTCAATATAGCCGTTCTTCACAATGTAATCGATAACCTTTTTGACAAAAGCAATTTGAGCGCGACTGAGAGACTGGTCATTGATAAATTCTGAGAACACTACAACGGCAGCTTCATACTCCATCTTAGCAATTTTACGCACTAGCAAGCCAAATGGGGTATCCTTAAATTCTCTCTTATAATCCTCTGCTGTGCCGAGTTCCCCCGTGAAGATATGTTCCAAGCTCTTGTAATCCTTAGTATTTAAGGGCATATTATTTCGCAACTTATGAATTGCTATGTGGTCTTGGTTTTGCTCAATGTAGCGGTTTACCTTCAGTTTATAATCCTCAAAGTCATAGGCTTGGTATATGGCCTCTCCTTCTTTGACTTCGAGAATATCATCCGCAAGATTCGTATAGATTGGTTTCCTGCCTTCATCAACCAAAAACTTAATTAGACTACGCAGTTCCACCCGGACCTTCTCAAAGTTCAAGATATCCGAAGTCTGCCAAAAATCATCAGTGGCGATGGCACTAATGAGTTCTAGCTTTTCTTTAACTTGGGGAATACTTGCCCGTTGGGCAAGGCCGGCACAAACCTTTAGGAGTTGCTTTTGACCCTTCTTAAACTGAGGCATGCCCTCTATCTGAGCAATCATTAAGCCGTACATAAAATTGTCAAAACGTTTAGCATACTCATCTGTGTCTTCCATATAAACAATCGGGGCAAGGTACTTGATTAAGTTGCTTTTATCCACTTCCGATAAGCAGACAAAAGCCTCCGCATGTTTATACATTTCAATATATTGGAGTTGCATTTTTACGGCTACCAGTTCAGTATTTAACGCCTTAATCTGTAGTAAGACTGTTTCAATTAAGCCTGTTCGAATTACTTGGTAAGGCTCATCGCTAAAAGCTGAATGCTGGAGGTGATGAATCATGCGCACCCGCTTGGCGAAGATTGCCTCAGTCAGGCTCTGAGTCTCGTTACCAAGCAGCCCCTCTTTATGTTGACGGAAGAACTCGAAGTTTCCGAGATAATCAAATATGAGGAAGTGGGTTTTATCCTGGCCATCACCAAATAAATTACGGCAAAGCCTTGTTCCACGACCAATCATCTGCCAAAACTTTGTTTTGGAGCGGACCTTCTTGAAGAAGACTAAATTAACAAGTTCAGGTACATCAATACCTGTGTCCAGCATATCAACGGACACAGCAATATGAGGCTCCTTCTCAGCAACCTTAAAATCATCAATAAGTGTTTGGGCATAGCTATCATCACAAACAACTCGCTTGGCAAAGCTGCCATGATAGTGAGGATAAAGTTTATCGAACCGATCGATTATATATTGTGCGTGCTTTTTATTTTGGGCGAAGATGATGGTCTTACCCAGCCTATCGCTACCTGCTACCTTAATGCCCTTAGTCATTAAGTCTTCTAACACCATATCCACTGTGGCCTGGTTAAAAATGAAGTTGTTTAGTTCAGGAGATGGGATGAACTCAGGCATTGCACCGTCTTCATCAGTAAAATCTTCTTCATATCGGGCTTTATCTTCTTCTGAGAGTTCATCATAGACAATGCCCTTATCTAAGAACTTTGTCCTTACTTCAATATTATAGTAAGGTACTAAAACGTGGTCTTTATCCACGGCAGTTTCATAATCATAGGCGTAAGTGGGCACACCACTTTGCATCTCAAAGAAGTCATAGGTATTTCTATCAACCTCTGTCTTTGGGGTTGCTGTTAAGCCAACCAGTAAACCGTCGAAATACTCAAAGATTGTCCGGTACTTTTTAAAGATACTTCTGTGTGCCTCATCGATCACAATCAAATCAAAATGGGCAGGCGTAAATAGTCGTTGACCGCTCTCACTCTTAGCCGTGTCAATTGAGTTAAGCATTGTAGGATAGGTTGAAAAAACTATTCTGGCAGTCTTATCATCCTTATTGCTTAAAAGATTACAGAGGGACATATCTGGTAGATAATTCTTGAAGTCGTCCTTTGCTTGCTTAACTAAGGCGGTTCTGTCAGCTAAAAATAGGGTGTTGGTGACATATCCACCTCGTGACAAAACATCGGTTAAACTAGATGCCGTTCTTGTCTTCCCTGTGCCTGTGGCCATAACAAGCAAGGCTTTTCTGTGACCAGTATCAATATTCTCGCAGATCGCACGGATGGCTTCCTTTTGGTAGTAGCGATCGGTAATTTTATCATCAATGGGAATTTCATTTAAAACTTTACGCTCACTGCGGCGGTTCATTAGCTTTTCAAGATCAGCTTTGGAGAACACACCGCTTACTTTGCGCTGTGGGGAGGTTACATCGTCCCAGAGATAGGTTTCAAAGCCATTGGTAGTAAACATCATGGGGCGTCTGCCAGTCATTTTCTCTAAGCCGTCAGCATAGAGCTTTGCTTGCTGAGTACCTTTCCTCGGGTCTTTTGAGGTGTGCTTAGCTTCGATTATTGCTAAGGGACGTCCGTCTTTACCGTAAAGGACATAATCGGCATAGCCCTTTCCTTTATTATTAGGCATACCGTAAAGCTCTACTTCTTCCCGCACATCGTCGCCGAATACCCAACCAAGGAGTTTTAAGTCCACATCGATATATTTTTTGCGAGTAAGGAATTCAGAAATATCCCTAGGCGTGAAGTGGCGCTCTTCCTTATGTTGCTCTTTATCAGCCGTAAGACGGTCACTCATGGCCGCAATCTTAGCACGAAGAGCCTCAATTTCAGAATCCTTTTGCTCAATTAGACTATCTTTTTCTTTGATCTTAGCTTCGTCAAGAATGACCTTTTCCGCCGGAATATTTGTTTCATCAAATCTACGTTCCTCATAGTTTGCACCATAGCAGTAATCTAGCCACTCCACAAACTCAAATAAAGAGGAAAGGGATAGAATGGCATCACTGCGGCTAATGGTTTTCTCAGTATGTACTGCAAGGTTCCCTAGCTTGATGATGTAAGGGAGCTTGCTCCAAGTTTGGTTATCCATAGCGAATCTAAAAGATGGTTCGTGAATTAACGCCTGCAAATTGTCCTTATAAGGCATAGTGATAGTGTTATCCGCAGAATACACCCATTTTACCGCCAACTCGAAGGCCTTACGGCTACCTACCGCTGCCATTGTTGGGGAGGTGGCAAGAACACACTCTGCTTCGATGCAAGCGTTGGCAAATAAGGCATATTCAGTTTGTCCCTGTAAGAATTGAAAGTTTGCAGGCATTTAATTCACCTCACTGTTATTCGAAATACTCGCTCATTAGGCTGTCAAACAAGAGTTGTGCTTCGTCGATTGCCTTTTTCACAAGGGCTTTTTGTTCTTCGATTTTGGTTAAAATAGTGGCGAATTGGGTTTGTAGGTTATGCGGTGGAGTGTATACTTCAAAGAGATTACACTCCGGAACTGATAAATGCTTTACAGTTGAACCACGAGCTAGTTTTCTTATTTGATATTGAAAATACTCTGTTTGCATAAGATTTAAAAGATATAACGGAAGAATGATTGAATCATTAACTCTATACGACACAATCCTTTGACCTAAAAATAAATTCTCATCACTCTCGATTATCCCAGTTTCTCCAATGGGAGCTTCTCTTGTTAGGAGCACATCCCCTCTTCTAGGAATCGATCGTCTTGTCCATTTTCGAAACGTCTGTTCATCCACATAATTACAATTTTTCGTATCAATTTTCCCTTGTTTAATATTAGTCGTTCTAAGCATTTTGTACGGACTTACGCCATCGATAATAGGAGCTGTTTTGTTAACACAATCTACTATTTCAGAGCAGACATCAAGTATAGATACTTTATCCCACCCTTTCTCATTCATCACAGGATCGCCGAACATATCGTTAAAGGTGGATTTGATAAGGTTATCGAGCTCTGCAAGCTGTTTTTTGCGCATACCAATTATCTCTGCAGCAGTGTCTAGGGTTTTGGCGATTTGCCGTTGGATTTCGAGGGGGGGTAGAGGACACAAAACTTCACTTAGATTTTGTTTATTTATCGCTTTGAATGTGCTACCTGTTCCTTTTTGATTCAACTCAGCATGTTTCATTTTTAAAACATAGTACAGAAATTTAGCATCTGAAATATTTTCCCTTGCAGTAATGGCAGCGAGACCACGACCTATACAACAAGTTTTCATTGCTATATTTAATGCTCCAATAGGCGCTCGAACAGAAAGTAAAATATCATTTTTTTGAGCTATTTTAGTAGGCTTGTTGCAAAAATATCTTGTTTCAGGGTTCAGTTCACCAAAATCAGCATTCCCTTGATAAAAGGGAATACCATCTCCATCTTGATTGTAACTTGAAGATTCAGGTGACTGTCCCATATTCAAATCACAAATATCTACCAGCTTAACCTTCACCCACTTACCCACCGATAAGCCCCCTCAATTCCTCCATCTTGGAAGCAATATCAATGCTTAACTGATCAAGACGTGCCATAATCACCGCTGGCGCATCATACTCCACCTTTTCATAAACAACCTCTTTATATTTATTTATCGATAAATCATAATCATTACCCGAAATGGCAGACTTCTCCACAAAAAAGCTCTGCTCCGTGGGCTTCCGGTCAGCTTCCCCATCAGGATTATGGAAGCGGGCAAGAATATCCGGAATATCATTTGCCTCAACAGCAGATCGTTTATCATCTAAAGAGAAACCATCAGCTTTCATATCATAGAACCATACTTTATCAGTACCACCTGCGCCTGTTTTCGTAAACACAAGAACTGCAGTACTAACCCCTGCATACGGTTTAAACACACCGCTAGGCATGGAAATCACCGCTTGCAGTTGATGATTTTCTACCAATTCTTTCCGCAGTGCTTTGTGTGCGTTGCTTCCACTAAATAATACTCCATCAGGCACAATACAAGAGCAGCGTCCGCCTTTGCGTAGCATCCTCAAGAAAAGCGCCACAAACAAAAGCTCTGTCTTTTTGGTGTTGCAGACCGCCTTTAAGTTATCGTTAATGCTCTCTGCATCCACTGTGCCTGTGAAGGGGGGATTGGCAAGTATAATATCATAAGCAGAGGAAATACTGTTTTGCTTGGAAACGCTGTCCACATAGTTGATATGGGGTTTATTGATGGAATGCAGCATCAGGTTCATTGCAGAAAATCGAAGCATGGTTCTGTCGGTATCGAGACCTGTGAACATCTCGCCTGCAAAATTATCCCACTGCTCGGTTGTCATCTCGGCTTCGTACTTTTCCCGGATATATTCCGCAGAGGAAACGAGAAAACCGGCGGTACCACAAGCGGGGTCACAAATTTTATCATTTGGAGTTGGGGCAAGCAAGCGTACCATCATGTCACGAATATGCTTTGGGGTTCTGAATTGACCGTTCTGGCCCGCTGTAGCCAGCTTTCCCAGCATATACTCATACAGGTCGCCCTGCATATCTAAGTCTTTAATATCATGCTCATAAAGCTCGTCTAAGCCTGTGATCATCTTTTGCAAGACCTGAGGGGTTGGAACTAAAAACATAGCATCCTGCATGTAGCGCGAGAAAGCAGAAGTATTTTCCCCGTTCATCGCTTTGATAAAGGGGAATACCTTTGTCCCGACTATTTCATAGATCTCGCGAGAGTCTTTAGTTTTAAACTTGCTCCACCGCATTGCCTGACTCTCTGCGTCATTAGGGAAGATCTTGGGCATTGCCTCAACCGTTAAGGCTTCGATACTCTCGTTTTCCAGTTCCTTTTCATCGAGGGAACGGATAAACATTAGATAAGTAAGCTGTTCTATGACGGTTATTGGGTTGGTAATACCGCCAGCCCAGATATCTGTCCATATTTTGTCAACCTTGTTGCGAATCTCTCCTGTTAGCATCTAACTTTTGCCCCATTCTCTCTGATATTTCCTTTTAGCTAATTGTCTCACTTCATATAGTCTGACACTTTAGTCCGCTACTCAGACTTGATTATATCATTCCATCAAGACAAATTGGTGGATCAAATATTAGATGTTCTTCTCTATTTCTATATACCAAGGCGCACCTGGCTTCTTTTGCTTCACTAAGATCCTTTTAAAAGTAGTCTCCAACAAGCCGTTGCCTCGAAGGGTTCTTAGATCTTTTCTAAAGCTATGACCATTACGCTTTGAATTGTACTTATAAATATGATTACCTACTAGAATGTCTATACAAAGATCGGGAGTAGTCTCGATGATGTTGTTACTCCTCATCCAGTCGTGGATCGCTGCCTCTGCCATCGGTACCCTATTTATGAATTCGTCGGTGACGATTCTTTTTCGCATATTGTCCTCCTGTAAATCTGACTTCATGGAAACTCCATTTCGTAATCTTCGACACGTAGCAACTATTCCCTCCCCAGTTCCAAGGATTTCAGTATTTTCAAATCCTTGGTATAATTTAGGTAGAACATTAGAGGAGTGAATACTATGAGTAAGAAAGAGCTATGTTTTTATTCTTGGCACGGAGAGCCTGGTAAACGTAAACACTTCTTAAGCAATTACTGTAAAGAAGGATTCCATTATGATTCTAAGACCGACAAACGATTGGATCTACCCATATGCCAAGACTGGTTTGGCGATTGGAGTGGCGGTTGTTGTGATTTGAAGGAGCGCAAAACACGTGGTAGTTGGGTGCCAAGGAGAAGGAATATAATATAGACAAGCTTTAAAACTCGTCATTTCCACTAAATCTAATTTTCATAAACAGCCGCACCTATTGTAGTAATTGCCGTCATTTTGACGCTAAATAATTATGTTAGTTGCTGAGATAATTACCATTTTACTAATTCTCTTAGTTAAGGATAGACCAAGAAACTGCCTCATGGCAGTTTCTCTTTTCTTACTAAACTCTATGGATGATCTTATGAACGAAATCCCTAGTAACGCTACGTTTATCGATGAGATTTGGGAGATTCACTGTTAGCTTTGTAAAGTATGGTCAACCACTAAGGCATATGGGGCTGCGTGGCTCTGAACTCTGCTAAAAATGATCTCTGTCAGACTTCCTCTTTCGTAAGGACTTCGATCGACAACGTAAGCTAGAAGTGCTATTCGGGTACAGTTTTTCCGCCATATTTAGATCCGCATTCCTTCATAGTGGGCTTCACTCTATGACTGGTGGAGTCGTGGAAGAAGAAACCGATAATAACTAGTTTGCTTTAGTGTCTATTGAATGGGGTTAGGCCCAAGCAGTTTCATTAATTCTACTCGTTACATCCAACGAATACAATGAGTTTCGGACACTAATCGAAAGTACAGGTATAAGAACATTAAGGTAAAGCACTAACCCGCAATACCTATGGGACTGAGAAATCAGTCCCTTAATCTTTTTATGGGAGGCGATAAAAATGTACAACAATCTGCCCCTTCAAGATCTACTTGAACTAACTGTAAGGGAATCTAGCAAAGATCTAACTCTTAAAGTTTCCAACAATCAAAGACCTCGCAGAAGCCACAGAGGAAGAACTTACAAAGATAAAAGGACTTGGGAAATCAAAATCACGGAGAATCCTTGCCTGTATCGAACTTGGGCGGAGAATGTATACCGCTCCAGCCAAAGCCATCCAGTGTGTCAACAGCCCTCAAGATGTCTATGATCTCCTAATTGACATGACGCTCCTCGATCGTGAAAAATTCGTTGTTGTTATGCTGAACACTAAGAACCACGTGATAGCCGTTGATACCGTTAGTATTGGGACCCTTAATTCTTCATTAATCCACCCACGAGAAGTTTTTAAGTCAGCAATTAAACGCTCGGCTAATAGTGTTATCGTCAGCCATAACCACCCCTCAGGCGACTCTACCCCATCCAATGAAGATTTAAAAGTTACTAGACGTCTTGTTGATGCTGGTAAACTTATTGGCATCGAGGTTGTGACCATGTGATTATAGGCTCCCAAAGGTACGTCAGTCTCAAGGAACGCGGAATAATCTAACGAATAAGTCGGATTTTTGATGGTATAAGTATATTAGTAAAAATAAGAAAGAAGGAATTTACAATGGCAAACATACTTACTCAAATTGGAAAAAAGAACGCAGTAGACGTAACAACAGGATTCGCTAAAATTGCAGTCGCATCAATAGGAAGCGCCGTAGCAACAAAAACTCTAAAAATCTCAGTCGATTCGTATTTAAATGTCCTAAATAATGTAAGAAACTCGATTAGAAATAGCTAAATAAAAGGAAGCCAAAACGGCTTTCTTTTTAAGGAGGATTGACTTTGTTTAATATTCTTAGGAATAATAGATACAATAGTCTCAAAGTGAACGATGCGTACGCTGAATATGAAGAAGAGCATGATACTCATGAAAACCTTGATGATGATGTTCATAGAATTGTCGAAAGTCTTAAGCGACGTGCAGCTTTTGAATCCTGCATAAGTTCAATCGAAGTAGAAGAAGACTATACCCTATTTAATGGTATCTGTAACAAAGTACAAGGCATTGCTCGTAAACGATGGTTCAAAGAGGCAGCTATAATTGCTGCTATTTTGCTCTTTAAGACCGGTCTTTTCATGAGTTACCGCGAAGCACACAAAGTAAATCTGGAAATTCCGGACCTCTAAAAATAGAGAGGCCAAGCTCAAAAGCGCGGCCTCCTGGTCTTTAAGGTATAGAGTTGTTTACTTACCAAACGCGGCTTAGTACTTAAGCTTTCTAAGGCGCTCTTTCTTTGGTACTATTACATTTAACGGTGATGCCATTCTATGCTGTTTACGCAGATCCTCCTGGGTTAATGCTACATATCGTTTAGTCATAGTTAAGTCGACATGCCCTAAAGTTCTCTGAAGGGCTAAAGCATGTCCACCATTACGTAAAAACATTAGAGCGAATGCATGCCGTAAATCATAGGCGGTAATTTTGAATCCAAGTTTATTGCCATAGCGATTCAACCTCTGCGACCATGCATGAGTGTCCATGGTATTTCTTTCTGCTGAAACGAAGAAGGGGACTTTACCCCAACTGTCAGGTCGTATGCTAGTTAATTTTCTAACTCCATCTACTGTTAATGGTGACAATGGAAGAGTTCTACTAACTCTTGTTTTGGCAATGATCGCTGGTACCCGAACTTCCATACTACGTAAGTTAAAATCATCCGGTAATAGGGATAAAGCTTCCTTTGGTCTAACTCCTGTATCTATAGTCAGACATAAAAGTACATAATCTCTTAAACCTGAGTATATTGTAAGATCACAAACATCAAATATTGAATGGAGCTTTGACTCGTCAATTTCACGTACTCGAGGCTCCTCACGACGCAAAGGAATATCTATTAAGGGATTGGCAGGTAAGATACCCTCCTTTACAACCCACGAGAAGAAACATTTTAGATATTTCCTACGGATATTATGACTTGCAGGTGCTAAACTGTTCCCTTCAGCAAAATAACTGATGATAGCTTTCTTCAACTTCACATTGTCTCCCCATCCAGAGTACTTTTTGAAGAATGCCCGAGATGCCATTCATAGTCTTTAATTGTTCGTGCTGATACTCCTTGGGCCATTTTAAAAGTTAAAAAATCTTTAATACATTCTTTCCAATTTGTATATTGCTGCTCCATTTTAATCTTTTAACAACCTAGCCAATTAAGTCCCTCCATTAAATCGTTTTGGAAGGATAGAAGTGATCCTCGGTCTAGTCAAAAATTGCCTGTCCAATGCTCTACGTAGGAGCCTCAGCCTATGCAAAAAACGGGTTCAGAACTCCTTTACAGGAAGCCCTAAACCCGTTGCTATTACTGTATGGAGCGGACGACGAGATTCGAACTCGCGATCCTCGGCTTGGGAAGCCAATGCTCTACCGCTGAGCCACGTCCGCATATTATGATAACAAACTATATTATAGACAAGCTTTGCCCATTCGTCAAGGCTTTCCTTGATACAAAGGTTTCAGTTACTTTAAATTGAGTCAGCCCAATTGGCAAGTTCTCCTCGAAAGTTCTTTGTCAGTGTCAAAATCTTGCAATAGGGTTGGCTCCTAAAGTGCTCCATATAAGGGACAAAACCACTTTTGGCAGCGGGTATGTCGATCTGTCCTGAATGTCCAATGCAGATGACTTTGCATGAATCATGGACACGAGTAAAGATTTTTCTTAATTCCTGAACCGTAAAATTCTGGCACTCATCAATAATTATCGTCATATCTTTAAGATTTGTCCCCCGCAGAAATAAGGGTGTTTTAGGGTAACACCAAATACTGTCCATGACCCTTTTCATGCTTACCTTTCTGCGTATGGCCTCATTAACCAGTGCCTCTTCATTATACACACACTGAGCGGGATTCTCATTGATCTCTAAAAGAGCATCTATTAAAGGTTGATGATAAATACTTTCTTTTTCAGATTGGGTACCCGGTCTGAAACCCATGGCAGATTCCTGAACCGGATTAAAGATATAAGTCAGGGGTTGCTTAAAGAGCTTGGCACAAGCAACCGCAAGGGTGGTTTTCCCCGTTCCTGCTTTAGCATTAACCATGACTAATTGATAATCGAAGATCGCGTCAACATACTCACGCTGTTCCGGCGTTAATCTTGGCGCAAACCCAAACAACAAGTTGTTCTCAGGTAATGGCATAGTTAGTCACCAACCTTATTAAACGAATAATCAGCAAGCACCAAAAACCATCTAAGAGTCTTATAGTGCATCCGGAGCTTGTCTGATTTCTTATTTATGATAAGCCTGCTTTTAGTATTTCTAAATTAACAACTTTGCATTCCGTTAAAAAGAATTCCTATGATGGCTCTTATTCTTATTCGTTAGTATCAGGGCACTAATTATTGACTTAATCTCTTCAAAAGAGTACATCCTAACAGTTTTATTGACCTGCTACGACAAAAAAAGCCCTGATTTTCCCCCGGGGGAATTCACAGAACCTTTAGCTATATCCATAGATTTTAGTTGGTTGATTACTAGTTGCTGAATAAAATGGTGCCTCAGGACGGAATCGAACCGCCGACACGAGGATTTTCAGTCCTCTGCTCTACCGACTGAGCTACCGAGGCATAAAACAAATGGTGACCCGTACGGGATTCGAACCCGTGTAACCGCCGTGAAAGGGCGGTGTCTTAGACCGCTTGACCAACGGGCCATTTAGTAAGGTACTTTAAATCGACCTAATGTAGAGAGGTATTTAAAAGACACTCACAAATATGGATTTTACACTATGTTTCTATCACTGTCAATACCTTTTTATACTTTTGTTCTGCTTTTTATTTGCTTTTCTCTTTTTATTTTTATAGGGTCATGATTTTGAGTTAGACGACAATATTTAGACGGAACTATTCGAGCGGGCTATGGAAAAGGAACGGCGTTAAACCATAATTATTCCGTTCCTTTCACCCCTGTTAATCCCTTTTGGGGATTGTAGTTATACATTAAATTTTTTCAAGGTTTCCTGCAATTCCTCAGCCATCTTTGCTAAAATCTGGCTCGAAGAGGAAACTTCCTCCATAGAAGCCGACTGCTCCTCTGTTGCGGCAGACACCGTTTGAGTCTGCCCGCTGATTTCCCGGCTAATCTCATATATATCCGTAACCGAAGAGACAACCTTTTCGCTGCCCACTGCCATTTGTTGAATATCCTCTGAAATCTCCCCAATTTGGGATGAAACCTGATTTACTAAATCCGCTATCTCATTAAATGCCTGACCGGCAGTTTCAGCCACCTCTGTCCCCAGTTTTACTTGATGGGTGCCTTCATTAATCGACACAACAGCCTTTTGGGTATCATGCTGAATACCACTGATTAATAAGGCAATTTGCTTTGAAGCCTCCTGAGATTGTTCCGCCAATTTTCGGACTTCATCCGCTACAACAGCAAAACCCCTTCCTTGTTCACCTGCTCGTGCAGCTTCAATTGCAGCATTCAAGGCGAGAAGGTTTGTCTGTTCAGCTATACCTGAAATGGTATCCACAATTTGTCCGATTTCTTTAGAACGCTCACCCAAATTCATAACCACATCAGCAGATCCTGTAACTGTTTCTTCAATATTCATCATTTGCTGAATCGTCTTTTTGATAGCCTGGCTGCCCTCCGCGGCAGAAAGGGCCGTTTGCTCAGAGGACTTAACCACTATTTTAGCATTGTCCATCATGTGCTGAATACCTGCCGACATCTGCTCAACACTGGCCGATGTTTCATTGACAGCACTTAATTGTTTTTCCGCACCCATAGAGACTTCCGCTATGGCCGCTGCAACCTGGTAAGACGCTTGAGCCGATTGTTCCGCACCGGCACTCAATTGTTGGGATGATGCAGCAACTTGCTTGGATGACGATGACACATGCTCGACAAGCTGAATAAGATTTTCAGTCATAGTATCAAACGCTCTGCCAAGTTGTCCTAATTCGTCCTTAGCATCACTATTGATGCGTTCAACTTTAAGATTACCTTTTGCTATTTCCGCTGTGTAATTAGCCATTGCTACAATTCTATTCGAAATCTTGTTGCTTAAGATAGTCCCCAGTATCATGGATACCCCTAAGGCCGCTAAGATAGATACCAGAGTATAGATTATACTTGCCCTGCCCTTATTCTCAATTTCAAGCTGCTTCACCGAAACAAGCTTATCCATACTATCAACCCAATTTCCGGTCCCAATCACCCAGTTATAAGGCTGAAATAACAAGGTATAGCTTCTCTTCGGTAATGGTTCAGTTTCATTAGGTTTAGCAAAGGTATAATCAGTATAGCCTCCATCTGCCTGAATTCCATTGTTAATGAAATCCTGGACAAAATATTTACCGTCACTATCCACGGCATCATAGCGTGACTTACCTTCAGAAGCCTCTCTCCCAAGCAGAACAACGTTTATCCCCTCAGTCGTGTCAATCCAAAAGTAGTTATCATTGTCAAACCGTAAATTTCTAACTAAATCAGCAGCTTGCTTTTTTGCCTCCTCAGGGGTTAATTCCCCTCGTTCCTGACGTTCATAAATGTCTTTGACTAAACTATGAGCCGTCTGAACCTGGAGTTTAATCGTCCGGTCAAACTGTTCATACAAGGTATCACGATATTGCGTGACACTCGTTCGCTCGTTCACTATCACATTATAGATATTATACCCTCCGAGAATAGAACATATGATAAGTGCTATCGTCACTAGCAGCAGAATAATACTGTATTTTATTTTTGTCATTTCTCTTAGCCCCCTTCTCTCAACAGCTTAAATTCTTCACTAATGAATAATTAAGTACAGCAAAATCGCCCCCTCAAATAAGGCCCGACATAGCCCTGAATCAGCAGCTCAGCCATCATTACCTTATGTAGAAAATCCCTGGTTTAGCGTCCTGAGCTTTTACCGGGTTTACCCTTGTCAAATAAAGCCTTATATACTATAAAAAGGTTCTAATTCGTCAATCTAACCTCTTTCATCTGAATATAGCACAATAATAGCAAATATTATATATAACTCCTTATAATATGTTAATTTTGTTTAAACTTTGAGCATCTTTTGCACTCCGGCATCTAATTTTTACTTTGAAATAATTCCAAAAAGTATAACATCCGTACGTTTAAACCAAAACAAACAAAGACAGTATTTAACGTTTGTTAATTACTGTCTTCTTGCTGTTACAATTCAATCTAAGAACCATCATCAGCCTGTTTGAGGCTGCCGGATTCATGTAAAAATCTCTATAAAATGGTGGGCCATCCGCGACTCGAACGCGGGACACCCTGATTAAAAGTCAGGTGCTCTAGCCGACTGAGCTAATGGCCCAAATTTGTACCACGAGTTAGAATTTTACACGAAGGCATCAATTCTGTCAAGGCTTTTCCCATAAATTTATTGAAGATCCTTGATATTGGCCCGTCTAAAAGATTTCCCCCCGTACAATGGTCTGTTCACGCCCCGGCCCAATTGCAACTAAGGTTGCCGGTACACCGGATAGCTCCTCAATCCGCAGGATATAATTTTGCGCTGCCTGCGGGAGGTCCTCAAAGCGGCGAACGCTGGTGATATCTTCTTGCCAACCAGGCATTTCCTCATAAACCGGTTCGCATTGCTTGAAAAGTTTTTGACTTTGGGGAAATTCATGGATAATCTCATCCTGAACCTTATACCCAACGCAAATCTTTAATTTATCAAATCCCGTAAGAACATCGAGTTTTGTAACAGCAAAGTCTGAGATTCCGCTCACCCGAACAGCATAACGGGCAATCACAGCATCAAACCAGCCGCAACGTCTCGCGCGGCCCGTCGTAGTGCCAAACTCATGTCCATTCTTACGCATTTCTTCGCCGGTCTCATCCAATAACTCTGTAGGGAAAGGGCCTTCTCCCACACGGGTGGTATAGGCCTTAATAACCCCAACCACACGATTAATACGGGTTGGACCGATACCGGCTCCTATGCAAGCCCCTCCGGCAATCGGATGAGAAGAGGTTACATAGGGATAAGTCCCATGATCTATATCAAGCAAGGTCCCCTGAGCCCCTTCAAAGAGAACTTTCTCTCCAGCTTGGATACTTACATCAATGGTAAGCGAACTATCCGCGACCATCGAACGAATTCGCTCAGCATAGCCCAGATAAGTTTCATAAATTTCATCAAATTCCAGTGCTTCCTGGCCATAGACTTTAACCAACAAATTATTCTTCTCCACCAGATTCCTCTGCAGCTTATCTGCGAATTCATCCTTATCTAAAAGAT
Source organism: Desulfosporosinus youngiae DSM 17734 (assembly GCF_000244895.1). Taxonomy (NCBI): domain Bacteria; kingdom Bacillati; phylum Bacillota; class Clostridia; order Eubacteriales; family Desulfitobacteriaceae; genus Desulfosporosinus; species Desulfosporosinus youngiae. Next base: position 5,624,242 of record NZ_CM001441.1, read on the forward strand.
CCATGACCCGGATTCCGATCCGTGACGCCTTATCCATATAGGCCGGTCCAATTCCGCGCTTCGTAGTCCCGATTTTGTGTTCACCGCGGGCCTCTTCCTCTAAGCCGTCAAGCACCCTATGGTAGGGCATAATCACCTGCGCATTGCTGCTAATGACCAGTTTGCCCGTTTTAACCCCTCGCTCGGCAAGGTAATCCAATTCATCCAATAATACCTTCGGATCAATTACCACACCATTGCCAATTACACAAGTCTTGTCTTCATAGAGGATTCCCGAAGGAATGAGATGAAGCTTGAACTCTTCCCCATTCACAACAACCGTGTGACCCGCATTGTTTCCTCCCTGGTATCGTACAACAACCTTCGCCTTTTCAGCCAGGAAATCCGTTATCTTGCCCTTTCCCTCGTCTCCCCATTGAGAACCAATCAATACAACTGCAGCCATATAGATATTCCTCCCATCCTTCAAGCTCTAGTCTTCTAATTCCAGCCGTCTAAAGATATCATCCACATGATGTAGGTGATAGTTTAGATCAAACAAGCTTTGAATTTCTTCATTCGTCAAATAGTTCAGGACACGAGCATCCTTAGAAACAACCTCTATGAAATCCTGACCTTGCTCCCAGGCTTGAAAAGCGTTTTGCTGAACCCAGGCATAGGCTTCTTCTCTCATACATCCATGTTCAACGAGGGCCAAAAGTACACGCTGTGACGATGTCAGTCCATAGGTTTTCTGAAGATTCCTCTTCATTTGATCTTCACGAATTTTTAGTCCCGCAATAACCTTAGTCATCTGGCGAAGCATATGATCTAACAGAATACAGCTGTCCGGAAGTATAACCCGTTCCACAGAAGAATGTGTCATATCCCGTTCATGCCACAGGGCAATGTTCTCCATTGCCGCTAACGCATTACCCCTTAGCAGCCTGGACATTCCGGCCACTTGCTCGCAAATGATGGGATTACGTTTGTGGGGCATGGCAGAGGAACCCTTTTGACCCGTCGCAAAGGGTTCCTCTACTTCAAGAATATCTGTCCGTTGTAAATTGCGGATCTCGGTTGAGATCTTTTCGACAGAACCGCCGATTAGTGCCAGAGTAGTAACAAAATGGGCATGTCTGTCCCTTTGTAATATTTGATTGCTAACCAAAGCAGTCTCTAAACCCAAATGTTTACAAACCGCCTCTTCTACCTCAGGCGAAACATTGGCATAGGTTCCCACAGCACCTGAGATCTTTCCGGCGCTTACAGAAAGGATTGCATGATCAAGACGCTCGATTTGACGATCAATCTCGGCAATCCAAAGGGCCAGCTTCAAGCCGAAGGTTAGCGGTTCGGCATGAATACCATGGGTCCGTCCGACCATCACCGTATATTTGCTTTCTAAAGCTCGTTTAACTAAAGCACCCCGAAGTTCTGTTAAGTCCTCTTTCAGCAGTCGTCCCGAATCTCGCAAGACCAGGCTTAAGGCAGTATCTTTAACATCTGAAGACGTCAACCCGAGATGCAGGTATTTTCCGGATTCCCCGATCTCTTCTACAACTGCCTGCAAAAAAGCGATCAGATCATGACGTACTACAGCTTCAATTTCTAAAACCCGTTTGGGATTAACCTTTGCCTTCGTGCGGATTTCCTCCATGGCCTCCCGGGGAATTTCCCCTCGCTTCGCCATAACCTCAGCAACTGCCAGTTCAACCTCTAACCAGCGTTCATATTCATATCCATCCTGCCATAACTGTCCCATTTCCGGATGAGTGTATCGATCGAGCAACAACCTTCGCCCCCAATCAAATCTTGGCCTATTATAATAATTCTTATTATCTTCCGCAAAGGAGTGTAAAATACTACTTCATATTGCCTCATAAATTTTCTTCAAGATCAGCTTCGAATTTATACGCCGCTTTCTGGTGATATCTTACTCACAATATCCCGGGCTACCACAATCCCCGTCGCTGATGCCTGCATCAAGCCCCGGGTGATCCCGGCTCCATCACCGATGGTATACAGCCTGGCGATCTCTGTTTCAAAGTTCGGTTTAACTTTTACTTTAGAGGAGTAAAATTTAACCTCAACTCCATATAGTAATGTGTTTTTCGAATACATGCCGGGCGCAATTTTATCGAAGGCTTTCAGAGTCTCGATAAGGGAGGTCAAATACCGCTCAGGAAGTACATAACTGAGGTCTCCCGGAACTGCCGACAGAAGTGTGGGAATGGTCGTCGATTGGCGCAAACGGGCTTCAGTTGTCCGTCTTCCCTGGAGAAGATCGCCAAGACGCTGAACCATTACCCCGCCGCCGGTTAACATGTTCGCCAGCCGGGCGATATATCGTCCGTATTCGATCGGTTGATTAAAGGGTTCTGTAAAGCGAGTTGATACTAATAAAGCGAAATTCGTATTTTTGGTCTTCTTGGCAGCATCGGCGTAACTATGCCCATTTACAACAGCGATATCCCCATCGTAGTGTTCCTCTGAGACCACCCCGCCTGGGTTTACACAGAAACTCCGTGTTTTCAGATCATAGGTATCCGAATAATAGACCAGTTTTGGTTCATAAAGCTCGCGGGTTAAATGATCCAGGATAGAGTTCGGAACCTCGACACGCACGCCGATATCGATCTCGTTATTTTCTGTGACAACACCTAAGCGAACCGTTTGATCTGCCAGCCAATTGGCTCCTCCCCGTCCGGGAGCGGCAACAACATAACGTGCAAACACTTCATCAAGTTCTTGCTTTCCCCTTCGCTGAATGGTCGCCCCTATAGCTCCTTCAGAGTCGGCTAAGATTTCCTTGACCTCTGCCAGTTCCCAAAAAACCGTCTTCGTCTTTTGCATAAGATATTCATACATGCCTTTTAACACGTCATAAGCCAGCTCTGTGCCCAAATGCCGCACAGGGCAATGAATTAAGGCAATCTGATGACGGGATGCCTCATATTCAAGCTCTTCTACCCGCCGGTTGTCTAAACCATACACAGTTTCCTGAGCCCCAAACTGCCGGTATATTGAATCCGCATAATTAATCAGCTCTTGAGCTTGTTCTTCTCTCATATATTCAACTAAACGTCCGCCCACAGCAGGACTCAAAGAGAGCTTTCCGTCACTGAAGGCCCCTGCACCTGACCATCCCCTGGTAATAGCACAGGGATTGCATCCCGCGCAAACTCCCGTCGTACGGGCAGGACACTTTCTCTTCTCTATGCTTCGGCCGCTATCCACAATAAGAATTTTAAGATCCTTATGGTGTTTTGATAACTCTAAAGCCGTAAATATTCCGGCCGGACCGGCTCCAATGATTAATACATCCACATTGTGTTTCAATTGTTTCCCCTCCCAGAGCCGTTTTAATTCCAAAATGACAAAGAACCCCAATCGCAAACAATTTCATCTTAACAATCCTAATCCTCATTGTCAATCCAATAACCGAACATTTCCTTTAAAAATACAAAAAACATTCGACAATACAACATTCCTTATAAATCCTCTTGAGGAACAAGCCCTTAGCCTTAGACACAAAAATCCCCCGCCCGAATTGGCAAGGGGAATTCTTTAAGCCATCTGATGCTGCCGGTCCAAATTCACAAACTTAGTAAACTCTTTGAGAAAACCCAATTCAACGGTTCCTACCGGACCGTTGCGGTGTTTGGCAATAATCAATTCAGCGATACCTTTTTTCTCAGACTCAGAATGATAATATTCATCCCGGTAAATAAACGAAATCACGTCCGCATCCGCTTCAATAGCTCCCGATTCTAATAAATCCGACATAATAGGCCGTTTATCCTGGCGCTGTTCAACTCCCCGATTAAGCTGAGACAAGGCAATGACCGGAACTTTAAGTTCGCGGGCAATCCCCTTAAGAGTTCTGGAGATTTGAGCAACTTCCTGCTGGCGGCTTTCGGACTTTTTCCCCACTGACAATAGTTGAAGATAGTCAATAATAATCAGCCCCAAATCATGCTCCGACTTTAATCTTCGCGCCTTCGACCGAAGCTCGGCCAAGGTGATTCCTACGGTATCATCAATAAAGATCGGGGCATCCGAGAGAGGCCCCACTGCCCGCGTCAGCTTCGGCCAATCTGTATCCAGCAAATCACCCGTCCTTACACGCTGCTGATCAACTAAGGCCTCCCCGCAAAGCATTCGCTGCACCAACTGTTCTTTGGACATTTCCAAGCTGAAAATTGCCACAGCAACCTTGGCCCGAACCGCTGCATTTTGAGCCATATTTAAAACAAGTGCGGTTTTTCCCATAGAAGGCCGTGCTGCTATGATCACCAGATCCGAAGGCTGCCAGCCCGCTGTCATACGATCCAGGTCTGTAAAAAACGTAGGAACACCCGTCAGATTTCCTTTATTAGCATAGAGGTACTCTATCTTTTCAAACGTGTCCAGCAGAACGTCACGAATAGCGCTAAATCCATCTTTAACACGCTGCCGGGAAAGATCCAGAATAAGTTTTTCAGCTTCCTCCAGGAGGCTCCGTGCTTCTTCTCCAGGCTCATATCCTCGTTCTAAAATACTGCTGGTTGCCCGAATGAGCTGACGCAGGAGGGCCTTTTCCGAGACTATCCTTGCGTAATACTCTACATTAGCCGCAGAAGGGACGGAACGGGCAATCTCGGAGATTGCCGCTATTCCGCCCACTTGTTCCAGGCGTCCCTGCCGGCGTAAAACTTCCGCAACACTAACTAAGTCTACCGGATCCCCTTTTTCAAAGAGCTCTTGAACAGCGCTGAAAATCAAACGATGATTATCTCTATAAAAGTCCTCCGGCTGAAGCATCTCAAAGACAGAACTTCCAATCTCCGGTTCGAGCATCATCGCACCTAAGACCGCCTGTTCGGCCTCTAAATTCTGGGGCGGAACTTTTATGAGTTCCATATCTTCTCTCCTCCGAACCTACTCATTCTATCCTCTTGAAATTACTCTCAGACATCAAAAACGTGGCTCATAGCCTCTTCAATGGTACTGACTGCCACCACTTCAATACCTTGCAAACTCTGGGGTACATCCGCCATATTTTCAAGGGGAATCAAAACCTTACGAACTTCAACCTGCTTAGCCCCGAAAATCTTTTCGTAAATACCCCCCACCGGCTTAACCTTTCCTTGAATAGAAATCTCCCCGGTCACAGCTACATCTTGCCGGAGCGGCTGCTTTTTCAAGGCACTGTATATAGCCAGGGTGGTTGCCAGCCCTGCTGAAGGACCATCGATTTTTCCTCCGCCGATGACATTAACATGAACATCATAATTGCGTAAATCCTCCCCGGTCAGCGCACGGATCACAGCGGCAGCATTGAAGACAGCATCCCTTGCCATACTTCCCGCCGTTTCATTAAAGCGAATGGTTCCTTTACCATTCTGGCCGGGAAAGGTAATTGCCTCAATCTCTAAAACCGAACCCAAAAATCCGGACACTCCCAAGCCCAAAACTCTGCCAACTTCCAGATTGCTTTGGACCTTGCGAAAAATAAAAGGAGTAAGCCGGGCGGAGCGCAGGACTTCATAAACATCCTCACACGTCACTCGAACTTCCTCTTGATCAGGGTTCCGATACCTGGCCAGGCCGTAGGCATCCGTCAGAATACTATTAGCCTTCCGTCCTTCAATCACATATTCACTGATAATTTCCGGGACATTATCATCCAGCCTTACTCCCAGCTTCTGACCGGCCTGACGTATAATGTGCTGAACATCCTTAGGTTCCAGAGGAACAAAGAACACCTCAGAGCAGCGGGAACGCAGGGCCGGATTAAGCTCAGCAGGATCTCTCGTTGTCGCCCCAATCAGAACAAAATCAGCTGGAGCGCCCTCATCAAAAAGTTTCTTAATCCACTGAGGCACCTGTCCATTACTGGGATCATAATATGAAGAATCAAAAAATGCCCGCTTATCTTCAAGCACTTTAAGCAGTTTATTTTGCAGTAAGGGGTCCATTTCTCCGATTTCATCGATAAAAAGGATACCTCCGTGAGCATCACTCACCAGACCCATTTTGGGTTCCGGTATGCCCGTATCCGCTAAGTCATGCTTTGCCCCTTGATAGATGGGATCATGGACCGAACCCAAGAGCGGGTTTGTTACATCCCGGGGATCCCATCTTAAGGTCGTTCCATCCACTTCGATAAAAGGAGCGTTTTTCGTAAAAGGAGAACAGGGGAGGTTCTTAACCATTTCTAAGGCAACCCTGGCTGCCGAGGTCTTCCCCACCCCCGGCGGACCATAAATCAATATATGCTGGGGATAAGGTGTCGCCAATTTAGCTAATAAGGCTTGCACAGCATTTTCCTGCCCTGCGATTTCTTCCACTGTCCGGGGACGTAAAACATCAAAGGCAGAACGTTTGAGTGAGATCGTATTCATCTTCTCGAGAACGGCTAACTTTTTGAGTGTTTGAGCGTTTTCCGGTCCCGCCGTTTCTTTGAGCACATTCAGTTTTATCTCTTTAACATAATCTTCATGCCGCTCCTGTATCTTCTTGGAAACAACACGCTCCAGCCGCTCTTCAACTGCACGCCGGGCGATAATATCGGCAATTTGCTCCTCGATTTCCTCTAATAACCGGGGAATCTCCTGCATCGTCGGCAGCGTTTGATCCGTCGGATCATCAGCGACTATTTTGCGTAATCCCGCAACACGTTCGGCAAGCTCACCGGAACGCATAAGCTTTAAGGCTTCTAACCGGCTGGCCTTAAGCACCAGCTTATCTGTGCCATAATAATTGGAAAGCAGAACATACAGAGCTTCTACTTCCCGACTCAATTCTTCCTCATCATGCAGACGATCACCGTGGAGATTTGTCTGATTTAACCATTTTGTCAAAATCCCTTTCATCAGGGAACCCCTTTCACGAGAACAGATTACTGATAGTTCCGGTTCAATTATTCTTAAGCTTTATGATAAAGCACTGACATGTACCCGAAGCTTAGCTGTTACATCAGGATGAATCTTGACATTAACTTCATAACTGCCCAGGGCTTTAATCGGTTCTTTTAAATCTAACTTCCGTTTATCGACCACAACCCCATGCTGTTTATTTAAGGCATCAGCAATTTCCTTACTCGTCACAGAACCAAACAAGCGTCCGCCTTCACCTGTTTTCGTTTTTACTTCGATCTGAAAAGCATTAAGTTTATTACCCAGCTGAACAGCATCCTCTTTTTCCTTTGCTTTGCGTCTCTCTTCCACTGCTTTCTTATGGGAAATATCTTGAATATTGCCGGTTGTCGCTTCAATAGCTAACTTCTTAGGAAAAAGAAAGTTTCTTGCAAATCCATCTGCAACCTCTAAAATCTGTCCTTTTTTGCCGGTTCCTTTCACATCCGCTTGAAGAATAACTTTCATGCATAATTCCTCCCTTACGATTCTTCCGGCAGACGCCGGAAATTCATGACTAAATCAAATAGGCCAAACATTGTAATGCTGACAATACTAAACATGAAATATATAAAATTAACTATTATTAACGTCCATTTAAGCAACCGGGGTATTTTTGGGGATTTTAATAAATAGAGATACGCAGAAACCCCCAGGACCAGGGTTATAGGCCCATAAACAACCATAAGATTTATTCCCAGTCCATATATAACAGGCCAGGAAAAGTAATCCCCCAGAAGATAGCCGGCGATTCCCAAAACAGCACCCCAAACTGCGTACCAAGGCAGACGCCAATGGGTAAACGGAACCCATTCGCTGCGTTTAAACCAACGCCTCATAATATAGAAAACAAACCCAAACGCAATTATGGAAATAATCGCAGCAATTCCAGGAATGACCAAAGCATAAATTTGGATTAATTGATGCAGTAAATCCCGGATCTGGCTCTCATCGACTCCTTGCTGCTGCATCATTTCCAACAACCCTGAAGCGTGGTATTGCTGAACAGTCGCATCGATCATGGTATTCATAGTATTAGCATCAATTCCTTGTGCTACAAAGGCAAGAATGGGTATCGTTCCTAAAACTCCCGCCAAAACAGCACCCCAAAAAAAGATGACACGAGCCGGCCAATCCTTCTGCCATCCATAAACCCCCAGGAGCCCTGCCAAGGGTACATAGCTCAGATAGTTAAGGGCATCCGCCCCCAAAACAACCAAAGCCAAACTATAGCCGCCCACTAGGAAAAGAGCGGATTTGAACACTCCCCTGAGACGACCTACCATAAACACAGCTAATAATAAAAGGACTTCCCAAAAAAATCCCCAAGTTCCCATTGCGATGCCTACCCAAGGGAAGGTCAATAGAACCGCTCTCGCCAAGTAATCCTGTGCTAATTCATCACTTATAAACATCGTTTCCAACTTTCTCCTATGAGGTTAGTCTTCCGGGGCAAGATAGCTTAATAACAAGCTGAAATCTCCCCAGTGCTCTTCAAGCTTCATCTCATCCGTGCTTTTTAAACCGTCCAATCGCTGCAGAAGCATGCGGTCAAGCCGTGAAAAGTCAAAGCCCAATCGTCTTGCCAACAAATAGCTCATTCCTACTAAGTCTGCCAAACCTTGTATCATTTCATCCTCAGAACCACTCAGAATTCCATGCTGAACAAGCCACTGTGCCTGAATTAGATTTACCTTTAGTTCATCAATCGCTTTTAAGCCTTTTACCACATCAACTTCAATATCCAGGGCCGCCCCCTCCTAACCTCGATCCACTTCTTCAATAAAAGCCTTCCCTAACGATATATTACCCGGCGGCAAAGCAGACTTCCCTGCCAACTAAGAGATAAACTATGCCCATCCAATACAATTCGTGATAAACCTATAAATCTCCTGCACCTTTGTCCAATGAAAATTTAACCAGAGTCAAAATGGCTTATGAGGAGGGCCTGATTATAAAATAGAAAAGGGGAGCTCTCGCTCCCTTTTTTCTACTCTACACTATATGGCAATAAGGCAATACTGCGAGCCCGTTTGATAGCCAAGGTTACTTGGCGCTGATGCATCGCACAGTTTCCGGAAATACGACGTGGCAATATTTTGCCGCGATCAGTAACATACTTACGTACTTTATGTGTCTCTTTGTAATCCATAGACTCAACTTTGTCTACACAAAAGCTGCATACCCTCTTACGTGGGCGACGTCCGCGTTCACGTTTCATACTAATTCTCCCCTTCCCCTACTAGAATGGGATGTCATCATCCAAATTTACTTCATGTCCAAACGAGCTGTTTCCGCCCAGAGATCTTGAATCCGTACTCCCGCCCCCACTGTCTTTCGGACTTAAGAAGCGGACATCTTCAGCAATGACCTCGGTGACCCAGCGTTTTTGACCGTCTTGTCCGGTATACGATCGGACTTGAATCCGCCCATCCGCGGCTGCCAGTTTTCCCTTAGCCAAATAATTGGCACAGAGTTCAGCAAGCTGCCGATAGACTACACAATTGATGAAGTCGGTCTCTCTTTCCCCTTGTGCATTTTTATAATTGCGGTCCACCGCTAATGTAAAATTAGCGACTGCTACACCTGTGGGTGTATAGCGCAATTCGGGGTCTTTCGTCAAACGGCCAATTAAAACGACACGATTTAACATATGCGCCCCTCCGTCCTCTTAGTCATCTTTTCTAACTGTTAGGAAACGGATTACATCATCGGAGATTTTCATAACCCGCTCAATTTCCTGAGATGTACGGCCTTCACCTTCAAAGTTCATAAGGATATATTGGCCTTCTCTATAATCTTTGATTTCATAGGCTAACCGGCGTTTTCCCCACTTTTCTACCGTTAGGTTTGCTCCGCCATTAGCGGCTACAAGCCCTCCTAAACGGTCAACAAGTGCTGTGGTTGCCTCCTCATCCAGATCTGGCCGGATGATATAGAGTATTTCGTACGCTTTCATATTTGCACCTCCCCCCGGACTAGCGGCCCCGTTTTACGGAGCAGGGATATATTTAGACTACCAAGCAGAAATTATACCATTTAATTACCTTAAAAGCAACTTATTTATCTAAAACAGGCCAAATTAAGCCCGAGTTACACATTAAAACGGAAATGAACAATATCCCCATCATTCATGATGTACTCTTTACCTTCCAACCGAACTAAACCTTTATCTCTTGCACCATTCAGTCCATTGTGCTCCACGAAGTCCTGATAAGAGACTACCTCTGCCCGAATAAATCCGTGTTCAAAATCCGTATGAATTACCCCTGCCGCCTTAGGAGCCTTTGTTCCCTGATAAATCGTCCAAGCCTTCACTTCCAGAGGTCCTGCAGTAAAGAAGGTCATTAAACCCAGCAGGTGAAAGGCAACCCGGATTAAACGGTCCAACCCCGATTCTTCAAGTCCTAAGTCCTCAAGAAACGCATCTTTCTCGTCAGCCTCAAGTTCCGCAATTTCTGCCTCAATCTGGGCGCAGACTACAACAACCTCAGCCCCTTCTTCAGCCGCAATCTCCATCACCTGTTTTACATAAGGATTATCAGCCGCTGTAGAAAGTCCGCCTTCACTGACATTGGCAGCATAGAGCACAGGCTTAAGGGTTAAAAGCGGAAATCCCTTAAGAAGATCCCGTTCCTCATCCGTAAAGGTCAAGGTCCGGGCTCCTTTGCCCTGATTAAACACTACCTTCAAGCGTTCCAAAAGCGCAATTTCTGATTGAGCCTTTTTATCCCCGGCTTTCAGAAGTTTTGCTGTCCGCTCGAAACGTTTCTCTACACTTTCCATATCCGCTAAGATTAACTCAAGATCAATCGTTTCAATATCCCTTTTAGGATTTACCGTTCCTTCAACATGGACAACGTTCTCGTCTTCAAAACACCGTACAACATGCACAATAGCATCTACCTCGCGAATATGCGACAAGAACTTGTTCCCTAATCCTTCTCCCTTACTTGCTCCCTTAACGAGTCCGGCGATATCCACAAACTCAACCGTAGCCGGAACTATCTTCTTAGGATTTACCATATCCGCCAGCTTTTGCAGACGGAAATCCGGTACCTCTACCATTCCGACATTCGGATCAATCGTGCAAAATGGGTAATTAGCCGCTTCAGCACCCGCTTGGGTGATGGCGTTAAACAACGTCGATTTACCGACATTAGGCAGACCTACAATTCCCGCATGTAACGTCAATGCTTTAACCTCCTCATAATAACGAGACGAGCTATCCTTACAGATTATATGTGAAGTTCTTCTACTCTGCAACCACTTAGCTTATTTTTCATCAGCATGCTGAAGAATCTCCTTCAAATTGCGCTCCAGCTTAACTCTGGGGATCCAGGCCTGATGCTGACAGCCCAAACATTGTATTCGAAAGTCCATACCCGTCCGCATCACTTTCCAATCCACACTGCCACAGGGGTGTGGTTTACGAAGACGTACAATATCTCCTACATTTAATGGAACCATTTTTATTAACTCCCCCCTAAATCGAGGTTCGAAGTTGGATGTCACTCCTCTGGCTTCCGTCATTCGACCCCTCTGATTAATTCGTCCTCTCTGACTAACAAACCTTTTATCATAAAAAATACGTTATTATATTTTGTTTCCCATGGGAGGTTTCTTAAGATCATCAATAATAATCGTTTGTTGCGGAGTTCGAATACCCTCTTTCAGAAAGGCACTATGTATTTGACGACGCAGTTCCCGCTCCAGACTCCACTGTTCATTAGGTTTTGTAAACCCAACAACCCGCAAGACAGCATTTCGTTCCCCAAACTGAATGACGCCCTGCACGGTCGGAGGATCAATAATTTTATCACCAAACTCTGCGGCGACTCTTTCACATACAGCATGCATTACCTTCATGGCACGTTCTAAATCTTCATTATAGGGAATCTGAATATCGACTAATGCTCTCATTTTGCCCCGGCTGAAATTGGTAACCGCCGTGATACTGCCATTAGGAATAATATGAAGTTCGCCGCCCCAGTCCCTTAAATGGGTCGCCCGAATTCCGGTTTCTTCAACAATCCCGGAGAATTGCCCGGTTTTTACATAGTCACCAACCGAAAACTGATCCTCAAAAAGGATGAAGAAACCCCCTATTACATCTTTAACCAAACTTTGCGAGCCGAAACCTAAGGCGACGCCCAAGACACTGGCCGAAGCCAGAAGGGTGCCCGTATCAAACTTAAAAAGATGTTTGAGTGTATGCAAAATAGCCGTAAAGGTAATAAAATAAAACGACAGACTTCGGAGCAGGGAAAACATCGTATTTGCTTTACGTTCATTGAGAATGTTTTTTTGTTTGCGATCCAGCAGCATCCGGCGCAATATGTAAATAAACACGCCATAGGAAATCCGGGCAATAATAAGTATCATAACGATATACAGTAAGGAATTCAAGACAGTCGTTCCTAATTGCTGCCAATCATAGTTGTTTAAACTGGTTTGAAGCCAAGTGCCATTCATAGTATACGTCGTCCTTTTCAGTTAAAGATAGTCTAGCCTTTATAGTCTAAAAATGCATGATAGCCGCGCATCATCATGACCATATCAAGACATCCATTCCGTAAATAGTTTTCCTAATTCGGCAGTTTGCCAGGAAATTAGTAATCCACTTTTAAGTCTTCTTCTTCGGCGTTTGATTTATACGATACTTAGAGTCACTTGGGGTCTCCGCCTAAAGCGGTCTATTTGATATCTAATACCAAACCCCTTTATTCATTAATAAGGGGTCAATCAGCTTCTCTCTAAGCTGAGCCGAAAGTACCTGATCCAGACCATTAAAGATGGCAATTAAAGAAGGATAGAAATGGGAATTCTCAATCAACTGCATAAAATCACCGCCCTCACCCATCGGCAGGAAGGGTGACAATAAGCCTGCCAAGACAGACAAGCCAATAAGAGCACCCAGCCCTCCAAACAGAAGCCCTCCGCCGCGATTAAACGATCCGCCCCAACTGCCAAAGGGCCGCAGGAGGATCGCTGCCAATAAGTGTATCAATAGCACTGTACAATAAAACACGCAGCCAAAAGCGATAAGCCGCAGAATATTCTCGGTAATCGTTCCGGCAAGAGTATGAGTGACTTGTTCAACCGTTTGCGGCATCTGTAAGCCGGATAAATCTAATGAAGGAAACATATTACGCCATTCCTCAGGAAGTATCCCCAACATATTTCCCAAAAGCTGTTGCTGCAAGGTTAAGGCTTTTGTCTCCACCGAAGGCAGCAGGGCCCGATAGATCACTGGTTCCAACCACTGTTGAAGTGGAAAGTAGCGTTCAGCCCAGCGAAGAGCAGGTATATACTGCCAAGAGGCTGCCCAGACACCTACAATCCAACTAAAAAGATTAACAATACTTGTGATTAAGCCTCTTTGATAGCCGCGCAGTGCCCCTAATAAAACAAACCCCATAATAAGAACATCAAACAGATTCACTGTTGTTCCCTCCTAATCAACCATCGGCAGCCTTTTTAGTTCTTTATGAATAATGCCTATTCGGTTAAGGCCAGCCAAAATCCTGCTGAACTAATGGGTTCAATACGTTAAAAGGCAGCTATCGCTGCCTAATATCATCAAAATTATCTTTCGGTTGTGTTTCCATGTCTATCATGATCAGATCTTGAATTGATCCTTCAATAGTCACCCTCGGGCTTCAATATGGCGGGGATGCGTGCGAATCGAACACACCTCGGAACGTTCTGCGTCCCGACACACGGATTTGAAGTCCGGGAGCAGCACCAGCCACCATCCATCCCCAAACTAACCACAGCAATAAGTTTAACATATTTCCAATAGTTTGGAAAGCAAATGGTACTGTAATGTCAAGTACTTTAAACTTAAGAACAACGGTATAAGTTTTAAAAAATCTAAGCAAACTATTCTTATCCAGCTCTATAACCGGATAAGAATCAGGAAATTGAAAGGGGTTTAGTTATGAATCATTCAGACGTTTTATTTTCTAATTTAACAACAGCTCAAATTGAAGATCTTAGAGCCTTAGAAACAAAATTTAATACCAATGGTGAGAAAACCATCTTAATCGCTTATGAAAATCCGAAATAACTATTTTAATAACCAAATCAGTGCTTTTGATAGTGGAAGCAACTGCCCTCGAGATATTGTTCGACTAGTTCATCGACTTTTTCCGCCGGCATTGAAAGATTCATCAACTTATAAGTTGCTTGCATAAAACCTTTAACACACTCGAGGGTAAGCTCTGTTATATGTGTGCATCCATTTTTCAGGCCAACTGCAGCCAGAACTTGTTTACGCACACTTTTATCCAGCTTAAGGCCAACCAGTTTGGCAATTCGTTCTTGAGTCTCTGCACAATTTGTATGTGGACACCTGCAAAATTGACCGGTAGCTGCTGTAATTGTCTGACGTTGAACGTCAACTTCCAGAGTGATACAAAGTTCATGATGAGTATCCAAAAAGACGCCATTCACAGATACCGTCTTGGAATCCATTGAACGGACATTGACTGAAATCGAACGATTAAAAAGATACATTATTCCATCTCCTCATATATAAAGCAATTAATGGTAATACAATAATATTATATCTCTTTTTACGCAGAAAGAAAGCACTAAATGAATTTAGCTTCACTTAGTGCTTTCCGGCTTTCTTGATTTGGACTACTTTTTCACTTGATAGCCTTTCTTCTGTAAGGCTTCTTCAACCTCAGCTACCTGATCACCCTGCAGACGGGCAAGAATCTGGATTTGATTATCTTTAAGATGATATACCGCCAGACTCCCAATATTAACATCAAATTCCTTGGTTGTAACAGCCAGATCTGACATAACACCAATTTGATCTCTGGTTTCAATCATGACGCGCTGTCCGGGGCTGCGAAATCCCATAATATCTAAAAAGGCATCTAATATATCTGAACCGGTAATAATCCCAACAACTTTACCATTATCAACAACAGGCAATCCGCCAATTTTATGATCACGCATCAATAAAGCAGCATCCTCGATCTGAGTATCCGGGTGACAGAACACAACCTTTTTAATCGCTACTTCACGGATAGGGGTTTTAGCCACCAAATAATTAAGTTCAAACACGCTCAACGTTGTTGCTTTTGAAGGAGAAGCCTCACGCAGATCACCGTCGGTTACGAAGCCGACAAGTTTACCCTTTTCTACAACCGGCAATCGGCTTATTTTCTTTTCACGCATAAGAGCCATTGTATCTGCAATCGATAGTTCCGGGTTCACTGTGAAAACCTGAGCCGTCATAAATTGTCGAACATACATTTCTAAATTACCCCTTTCTAATTTAAAGCTCGGCAAATTAATGTTACTCTTCGACGCTAAACTAGTGCGGCCGGTTAATGCTTAGCGCCACTTATGTCATGAAAAAGGCTATCATCACTCGAACAAGGGACCCCCGGAAGATCTACTGAAGAGACTTGTCTTAAATATATGCAATTAGCCTCCTAAGTAGGCCTTACGGACTTCTTCACTTGCAGCAAGTTGTTTAGAATCTCCCGCAAGCACAATCTTTCCTGTCTCCAGGACATAAGCACGGTTAGCAATAGAAAGGGCCATATGAGCATTCTGTTCTACAAGCAAAATCGTTGTTCCTGTCGTGTTAATCTCTTTAATAATTGAAAAGATTTGTTTAACCAAAATAGGAGCTAAACCCATCGAAGGTTCATCGAGCAGGAGCAGCTGGGGTCTGGACATAAGAGCTCTGCCCATAGCCAACATTTGTTGTTCCCCACCCGATAAAGTACCGGAAAGCTGAGCCTTTCTTTCAAACAAACGAGGAAATAAGTCATAAACCCGTTTTATGTCTTCCTTGATACCCGATTTATCTTTACGCAAGTAAGCTCCCAGTTCCAGGTTTTCAATAACCGTCATATTGGCGAATACTCGACGGCCTTCCGGAACCTGAGATATCCCTTGAGAAACAATCGCCTGCGGAGCAATGCTGGCAAGGTCCGCACCTTTAAACATAACTTTACCGACTTTCGGGCGCAATAACCCTGAAATGGTCTTAAGACAGGTACTTTTTCCGGCACCATTTGAGCCAATTAAGGTTACAATTTCACCTTGATTAACCTCGAGGGAGATCCCTTTGAGAGCATGAATAGCACCATAATAAACATTAACCTCTTCAAGGACAAGCATCAGACAACCTCCTCCCCTAGATAAGCCTCAATGACTTTGGGATTGCTCTTGATTTCATCTGGTGCACCTTGAGCTATGATCGTTCCATAATCTAAGACATAGATGCGCTCACATACTCCCATAACTAAAGACATATCGTGTTCAATCAACAAAATTGTAAGCTTGAATTTCTCGCGAATCCAGCGAATAAGGTTCATCAAGTCATGAGTTTCCTGAGGATTCATGCCGGCCGCCGGCTCGTCCAGCAAGAGAAGCTTCGGTTCTGTTCCGAGAGCACGAGCGATCTCTAAGCGGCGTTGTTCACCATAAGGCAAGTTTTTGGCAATTTCTTCAGCTTTATGATCAAGATTAAAAATTTTCAGCAAGTCCATTGCTTTACGATGCATTTCTTCTTCTCCCGAGTAATAGCTTGGCAGACGAAAGAACGCACTGAATATACCATAGGAACTTCGTTGATGATAGGCTATCTTGACATTATCAATAACACTTAAATCACTGAATAAACGAATATTTTGGAATGTACGGGCCATTCCTCTCTGCGTAACCTGATAAGGTTTGAGTCCGCGCATATCCTTGTCCGAAAATCTGACAGTACCTTCCGTCGGATCATAGACCCCTGTGAGCAGATTAAAGACCGTCGTTTTTCCGGCTCCATTCGGGCCAATCAAACCAATCAGTTCCCCGTCATTAATCTCGATATTCAGATTGGATACTGCTTTTAAACCACCGAAGGACTTAGAGAGTTTATCAATTTTTAGAAGAGGCATTCTTATCACCCTTCTTTCCGAGGAAACTTAAGCTAAATTCTTTAGTACCTAATAGACCCGTCGGTCTGAAAATCATTAATGCGATCAGAATTATAGCGGTTATCACAAGCCGCCATTCCGGCCAGCCTGACAATACCGCTGAAACAGCCGTCATCAGTACTGCGCCTAGAATACTGCCCGTCAAACTTCCTAAACCGCCGAGTACCACCATAACCAGTATATCAAAGGATTTAAGAAAGCTAAATGTCAAGGGTTGAATAATGTAGAGATAATTAGCATAAATTCCCCCTGCCAATCCTGCAAAAAAGGCACCTAAGGTAAACGCCATAATTTTATATTTGGTTGTGTTAATGCCCATGACATCCGCGGCAATTTCATTCTCCCGTATAGAGATACAAGCCCGGCCATGGGTGGAATAAATAAAATTTCTAATAATCATAACACTTAAGACCGTGAGCCAAAAGGCCCATGTCCAAGTAATCGTTTTCGGAACTGAAAACCCGGAAGCGCCCCCGACATACTCCATATTTAAAAAGACAATTCGTACAATCTCCCCAAACCCCAGGGTAGCTATTGCCAGATAGTCTCCTTTAAGCCGTAACGTAGGCAATCCGATTAAGAAACCTGCGACCGCAGACACTGTCGCCCCGGCAAGAAGCGCCAGAATAAGCGGCCCCTGAAATTTGACTACGACAATCGCAGCCATATATGCGCCAATCGCCATAAAACCGGCATGTCCAATGGAAAATTGACCCGTTATCCCATTAATCAAATTTAAACTGGTCGAAAGAATAACAAAAATACACACCTGAATCAATGTGAGAGCAACAAAGGGTGGTAAAACATCCATGAAGATACTTCCCTGGACGATGGCATAGAGAAGCAAGACCCCCAGTAAGGTTACAACATTTTGACGATTAATCCACTTACCCATGTTTGCCACCTACACTTTCTCACGGATATTCTTACCAAAGAGCCCGCTGGGCTTAATGATCAGAACAAGAATTAGGATCAGGAATGCTACCGCATCCCGCCAGGTTGATGCTCCCAGACCACTGACAATGGATTCAGTAAGCCCTAAGAAGTATCCCCCAACCATTGCACCGGGAATAATTCCTATTCCTCCAAGCACTGCTGCTACAAACGCTTTAAGTCCGGGAACAATCCCCATCAAAGGATCAATCGTATTAAAGTAAACCCCCATCAATACCCCTGCAGCCGCAGCCAGCGAGGAACCGATAGCAAAGGTTGCCGAAATCGTGTTGTTTACATTAATTCCCATTAATAATGCCGCTTCATTGTCAAAAGATACTGCCCGCATTGCCTTGCCAATTTTCGAATATTTTACAATGCAATGTAAGAGAACCATAAGGAAGAGGGATGTAACAACCATGACTATATCACCATATTTGATGATAATCCCGCCCACATTATAGATCGTCTCGGGAAAGACAGGGGGATAGGTGCGCATTTGAGGTGACACCACTAACATGCCCCCATATTCTAAGAAAAAGGAGACTCCAATAGCCGTAATCAACGCTGCAATCCTAGTGGCATTGCGCAAAGGTTTATAAGCTATACGTTCGATCAGCACACCAAGAGTTGCGCTGACAGCCATTGCTAAAAGCAGCGCCGGAATGAATGACATATGCAAGGTTGTTGTAGCAAACCATCCGGCGTATGCTCCAACCATCATTATATCCCCGTGAGCAAAGTTTATAAGCTTAATAATGCCGTAGACCATAGTATAGCCCAGAGCAACTAAAGCATAGATACTTCCTAGCGAAAGTCCGTTCACGATCTGCTGCAATACTTGCTCAGTTACATTTCCCATATTTTCAACTCCCAACTACCGAATAACATCCAAGAAATACCAAATTATATAGGGGATCTATTTCAATCTAGTGACTTAAACAAAAAGGAGGGAGGGTTTCTCCACCCTCCTTTCTTAATTATGATAAACTAATCCGTCAATAGTATACCACTTGATGCTTAATAACTTATTATTTAGGATCTACCTTTGTCATAAATACGCTCTTACCGCCTTTGTATTGTAAAATAGCGGCACTCTTCACTGGGTTGTGGGTCGCCGGATCTACATTCAATTCTCCGCTGATACCTTGGAAGCCCTTCATAGTCTCCAGAGCACTGCGCAGTTTTTCGGGATCGGTGCTTTGAGCATTCTCAAGCGCCTTAATTAAGAGATTTGCCGTATCATAGCCTAGTGCTGCAAAGGTATCGGGTTCAGAACTGTATTTCCCTTGGAAATCTTTGATAAACTGAGCCATTCCTGGGTCATCCATCGCGCCGTGATTAACATAGTAAGTATTCTCAAGAGCATTCGGCCCGGCAACATCCACTAACTGAGGGGATCCCCAGCCGTCTCCGCCCAGGAATACTTGCTTCATTTCCATTTCACGAGCTTGCTTCATGATCAATCCGACTTCTTGATAATATCCGGGAACAAAGACAACATCTGGGTTAGCGGCTTTGATACGCACCAGTGTCGCCCGGAAGTCCTTGTCACTGCCGGCTACATACTGTTCTTCAGCAACGATCTCTCCGCCGGCCTTTTTGAAGTTTTCTTTAAACGAAGCAGCCAAACCCTTTGAATAATCTCCCTTTTGGTCAATATAAATGGCAGCTTTTTTAACTTTAAGTGTTTCCGAAGCAAAATTTGCAGCTACTTGACCCTGGAAAGGATCAATAAAACAAGCCCGGAAAATCCAAGGTTTTACCTTCCCGTTTTCGAATGTAACATTATCCGATGTCCCTGTCGGTGTAATCAAAGGAACTTTGTTGTCTGTTACTACTTGAACAGCAGCTAACGTATTTCCGCTTGTCATAGGTCCAAGGATCGCTACTACTTTATCTTGAGTAGCCAACTTAGTTGAGGCCACTGTAGATTCTCCCGGGTCTGACTTATTGTCTGCCGATACATATTCCAGTTTCTTTCCCAGTACTCCACCCTTAGCATTTTGCTGTTCAAAGGCTAACTTAATAGCTTTCTCAGCATATTGCCCAAATGCGGCCGCCCCGCCGCTTAATTCTAAGTTTCCGCCAACTTTAATAACTTCGGCTGCCTTTTCGCCGCCGGCTGCTCCACAACCAGTCACTAAGGCAAGGCTTAACAGCGCTGCCGTTGCCAATGAAACTATCTTTCTCATTCTTCTACCCCTCTCCATTATAGACCCTTTTTCTGCACTTTTTTCGTACCTTTTTCATTTTTAAGGCCTTATCGATTATTTCTTCTAGATTCACCCCCATCAGTATTCCCTCAATAGCTTTATGTGATACCGTCAATAAAATCCCCCATCGAAAATATCTTTTCCGATCGGGTTACCCATTAGTAAGAGGCTGTTAGATAACAACTTCTAGTTCTATATTCTATATATAATAGTACCATTTGACAAGCTGTTAAGAGTATAAAGTATCGCGAATTTTTTAAAAACTGCAAGGAAGTTATTAGCAGTATTTTGGATATAACCTAACTATTAAAGTGAACGTAATTTTTACACCTCCGCAAATTCAAAAGAACAAGTAACTTATCTTATTTTTAGAAGTTACCTGCTCTTTAGCTAGTTTGTTCAAATTTGTCGTTAAATATTACTAAACCAGAGTCCGTTTATCTCCTTTACGTTGTGTTACCCGTTGCTGGTCAAAGTATTCCAGCAAGGGCACTGCATATTTTCGAGATGTTCCCCATAACTCCCGAACCTCGGCGACTCCAATCTCACCTTGCACTTGCAACACTTGTACCAAACTCATTTTTGCCTTTGAAATATCGTCCCTTCTATAAAAGAAGCCGCCGATTGAAACCCACTCACCTTGTTCACATAAATATCCCGCGTACTCTTGTATCTCTGTCTTAGGAATCTCACATGATTCAGCTGCAATCCCCAATTCAGGAGGCATAAGTCCAACATTTTGCCAATACGCCCGTAGTGCATCAAGCCTCTTTATTATCAGTGGAGGAAGTTGTACTCCTTCGTTGGTTTGAACTTTGCTTCCGGAGATACGATAATATTTGCGTACAGACCCTTGTTCCAGAATCGTTTGCCAACGACGATGCGTCCATGAAATTCCCAGGCGGGTTTTTAATTCTTCTCTGCTGATTCCGCCGCGCAGAGGATATTCCTCTTCATGAACCCTTACAACTCTAATCAGTTTTGATCTCCATGCTTCTGCGGCGGCCTTGCCCCAGTAGAGTAAAACATCATCCTCCATCCAGATTTCCAATCGTTCCGATTCTTCCAGGGATTTTAAACTCTCTGCTATTTCTGCAGGACTAACATGTAAGAGAGCCGCTAAGTCTGAGCTCGTTCTAGGTTCGTCCATTTCTCTTTCTAAGAGGTCAAGGGGATCCCCTTGGTCCTTAATTCTCATTTGTTCTAAGACACTCTGTTTAAACCGCTTTAACTTATACTTTGCTACGCTAAGTACTTTACCTCCGGCAATCGTATATGTGGGGGAATAGAACCTCAAAACAAATCGATCCCCTGGTGCTGCAAGAACGGGTTCATCTAATAATATTTGAGCAAACCCTTCTTGGCCAGGGGGTATTTCCTCATGGTCCAACAGATGTAAGCGTCCTAAAATTTCGGTCGTCCCAAGATGGAAACGAACTCGTTGTCTTTGGGTTAAGGGTCTATCTGAAGATGAAAGGTTAATCACCTTTAGATCTAAAATTTTCCCTACATTGAATATTTTCGGTGTTACAAGGACTGAACCCCGATCTACTTGAGCAACCTCGACACCTGCCAGATTTACAGCCACCCTCTGTCCGGCCTCCGCAGAGTTAACTTTCTTTTTATAAACCTGCAGAGAGCGAACCTTTGCTATAAGATGGCTTGGTTCAATTGCCAACTCTTGTCCTAATTCTACGGTCCCGCCATGCAGGGTTCCTGTAACCACAGTACCAAACCCCTGAATACTAAAAACACGATCAATCGGCATTCTTACTGGCCCGGTTGATTTTTTACTTTCCACCTCCGAAAGTAATTGATCAATGGTTTCACGAAGCACATCGATCCCTTCACCTGTTACAGCCGAAACCCGACATATACGAGCAGTATTGAAGGCGGTATTTTTCAGTTTCTCCTGTACCTCTTCTTCCACAAGTTCAAGCCACTCCTGATCCACAAGGTCCACCTTATTTAAGACAACAATTCCTCTGGGAATACCTAATAATGTCAAAATATCTAAATGTTCTTGTGTTTGGGGCATGATACCTTCATCTGCCGCAATCACAAGTAACACCACATCCATTCCGCTTGCTCCCGCCAACATCTGACGTACAAATCGTTCATGCCCGGGAACATCAATCATCCCAACTTGCCGGCCGCTTGGAAGCATCATATGGGCAAACCCCAACTCGATAGAGATCCCTCTTTGCTTCTCCTCTTTTAAGCGATCCGTTTCCATCCCGGAAAGAGCCCGAATCAATTCGGTTTTGCCGTGGTCCACATGCCCGGCTGTACCTACTAAATAATGTCGATCATCCATTTTTGTTCCCCTTATTTACTTGGCTTAGACCACAAATTCTTCATAGCTGGTAATTTTGCATGATCTTCACGAACAAAGTCCTCATCACGGCTAAGGAACTGCTTGTAATCCAACTTCACATATGTACTCAATTGGATATCATTCCAAGTTAACTATAGCAAAAAACTCTCTTGTAAACAAATTCTTTTTCGTCGTCCAATCCTCTTTAAATTCCTCTGAACTAAGTTTTCTATCCGCTGTAGATCCGACACTTATCTTCTGAGCCAGTAGTAAAGAATCGCCGGCATAAAAATCAGTCCTAAATAACCAAATAAAGGATAGACAAGCTGCACTATCTGAGAAAATTTCACCCCTGCTGTAGGGATCAGCAGAAGAAATACTATAAATGCTGCCTTACCATAACTCAAGCCTCCAGATTCAGCCACTCTGCTTATCAGACTAAACCCATTTCCTACTGCCGCAGTAATCATGGCTAACCATAAAACCACAACATAGAAAAAGGCAGGCCAATCCCCTAACTTACCCGCAATCCCTACCATAGGAATTTCCAGACCCAATATATCCGGATAACGCAGTAAAGCCGATCCTATAGAAAAAGCAAATAGCCCGAGAGCAATCCCACCCAAAAGCGCTCCTAAACGAGCACCGGCCTTTTGAACCTCTCGCCCCAGTGATGCAAATACCACCATAGCTAAGGTCAGGTTAAAGGAAACATATAAGATCGCCGAAACTGCCCAATTGCTGACAATTGGATTTGGCAGCATCTTGACGTTTTCGCTATCCACCGAAGTAGTGGCAAATATTGCAATTGTTGCAATTCCTAAGCAAAATACGAACTTTAAAGGTATCAGGACTGAATTAATCCATAGAACTCCTTCACCCCGATACAATAAGGCTAAGGCTATAACAGATCCTGTCAAGATAATCCCTAACCACCTGGAAAATCCAAAATACTCCTCAAAAAGAGCCCCACTTCCGGATATCATGGCCAGCATTCCTACAAACAAAAGGATACTGACCAGCTTATCAGCCCATTTCCCCAAGCCCGGCCCCAGTAAACGGTTAAAGAATTGCTTATAGGAAGAGATCTTCCATCGTTCTTGAAGATCTAACATACCCCAACCCAGAAGAGAAAATAATACCGAACTCAGAACAACCCCAATTAATCCCCAATACCCGAAGCGCGCAAAGAATTGCTGAATTTCTTGACCGGAAGCAAAACCAGCCCCCATGACCGCGCCAATATAAGTTGCCGCAACCTGAAACGATACTTTCCACCGCATGATTACTCCCTCCTGCCATCATGCTTATGGGCAGAATGCGAATCTCATGCATAAAAACAAGGCTATTTGGGAAATAATTTAATGAATGATTTATTGTAAGGGGGCAGCTTGTGAGTTTGTTTTCATTATTGACTGAGACTAAAAAAATTAAAGCGCATGTTGATGATTATGCTGCCAAAGCAAAACTGGAAGAACATCTTTCAGATCTTTTTGCTTCTACACACAAACGTCCTGCAGTAATTCTGTGTATCGGAACCGATAGATCAACTGGTGACGCTTTAGGTCCATTGATTGGGACACATCTTTCCCGGCTCAAACTGCCTCAACTTCATGTCTATGGAACATTGGATGATCCTGTACATGCAACGAACCTGGAGCATAACATACTTACAATTAAGAATAACTTTATTAATCCTTTTATTATCGCAGTTGATGCTTGTCTTGGCCGTTTAGATTCTATCGGCTGCATCACACTTGCTCAAGGACCCTTGAAACCTGGAGCAGGCGTGAACAAAAAACTTCCAGAAGTTGGAGAAGTTCATATGACCGGCATTGTAAATGTCGGTGGTTTTATGGAATACATGGTGTTGCAAAATACCAGGCTCAACTTAGTCTGGAGAATGTCAGAAAATATTAGTTCTCTTATAACTCGCTCATACTTAAGAACCCATATAAAACAATAATGACATCCTTAGCAGAAAGATTTAAAGATTTAAATCTTTTGCCCGATCATCGCTTTTGCGACGACTTCTTTTTCTTCATCCGAAAGTAAATACGTAGACTGTCCTCCACTTATTGGTTTGGCATAAACTCTTGCTTCCTCACGACTATGGATAGAACTAAGTACAACTCCATCTCCCTCTTGATTCAAGAGTGCGAAAGCAAAGCTTAAGTCGCTGCCTACATCTTCAAATGCTCTGAAACGAATTAATTCAGCCCGATCTATGCCGGCTTTCAATTTGACTTCAATTGGATTGAGCCTTACTTTGCATTCCTCTAGATTCTGTTCCAGTTTACTTAATTTATCTTGATACTCTTGAAGTAAGATATCCATTTGTTTGCCATTCACAAAGGTTTGTAAGCTTATATAGGATGCCTCAAATCGCTTCATTCGACCATAAAGCAAAATTGTAATTACGGAGAGTAAGAGCAATACAATAGCCATAATACAAGCAGCCCACCAATATAAGGGCATAATACTTTCAATTGTCACCAATAATCACCTGGTTTTTAAAATTGAACAATTCAACTTTCTTTGTCGACTAACAAAGTGGTAGTGCATTGCAAAGAATACTTTTCATTGACTACCTTTAACCAGGTATATTCACTTCCTTCCAGATAAAGTTTTACTATACTATAAGTTTAATATTATCAGAACGTTGGTCTTAATTAATCCTAAATTTCTTACCCTCCTAAATGCAGGCTTGTAAATATTATTGTTATGGGAATGACTATAAACAACCCCGGTAATAGATTGCCCACTTTGATTTCTTTTATTTCTAATATATTTAAGGCTATTCCTACTATAAGAAGACCTCCCGTTGCACTCATTTCCGTAATAACTTGTGAAGACAGAACTCCTTGTAATAGCCCGGCTGAAAGAGTTATTAGTCCTTGATATATAAATACCGGGATCGCTGAGGCTAATACCCCTATTCCCATTGATGAGGCAAACACTATCGCTGATATTCCGTCTAACATAGATTTAGCATAGAGTATGGTATGGTCTCCTGATAGTCCGCTTTTTAATGATCCCATAATAGCCATCGCTCCGACACAGTATATTAAACTTGCTGTAACAAAAGCCTTCGGGAATCTATCCCCTTGACCATTCCTTGAGAATTTGCTCTCAAGCCAATATCCAAATCTCTTTAATTGAAGTTCGATATCAATTAATTCCCCTACAATCCCACCTAAGGCTAGACTTGCAATAACCACCAAGATATTTTCACTTTGGATAGCCATACTTACTCCAATCAGTAATACGGCTAAGCCTATTCCTTGAATAACGGTTCTTTTCATTTTATCCGGTAAAGCATGTCCGAATAATAGTCCTATTAAACCTCCTAACAAAATAGCTATTGTATTTACGATTGTTCCTAACAATTAAGTTACCTTCCTTCTATGCACCTACCTTATGTTCCACGTGGAACATAAGGTAGGTGCATTTACACAATTATCTTCTTTAATGCTCCTATGCTGATATAATACTTACACATTAAGGGAATAATATAGTTGATAATATCATCAAAACCGGGGATTGTTATATTTAGTATGGAAAACACTCTATTTATTACTTAAACTCAAACATAATAAACTATATTACGAAACCCAAACAAAATTTAGACTACCCGACATAAGCAAGGCTTGCTAATCCATCGAAAGGTATGGATTTGTAAGGGTTTACAGATAGTCTTGCGGAATATATGGGCATGGAAACCAATCTTTGGCGTCAAAAAACGTACACTTGGAGTTAAAAACGATGTAGCGTAAACTAAAAAGTTTACCTCAGACCCTACTGAACTTGTCCCAGGAATCGTAGGCACCTACGATTCCTGGGACAAGCCGAGGGGAAGACTCTCATCCTTATGGGGATTGCCTAATTCCGAATTGGATATTAGGGCAAAAAAACAGTAATACTCTGAATGTCTAAGAGAGAAAAAGAAGTTTGATTGGCAAGCCCTAAGTAGGTTATAAATTAACTAATTAACAAATCAAAGTTATAATTAGTTTACCGCCATGAAAAATGAAGAGAATACTGCTTTTTATCATATCAATAATAAACCATTGATACAAGTATCTATTTAGATACCTCCATCAATGGTATTGTCAATAATGTTATCTATTTTCATAGGCGTTGAGGAAAACATTAGACTGTAGTTTATATTACTAAAATAATGTTCCACGTGGAACATTATTTTAGTCAATCCGGATGTTCCACAATTCCAATAGACGATTTAGTTCATCTTCGGAAAAATACTGTACTTCGATAGTTCCCTTTTTAGAGTCCCCCTTAACTATAACCTTTGTTTGAAAGTTGGTTCTTAACTGATCCTGTACATTGTGAAGCAAGGGGTTAATCTCCCGAGGGAGTTTTACATTTTTTACTTTTTCCGTGAGTCTATTAATAAGATTCTCTATGTCCCTTACTGATAATTGCTCTTTTGCCGCTTTTTGAGCTGCAAGTACCTGTAAAGAAGTATCTTTAACACTTAATAACACTTTAGCATGACCTAAGGATATGGAATTATCTCGAAGTAAATCAAGAACAGTATTAGGTAATTGAATGACACGTAGAAGATTTGTAATAGTAGAACGAGCTTTACCCACACGCTGGGCAACCTGTTCCTGACTTAATCCATATTCTTTAATAAGACGCTCATAAGCAAAACCTTCTTCAACAGCGGATAAATCCGCACGTTGAATATTTTCAATTAAAGCACGCTCGGCCATTTCTTGATCCGTACAAAATTGAACAATACACTTAATGGTCGTTAGACCAGCAATCTTGGCCGCCCTCAGCCTACGCTCCCCGGCGATAATAAAATATCGTTCACCAATAGGCCTCACCAAAATTGGTTGCAATAAACCATGAACACGTATTGAATCCGCTAAATCATTTAATGCTTCGGGTTCAAATTCTCTTCTTGGTTGATCAGGATTAGGATCAATACTTGAGATAAGAATTTCCTTTATGTCTGACTCATTTTCTGACTCATCCGAAATTAAGGCCTGGAGCCCCCGTCCTAGTCCTTTCTTAGACACGTTCTAAAACCTCCTTTGCTAAATCACGATATACTTCTGCACCCCTTGAACGACTATCATAAGTATTGATGGCCTTTCCATGGCTAGGGGCTTCACTTAAACGAACATTTCTTGGTACAATCGTTCGAAATACTTTGCGTGGAAAGTATTTTTTTACTTCATCAACTACTTGTATGGCTAAATTCGTGCGTGCATCAAACATTGTTAACAGAGCGCCTAAAATATTTAAATTAGGGTTGAGGTGTTTACGAACCCGTTCCAAAGTATTCATTAAAAGGGTTAACCCCTCAAGAGCGTAATACTCACATTGAATAGGAATAATAACATCAGTTGCCGCAGTTAAAGCATTTAAAGTAAGTAGGCCCAATGAAGGAGGGCAATCAATAATAATAAAATCATAATCGTCTTTTACGGATTCAATGGCATTTCTCAATTTACCCTCTCGTGAATTCTGAGCAACCAATTCAATTTCTGCACCGGCTAATTCAATACGCGCAGGAACAACCTTCAAGCCCTTCTGTTCGGTTTTCATAATTACTTGCTCAAGGGGGATATCATTAATTAATACATCATAAATGCAGCGAGTCAATTTTTGTTTAATTATTCCTACACCACTCGTAGCATTTCCTTGTGGATCTAAGTCAACAAGTAAAACACGTTTTCCTAATTCAGTCAAACAAGCGCTCAAATTTATCGCTGTTGTTGTCTTAGCAACACCGCCTTTTTGATTGGCAACAGCAAACACCTTAGTTATCAATAGTCCACACTTCCTTTATCTCTCGATACAAAATACCACATAACAATAAGTGATACATTAAACTTAACAACAATCCAGACTATAAGACATTTTCTCGTGGTGAAAATCTTCTACCTTCATTGTATCGTATTTAGTAAAACAAATATAGATTTATATTGGCAACAAAACCAATACAATTCGATTTTTAATTATATTTAAGAGTTTCAAAAAGAAGGAAGCATCTTTCAAAGGAGTGAACTAACGCAATTCGAGGCGATAAGCTCTACAAAGCTGGCGCGGAGACAGGGAGCCACAGGTTCACATCGGGTATTACCCAGGGGTTTGGCACGAAAGTGTCCGGTACGATAGTCTCCAGCGGAGAGTATCGCCGAAGCCGTGATCCCTTAAAGAATCCCTACCAGCGTAGGATACAGTTTCGCCGAAGCGGCTATCTCCAAAGAATACTTATCCGCTGAAGGTGGCTCCCTCATCGACGAGGGATCGAGCCTCGGAATACTGCGGTACACGAAGACACTGTCTTCGCACGAATTAACTAATCTTGCACGGATGTGGGGCAAAGCTGCCCGACCCGAGAGCACTCACTTTTTAATCCTCTGATGATGATGCGGCAACGGCATAAACCGCTACTCTAAAAAAGGTCCTAAAGACCTGCAGAAAAATCCCCAGGCCATCAAGCAGGGCAGCTTCGTCCACAGAAGCGAACCCATTGCATGGAGAGGCAGTAAAAGCCCACAAGCCGGTGCGGGGATACGGAGCCACGGGTTCACAAGGTATTACCCGGAGGTTTGGCGGAGTCCCGCACCGGCGAGTGGGCCAGCCTCGGAATGCTGCGGTAAGCGGATGTGGGCGAAACTGCCCGACCCGAGAACACTCACTTTTCAATCTTGCACGGATGTAGGCGAAGCTGCCCGACCCGGACACAGCTCCTTTTCATCCTTAGAGAAAGTATAACATCAATCCAAACCACCTAATAACACAAAAAAAGCGCTATTAACGCTTTTTCTGAAAATCAATACTACTTACGCACCAACCGCAACAATTTTAGGTAAAGGAATATAACGACTCTGCTTAAGAGGCTCGGTTTTTACAACTGTGCCATTCATTTTAACTATGCGAGAAGATTTCACTAAATAACCAGGTTGACCCTCTTGTTTAACAATTGATTCCCCATGGGCAAGTGTTTCATCAACAAGATTTTTAACTTCAAAAGGTATAACAGACTCTGTAGTATTACTTATACTAACTTCCTGCCCCGGAACTACCTTACCATAAAGTTCAATAGTAACTGAATTATTACTGACTTTAGAACGAAGCAAAAGATATCCTTCAGTATTATTAAGAAACTTTAAATCAAGATCAGGAAAGGCAACCGTTGCATCTTGGCCAAGCGGAACATAGGAAATAGCTAAATCATGATTACTTCGTTGGGTAACAGGCAAATTAGCAAGCAATCCGGTATTATATAACGTACTTGAAACTTGACAAATACCCCCTGCCAAGCCTGGAACAAATTGCCCGTTTACAATAACATAGGCATCTTTATATCCTGCCTCTACAGTTCTTTCACCAACGATCTTATTAAAGGATAAAGTATCACCAGGCTTGATTACAGCTTTATCTAAAGCATTTGCGGCAAGACGTACATTCCCGGATCTGGCAGTCTGGGTTGGATCAAATCGAGTCGTATAACTTGCCAAGAGACCGGTAATTTTTTGATCTTCTAACTGGGCAGCAGTTACTTGTGGAAATTGGTCTTTATAATGACCTTGAATCTCAGAAGGTGGATCATAAATATCAATACCTTTAATCTGAGTCATTAAGTCTTCAACATCAACCACTTGTCCAATCTGCTCTTTAGTAATAATCATAGTATTCTGAGGAGAAATCTTAAAAGAAGCATCGACAGCAGGATTATTTAAGGATTCCAGATTCTTATTAAGTTCCTGTAATAAGGTTTCATCGTTCCAATCATGAGATAAACTAAGGTCTATCCCTTTAGTTGCAGAAATCTTATTAATAATCTTATTAAGAATTGATCCATTCCTGCTGATATCATAGGCATCGTTTAGTGCCGAGTCAGCCGATACTAAAAGTCCTAGATCACCAAGCCTAAAATCAGGTGAATGTTGATCAATACTAAGTTTGAGAGTTTGATCCATTAAGCGTTGAATCTCTTTGTCCATTGTCTCTTTGGCCTGATCTTGAGTCATATTACCTATATTCACACCAGAAATGGTTACCCCATTAGTAATTAATTGGTTGTCCCAAGTATAAACTAAAGCCGAAAGACCAGCAAATACGATTAAAGAAAAAATTATAGCCAAATGAATATAGTATTTTTTGATCTTCTTAAAATTAAATCCTGTTCGGGATTTATTAGAAGAACTACGATTGTACGAACCTTTCAAATTGTCCCCCCCTACATCTATCTGAGCAAGCATGATACTATATTCTTAAATTCGACGTTCTACCCGTATTTCCTTCACAGTCCTACATAAAAAAGAGCCTTACTTCTTTGAGTAATGCCCTATTCGAACTAATTATTTAGGATCTAACAACTCAAACAATAGGATTCTTATTA
Source organism: Desulfosporosinus youngiae DSM 17734 (assembly GCF_000244895.1). Taxonomy (NCBI): domain Bacteria; kingdom Bacillati; phylum Bacillota; class Clostridia; order Eubacteriales; family Desulfitobacteriaceae; genus Desulfosporosinus; species Desulfosporosinus youngiae. The sequence goes on from NZ_CM001441.1 coordinate 5,654,934, forward strand.
GGAGTACCAGCTTTTCGCGGAAATTGTGAAGGGGTCTGAATCTCTTTCCGAATTAATAGCACTGCTCGATGCTCGGCATTCTCTCCCAAATTAAAATGTTCGATTCCCTCACAGATTCCACCTAAGATCTTTAAAGCCTTCTCAGATTCTGCTAATTCTTGATCAGCCTGTAATCCCTTTGCAGCCAGAAAAAGACCATTTACTTTAAGAACAGGCAAGGCAAACTCCAACAAAATAGGAAGTCTAGCCACTGCACGTGAGCTTACGGTGTCAAAATATCCTCTGTAATGTGAATCTCTGCCAAAATCTTCTGCCCTGGCATGAACCGTTATAACCTTTTTTAAATTTAATTTTTTAATCACCATGTCAAGAAAATCTAATCTCTTTTTTAGAGAATCTACTAGAACAACACTTAACTCCGGCCGCAAAATCTTAAGCGGGATACCCGGAAACCCTGCTCCGGTACCTAAATCAGCAAATCTATTACCTTGAATAAATTTAGAAAGAACCATCGAATCTATAAAGTGCTTTAAAATAACATCTTGGGGATCCGTAATTCTTGTCAAATTCAATTTCTGATTCCACTCAAGCAAGAGGTCCCCAAATTGACAAAGCTGAGTAACCTGTAATTCGCTTAAATCACAGCCAATATATTCATAGGTTAACCTTTTAATTAAAGGAGCATACTCATTAAACACCGTTATTTCTCCTTTCTACGTCGCTGTTCTAAAAAAACGAGTAAAACGGAAATATCAGCCGGAGTTACTCCTGTAATTCGAGAAGCCTGTCCTAAATTTAGAGGCTTGACCTCCATAAGCCTTTGTCTTCCTTCAGTGGATAAGCCCCGGATATCGTCGTAATTAATAGTGACCGGAAGAATCCGCTCTTCCAATTTGGAAAATTTTTCAATATCCTCTAATTGCTTTTCAATATATCCAGCATACTTGGCCTCAATCTCAGCCACTTCTAAAACTTCCGGATCAAACTTATTCAACTCAGGGATAAGCTTTATGAGATGTTTAAGAGAAAGTTCCGGTCTGCGGATCAACTCTTGCGCGCTTATTCCTCCCCGTGTAGGAGTAGACTTTGCTTCAATTAACATCACTTGCAGATCTTCTCTCAGAGGGGAGAAAACCGTAGATTTTAAACATCCTTTTATATACTCAAAGTTTTTCTTCTTTTCATTAAAACGCTGCCACCGTTCTTCGTTGACTAATCCAACCCCTCGTCCTTTCTCAGTTAATCTCAGATCAGCATTATCCTGACGAAGTACAAGCCGATACTCAGCTCGGGATGTTAAAAGACGATAAGGCTCTTTAACACCCTTTGTGACTAGATCATCCACTAAGACTCCTGCATAACCATCTGAACGCCGAAGAACAAAAGGGTCTTTTCCTAATGCTTGCAAAGCAGCATTAACTCCTGCGATTAATCCCTGAGCTGCTGCTTCCTCATATCCGGATGTTCCATTTAGCTGCCCGGCCGTAAATAAACCTTTTAATTGGCGAACCTCTAAACAAAGGGAAAGCTGACGAGGTAAAACATAATCATATTCAATTGCATACCCAGGTCTTAACATACGAACATTCTCTAAACCTGGAATACTTTCCAATATTTGAATTTGAACCTCCTCAGGCATGCTGGTCGATAAACCTGCCACATAAAGTTCATCACTCTGCCAGCCTTCAGGCTCTAAAAAAATCTGATGAGAATCCCGATCCGCGAAACGAACCACTTTATCTTCGATGGAAGGACAATAGCGCGGACCAATGCCCTCAATTTTTCCTGAGTACAAAGGTGCACGATAAAGATTATCCCGAATAATACCGTGAGTTTTAGCTGAGGTATATCCTAACCAACAGGATTCTTGTTTAGAAGGATCTCCATGCCAAAACTTAGACTCAGTGGGCATAAATGAAAAACGCCAAGGGATTTGATCACCGGGTTGGATAGAAAACTTTGAATAATCAACAGACTGGCGCTGAATCCTTGGTGGTGTTCCTGTTTTAAATCTGCCTAATTCTACACCGAATTCTTTGAGCGAATCTGAAAGAGACATTGCCGGCATCTGACCATTGGGTCCGCCTTGGTACATAGAATCTCCAATAATTATCCTGCCGCGCAGATAAGTTCCGCTTGTCAATACAATATTCCCTGATTCAAATCGTGCACCGGTACGAGTTACAACACCGGCTATCTTATAATTATCAACAACAATTCTTTCTACAAGACCTTGAATAATCGTCAATTGAGGCTGCGAAAGCAACACATTTCGCATATGATTTTGATAGGCTTGTTTATCCGATTGTATTCTCAAGGCATGAACAGCCGGACCCTTTCCAGTATTCAGCATTTTAACTTGTAACGAGGTCTCATCCGCAGTAATACCCATTTGACCACCTAAAGCATCAATTTCCCGAACTAAATGCCCCTTAGCTGGTCCTCCCAGAGAAGGATTACACGGCATATGTGCAACCGTATCTAAACTTAAAGTAAGCAAAAGCGTCTCGCAGCCAATTCGTGCGGCGGCAAGAGCGGCCTCACATCCGGCATGTCCTGCTCCGACGACGATCACATCGTATTTTCCAGCAAAGTATTCCAAAACTCATCCTACTTTCCAATACAAAATCGAGAAAAAATATCCTCAAGAAGGGACTCTTGAACATCATGACCTGTTATTTCCGAAACATATTGTAAAGCTCGTCGAATATCAATAGAAAGTATATCCCAAGGCATCCCTAACTGCAAACTCTCCAGTGCTTGTTTCAAAGCACTGTCACAATGCACTAAAGAAGAAATCTGCCGTACATTGGAAAGAAGTGGATCTGTGGAGGGAATACTCTCTCCTTGATAAACTCTCTTTCTTATTTCCTCTTCCAGCTCTGTAAATCCCCTGTTCTCATGAACCGAAAAAGGTATCCAGAATCCTTTCTCACTAAGCGAAATAACCTCTTGATTTTCGTTCAATAAATCTATTTTATTAACAAGCACAATAACCTTATGGTCGTAAGTATTTAAAATCTGATAGTCTATCTCTGTCAGGGGCCTATCAGCCTGCACCACTAACAAGATTAATTCAGCCGTTGTTAAGGCTTTCCAAGATCTTTCAATGCCAAGACGCTCTACAAGATCATCACTCTCACAGATACCTGCCGTATCTACCAATTGCAGAAGGATTCCTCCTACACTGACAGATTCCCTAATTTCATCACGTGTTGTTCCCGGAATATCCGTCACAATCGCTCGTTCTTCATGCAAAAGAGCGTTAAGCAAACTTGATTTTCCAACATTAGGTTGTCCAACAATGACCGTAAGTAAGCCTTCCCGCAGTATTTTACCTGTCTTACTCCCTGCCAATAAACGATTGGCATGAATAAGAGCCTTATTAATTAAGGACTGAAGAGATTCTCTATCTAAGCTTTCAACATCATCTTCCGGAAAATCTATGCCGGCTTCTATGAAGGCAAGAACTTCTAAAATTTCTTCCCTTAAACTAATAATTGAATCTGAGAGTCCGCCATTCAACTGAGATAATGCTAAATTTGCAGATGTCTCAGTTCGAGAGCTAATTAAATCAATCACGGCCTCTGCTTGAACTAAATCAAGCTTTCCGTTCAAAAACGCCCGTTTAGAGAACTCACCTGGTTCAGCTAACCGTGCACCATGACGAATACAGGCCTCTAAAATTCTCTGAGCAACAAAAGGGCCTCCATGACAGTTGATTTCATAAACATCCTCACCTGTATAAGAAGAAGGAGCCAACATCCTGCCGATCAGAACTTCATCAAGAATTCTATCCTCATCACGTAAAACCCCAAGATTCAGAGTAAAATTTTCGTCAAGTAACCAGCGTTTTTTATTCTGCGGTTCAAAGGATTTTTCAATAATTTCCCTGGCTTTAGAACCACTTAATCTTAAAATATGAATACTTGCCTCACCCATGGCCGTTGCCATTGCCACAATCGTATCTTCCAAAGCATTCAGCTCCATCTATTGAACTAATCTATAGTTCTTCGTCTGATTAGAATAAAAAAGAGGGGGTTTACCCCTCTTTAGCCTCTTTTAAGTGATATTACAACCCTTCGATTCGGATCATCGCCCTCACTAAAGGTTGAAATTCTAGCTTCATCCTGTAAAGAAGTGTGGATAATTCGCCGCTCATGAGGGTTCATCGGCTCTAACACTATCCTTGTGCCTGTCCTCTTTACTTTTTCTGATAATCGTTTGGCGAGACGAACCAAAGTTTCTTCGCGACGCAGCCTATATCCTTCTACATCAACAATAATTCGCACTCTCTCAGAGAGTTGTTTTGCCACGGCTAAATTTGTTAAATATTGAAGAGCATCCAGCGTATCTCCACGCCGGCCGATAAGAATCCCAAGTTCCGGACCAGCTATATTAATATGCCAGTGTTCTCCAGTTTTACTCACCTGGGTATCAGCTTTTACACTAATCGCCTGACAGACCTTTTGTATAAAGTCAGCAGCTAACAGACCCGGATTATCTTCATAAGAAACACGTACTCTTGCAAGACGAGTTCCAAAGAGACCAAATAGCCCTTTCTTAGCAGGTTCTTCTAAAACCTCAATTTTAACACGATCACGATCAACGCCCAACTCGGTAATCCCCGCACAGATAGCTTCTTCAACTGTCTTCCCAGTTTTCTCTGCAATCCTCATGAACGATCCTCCTCACGCTTACACGTTCCCTATATTGCTTTCTTAGTTTTGTTCGATAATCTGTTATTAATAAACAATTGTTGAAAAATCGACACAACATTCATAGTTACCCAATATAAGGCTAAGCCTGCTGGAACCGTAGCACTAATGTAAGCAAAAAATGCCGGCATAATGTACAACATCGTCTTTTGGGTTGGGTCTGTTGTAGCATTTGGACTGGTCAATCTGGTTTGCAGATAAGTAGTTGCTGCGGCAAATATAGGCAGAATTAAATGATAAGAAAGAGCAAATCCATATTTTCTTGTCAAATCAAAACCTAGGAACAAATGCGCAGTAGGATTTGTCGGATCATACGGAAAATTTAGCAGTGCGCTATATAATGCCCAAAAAATCGGCAGTTGAACTAAAATCGGCAGACAACCGCCTAATGGGTTAACATTATGTTCTTTGTATAACTCCATAACTGCAGCATTAGCTTTTTCTTTATTATTTTTGTATTTTTCCTGCAGCGCTTTAATCTTTGGCTGTAAATCAACGGTTTTACGCATCGAGGCCATTTGTTTATAAGTCAACGGAAAGATCAGGGTTTTAATTAACATAGTTAAAAGTATAATGGCTACCCCATAATAGGGCAGACCTACTGAACTTGACAAATTATAGAGTATATCTAATAAATTCTTCATTCCCTCAACGATCGTACTCACAAAAGCCCTCCTTAAACTGGATCATGCCCTCCCGGATTAAACGGATGACATCTTAGGATTCTTCTAATTGATTTCCAACTTCCTTTAATAAGTCCGTACTTCTGTAAAGCCTGAATGGAATATTCCGAACAGCTGGGATAAAAACGGCAAGTTTGTCCCTTTAAAGGAGAAATAAATTTTTGGTACACACGAATCAAACCAACCAAAATATAATTCATTTATTTACTCACTTTTTTCAATATATTAGCTTTCCATAAAATATTCATTATACTCTTTTCGACTTCAGAGTAGGAAACTCCTTTGATTCTCACCCTAGCAATACAAATAATTTGTATATCTTTTCTTATTTCTGATAGATGAAGGCGGATGACTTCCCTCATCAATCTCTTTGCCCGATTACGTTGAACAGCATTTCCAACTTTTTTAGAGGCGATAAAAGCAAAGCGATTAGGTCCTTTAGAAAAAATATAAATAGCAACATATTTGTTAGAATAGTTTTTTCCGAGTTCAAAAATTGTTTTGAAGCCCGATTTTTGGCGCAAGCGGTATTTTTTTTGTAACATAAGTCCTCCAGGCTTCCATACCTATATTCTAACTCACTATGCTTCAGTTTAAACGTTTCAGGAGCAAGTATGAAACCATAGAAAATTATTTAAAAAAAA